>SSFI01000055.1 GCA_008015325.1 Rheinheimera sp.
AAGCGCCATGTTCCATTGTTGGATTTCATTATTTCTTATTCTCCAATTTGTTGTTATCTAGGAACTTTCCGTTCCTTTTCTACTATTACCATGAACAGACTGTTTCTGTATATCGAGAAAATACCTTTATCAGGTACTGGAAAAGACAAAAAAAATGAAAATTCTGCGTAAAATTTCCATTCAAATTACAACTATTCACAAGTCAGGTAAGAAATTGCCACGTTAAATCACATAAACCCGGCTTTCCACACTCAAGAGAAAATAAGTGTAAGCAATTGTATTTAAATAATTTTTAAATATTCCACCATACATAACCCCAGGTGAAACAAAAAAACTGATTTATATTAAATTTCTCATTTATTTGTCATTAATTAACATAAATCCAATTACCAGACTGAGACCAATTAACAAAAATATGCGATATTCGGTTTGAACGAATATAAACTCAGTCTGAAACTGATAATCCCCTCATTCAGCGCCCTGATGGCACTGCATCAGAGAGCGAATCACACCTGATGGCCAGAGACCGGGCATTGAGCGCAGTCAAACTGTTGGCTGCGGCAACTTCATCAAACGCAAAGCCAAGTTGCGACAACACCATGACAAAATCCCGCAATGCGGCATGAACAGCCACTTCTTGCTCTGTGACCGGATGACGGAAACACAAACGGACCGCATGCAGCATTAAACGGTTACAGTCAAACTGCTGGCGGAACAGCTGATTGTGTTTACCGTCACCATGCGTCGTGTCGCCGATAATTGGATGAAACAGGTGTTCACAGTGCCGGCGCAACTGATGTTTACGACCGGTTAAAGGTTGTAAGGCTAATAAGCTGTAACGGGCGGTCGCATAACGCCCCACTACAAATGGCAGCTCAATATGCTCTAAGGGCCAGATGGCTGACTGCGCGGCTTGCGCCGCTTTATCTGTACGGGCAAATTTATCGGCAATGGCATCCAGCTGTTCTTTCAGCGCATAGTCCAGCAACAACGGCTCTTTAAGATGACCGCGCACGACCGCCAGATAAGTTTTCTGCCAAAGATGTTGCTGCTCACTCATTTGCCTCGCGATGTCAGAAGACAACGCAAACAACAGCACGCCTGAAGTGGGCCGGTCCAGCCGGTGTAGCGGAAACACATGCTGTCCAATCTGGTCACGCAGACGCAACATGACAAACTCGGTTTCATGTTTATCCAAAAATGAACGGTGCACCAGCATGCCAGCGGGTTTATTCACGGCAACGAGCCACTCATCCTGATAGAGGATCTCCAGCGGCGGCTTCAGTTCAGACTCTTGCAATGCTTTGCTCCCGTCTGCCGCTGAGTAATTCATCCAAATCGCCAAGCAGATTGATTAAAGGCCAGGCAGCAGCGCCTGATTCAGCAAAGGCGATTTCGGCGATGGGGCAAATACTGATTTGCCCCGGCAGCGGCAACTGCCCATCGATCAGCGCCTGCATCCGCGGTAGCAAGACATATTGCAGCCATTGCTGCAATGGCATGGCATCGCAGCAAAATGGGGCCTGACTGGCAAGCGCAGCGGCACTGGGCGGCGTTGCCGTCCACCATTGCAGCTGACGCAATTCACGTTCGATCGCCAGTAATAAGTGTTGAGCTTGTTGATACTTCATCTGAATGTCCCCCGCCAGAAAGGCCGCAGATTTTAGCACAAGGCTTGCTTTTGCCGGGCATCAGCCACATGATCTCAAGCAGGAGGAACAATTATGAGTTCAATTGCGGTATTACTGGCACTGATGCTGGTCGCTTATCTGTTTTTAATGCAACGCCGGCAGGACGAGCGTGCCACGGCGCTGGCCCGTCAGCTTTGCCAGCAGCAGCAAGTGCAATTTCTGGATTGCGCCAGAGATGGTCATCGTTGGGTAAAAATCAATCAGCGTAAAGGCCTGCGGACTTTATATCTGATTGATTTCAGCGGCGATGGCGAAAGCCGTTACCAGGCAGAACTGTGGATGAAAGGCTTGCGGCTGGCTGATTTCAAACTACCGCCGTTTCGGGTCTGACGCCGCTAAGCTGGACGCTAACCGGCCACTGAGAAACTCAGCATACATCACCCAGTCCCCCAGCAGACTATAAAACGGATAGCGGAAGGTCGCAGGTTTGTTGTGCTCAACGAAAAAGTGCCCCACCCAAGCGAAGCCATAACCGGCAACTGGCATCAACCATAGCCATTGTAACTGCGCGCTGACAATGGCATAGCCCAGGATCAGTAACACCAGCGTACTGCCACAGTAGTGCAAAGCCCGGCACAGTGGCAGCTGATGTTCCTGCAGGTAATAAGGGTAGAACTCTTTAAAAGTTTTGAACGATTGTTCTGTCATCAGGATTCCTGCAACTGTTGCCGTTTTCTAAACAGCAATTTACCGCTGACCTTCTGGAAGTCAAGTTGTCCAACCACCTCATACTGGTCCTGGTGAAAAAAAGGCAAATACTTATCCAGTGTTACAAAGACACCAACGCCTTCAGATCCGGGATGCTGGTCGACCCAGTGATCAATTGCATTGAGAAAATGGCTCATCGCGTCAGGATGATAATAGGCGGGATTACGCGCAATAAACGCCAGCATATGGTAAGAAGCAGCCGGCATGGCTTCGTGGACTTTTTTCTCTTTTTCCAGCATTTGACGGCTGGATAAATAGCCTGCTGTTAACAACATCTTCAGCCGCCAATGCCACAGACGCTCGCCCTGAAAACCTGCATCTGGTTGGGTCAGACAGGCGACACCGAGCAACTGCTCTTCGAAAAATAAACCGAGCACCGGCTGTTGTTTATCCCAAAATGTGGCAAGTTCTTCCCGGATAGCTGCGCGTAAACGGGCTTCAAAATCGGGTTTATCAGCCTGAAAAATCTGCATAAATAGCGGGTCGTCATGATAAGCACTATATAAAATCGAGCTGGCCTGCCGCAGTTGTTCGGCGTTGAGTTGTTCAATACGACACTTCGAGAAATCCAGCGAAATATTACGGTTCATGCCAAGCCCCTTGTGATCAATTTACTGACGATAGCAGGGCAAAACAGAACTGCAAGTTTGCACTGGCATCAGTGCAATGTGAAAAGCCGGGGCAAGGTTCTGTTAACCCCCCGGCTTTGATAAGAACGATGCTGCTTACAGATTCTGGTAGGCTTTATCGCCCCAACCGACTAACAAGCCACGTTTAAAGATCAGTGCAGTACATTCATCTTTGCTGGTCATGCCGTCACTGTGGCTGTGGTGCGTGCGATAAAACAGCACTTCTACGGTTTCGCCCTGCTTGCTAAAAGACTCGCTAAATGCCGGCGTGCCAAGATTTTGTCGTACTGCGCCAATATCGGTGCCAGTTTTTAATGCGCTGACATAATTCTGATTGTATTGCTGAGTTTTACGCCAGTTGTTGCCGTCATCGTCGTCGTCAAAATCGTCATTACCCACAGCAACAACACACCCGGACAAACTGCTGATCACTGCAACTGCGGTGACTAATTTGATAAATGCGTGCATATATTTTCCTTATATTTTGAATAAACAATTCGGTAGCTGAATTGATAAAACCGGACAGCAAGGGGAATGCCAACATTTAAATCATTTCATATCAATAACTTAACTCGCCACACTCGCATACATAAAATTAAAAGTGGTAAATTAAACCAATATTTAGCCAATGTAACGAAACCTGATGAACACATTACTGAGCAGAATCAGTGCCATCGCCAGCCAACTGCAGCAGGAAGGCAAATCCCCTAGTCTGGCACTGGTCAGAGCCCGCTTGGGCGGGGGCATCAACCCGACTGAACTGTTCAGCGCTTATCAAAGCTGGCGGGCGCAAGGCAGCCCAATGCAACAACAGCAGGAAGCACCGGCCGCCCCTGCCGCACAAGCTGCAGTCGTCACTCCGCCAAATTGGCAGGCGGATATCGCCAGGCTCGAACACAAACTGGATTTAATCCTGCAGCTGTTACAGAGCAAAAGCTGATGTACGCCGCGGATTTAGCGTTCAGGGTCATTGGTGATACCAGCTACGACGCTGCAGAAGCAGCCATCCGTCGTTATCTGGAAGCGCTGATTTTTCAAGGCCAGATCCTTGGCCGGGAATTTCCAACTGTGTTGCAGCAAGACAATTTTGTCAGCCGGGTTCTGCTGCCTGCTCCGGATGCACTGCAGATGCACCATCACAGCGACTCCGGCCGGCAAGCGTTGGATGCACTGCAGCAGGCCGGGCTGTCCTATCCCAAAACAGAAATCGCCGGCGTCGATCTGATGTCGAATCACACAGATCCTTGTAAAAACGCAGATCAATTCATCCTGTATTGCCGCTTTGCCCAAATGAACTCGGTGCTTTATTGTGCCGAACATTTTGCGCCTGTACCCTTATACCGTTTTGGAACCAGCGCGGGCTTTGAGGATTTGATCCGCTGGCAGCTGCAATACCAGGCGCTGGACGAAGTTCAGATGCAGCAAAACAGTGTGTTACTCAAACCGGCTGAGCGCGCGTTACAGAACTTTGGCAGTCAGCTCAACCGTCAAGGCCGAGCCTTTGCCCGCGGCATCAGCCAGCGCATCGCTAAACCGGTTTATTACGCCTTGTATCGCGGCAGCAGCACTGACTGCGAAGCAGAAACTCAGCGTCGCTGTCCGGGTTGTGGTGGTGACTGGTTGCTGTCAGAGCCCTGGCATCAACATTTTGATTTTCGCTGTGACCGCTGTTTGCTGGTCAGCAACATCGCCTGGCAGTGTCAGGGATAATTGCCGCTTCAAGCAGGTTGCAGCTGGCGCAAAAAGCTCAGTAAATCAGGAGCCAGCAGCTGTTTGACTTCCTGGCCGGTATGCTCCAGATACACTTCACCTGTGCTGTTGAGTACCGACAACATCGTATCCTCTTCATCCGTCACGGCAAAAAAGAGTGTCTCACGTTGCTTCAGCCGGCGTTTCATCAACACATGAGCGATTAAATTTTGTTGCAGCCGGACAAAATCGCCCGAATGCCAGAGTAACAACAGGCTGGCTGGGCCACGCGGATGTGCGACTGGCAGATCTGAGCCCCATAAAGTGGCGTAGAACTCTTTAATGGAAGGATGCAGCGGCAGGTCCAGACCTTGTTCAATGCCGGCAAAATCAAGTGGTGCTGTTTGCGCGACTGGCCACCAGGCGACTTGTTCGTCAGTGACTTCGCCAAACTGCGCCGGTGATGATTCGGCCAGATCGGCCCAGGTCCGCCATTGTTCGCCGCGTTGGCGCGCCTGAGCCTCGGATAGTTGTGCCAATTGCAGTAACTGCTGCTGTAACTCAGACATCGAAATACGCTTCCTGTGATAAACTGGGCAAAGTTGCCTTCTGACCATTTTATGCTTTTCGGATCTGTCATGACAAAACAAACTGAAGCCGCCCTGGCCCATCTGAGCCTTGGCAAAGTGACGGCTTATGCCGATCAATATGATGCCGGCTTGTTACAGCCAGTGCCCCGTCAGCTGGCGCGGGATGCGATAGGCCTGCCGGCGGATGCCGCGCTACCCTTTGTCGGTCATGATGTCTGGCACGGTTATGAATTGTCCTGGCTTAACAGCAAAGGCAAACCAATGGTGGCTTTGCTGACAGTGACAGTACCTTTTGACTCCGCCAACCTGATTGAGTCCAAATCTTTTAAGCTGTACCTAAATAGCTTTAACCAGACCCGCTTCCGGGATATCAGCCAGGTCTATCAGACCATGCAGCAGGATTTATCCGCCTGTGCCGGTAAAGCTGTAGCGGTCACTATTCATCATGTTAACGAACTGGTAGCGTTTCAGCCAACCTGGATCCCGGGGCGTTGTATCGACGAGCTGGATATTGAAATCAACCAGTATCAGTATGACGGTGCCTTATTGCGGCTGGCCGATCCTGACAGCATTGTCGAAGAAAAATTACATTCGCATCTGCTGAAATCAAATTGCCTGATCACATCGCAACCGGACTGGGCCAGTGTGTTTATCCACTACAAAGGCCCGGCGCTTTGCCATGAAAGCCTGCTCCGATATCTGATTAGTTTCCGCCAGCACAATGAATTTCATGAACAATGTGTTGAGCGTATTTACACTGATATATGGCGTCTGGCGGCACCTGAGTTTCTGGCGGTATATGCCTGTTATACACGCCGCGGTGGCCTCGATATTAATCCACTGCGCAGCAGCGTCCCCTACACACCGCCGAATATCCGCCTGACCCGGCAATAACAATCCAGAAACTGCAAAGCAAAAAGCCCGCAGCGCGGGCTTTATCAGTTGTCCTTGCGACTATTTCGCCGCAGGTAAATCCATACCGAGCCAGGCCTGATAATAAGCCTTTTGTTGGCGGCTCGGTTTGGCCACAGGTGTGATTTGCCAGTTGCCTGCCGGCTGCGTTTGTGGCGTCAGCGTCCGCTCCAGCAAACGGCCATCGCGGAACAGCGTCAGGGTCACTGTACTACCAGCCGGGAAATCTTTTAACCGTTCCGCCAGTTCAGTCTGCAGCTGCAAGCCGTTCACAGCAATGATCTGGTCGCCAGCTGACAAATCAGCCTGCCAGGCCGGTGAACCGCGTTCCACCTTCATGACTTCAGCCAGGTCTTTTTGCGCCTGTACCGTCAGGCCAGTGAACGGTTCTGTAGCTTTGGGTTTACTCAGCTGCAGGCCTGCCGCTTTCAATATGGTGTCAGCATCCAGTTCCAGCGGACTTTCCACCTGCGCAGCCCAGAACTCTTGTAGCGGTTTTCCGGTTAAATCCAGTGCTATCTGCTGCACATCAGCTGCGCTAAAAGCAGTGGTTTTACCAAAACGCTGATACAACTCATTGTGTAAAGTGCGGTAATTGGCCTTTAACCCACTGTTACTTAAAAGGAAATGGTCCAGCATCCAACTGACCAGGTAACCCTCGCTGTAAATGTTCACACTGAAATTATCCGCATGATCACCACCCAGACTAATCCAGTTATCAAAACTGCTTTGTGCCACTGACTGAATTTCACGTCCGGGCGTGCGGGCAAAGCGTTTTAACCGCTTGGCAAGGTCAGTATAAAATTCCTCAGGCGTCATCAGGCCGGCGCGCAACAACAACTGATTCTGGAAATAACTGGTTGAACCTTCCGAAATCCACAACAGTTTACTGTAATTCGGTTGCAGATAGTCGTAAGGGACCAGTTCTGCCGGCCGGTAGGCTTTGACGTTCCAGGTGTGCACCAGCTCATGCGCCGCCGTCGACAGGAACTCCAGATAATGCTCACGTTTACGGAAACTGAAACGATCACGTTGGATCACTGTCGAGTTCAGATGTTCAGTTGCACCACGTGAGCCGCTGGCAGCATGGACGATAAACAGGTAATTCTGGTATGGATAGCCTTGCCAGATACTGCTGGCCTGTAACACGATTTTCTGCAGATCTTTGACTGTTTGCGCCGTGTCAAAATTACCTTGCCCCCAGAATACCACTTCGTAATCACGACCATCGGCTTTAAAACTAAAACTCTGATGGATGCCAGTTTCAATTGGTGAATCGGCTAACACATCATAATCCGCCGCTTTAAAACTGTGATCGCCTGTCCGTACCATGCCGGACGTACTGCGCCACGTTGCCGGCACCTGCAAACTGACAGTCACAGGATCTTTGCGCTGCGCTTCGTGGTACATCAGGTAAGCTGACGCATTGATATACGCATGTGTGTCATCAATATGACGGGTACGCTGATTGAGTTCGTTGGCGTAAACCTGATAACGCACCTCAATAGTCCCGGCCGTCGGCACTTGCAGTTGCCAGGTACTTTTTTCGGTTTTTTCTGTCAGCAGTTGCGGTCCATCCACTAAACGCGCCTCAAACCGGCGCACACCGTTGGCCAAATCAAGAATCTGATATTTGCCGCTGCGCCAGGCCGGAAGTTTCAGGTCAAAAGGGCCGGCTTGTGTTGCGGACAAGCGGATTGTAACGTCCGCCAGATGTTGATCGGGTTCAGTGATACTGATCTGATAATCGACAGCGGCGCTGGCGAAAAAAGGACACAACAATACTAAAAAAGCAAAATAGCGCATAAATACTCCGTTTTTTTGCCCAGCCTAAGCAATAAAGCAGCACGAAACCAGTCCTTTGCGTTGAAGGTGGCAAATTTCACTGCCAAAACTTATGTAACCCAACATGTAATATTACAAAATAACTTTTACTTTCGAATCGAAATATGATTAAATAACTTTCGTTGGTGCCAGACACATCAACCCAACCGAATGCTTGACTTAATGCTGATACAGGAAAGTTGTTATGAACATGCTTACCGCTGCTGAAGAGCAAACCTGGTTACCCTACTACCTGACAAAAAAATAATTCGTGCTGTCATTGAACAGCCGAGATAAATAAAGCCGGTGACTGCAGAGTCCCGGCTTTATTTATTTCCACACGTGTAGTTTCGTTTCGAAAGATAACGAGGACAATACACAGAACACTTGATGTCGATAAAACAACACATTGAATCTGTGGATAAAACAAGCGGTCGAACCAGCAGAGCCGCGGTTTATTTTTGACTATGTTTTTTACACACAAGCGATATACTTAGCCCAGCCTCCTTCGCCGATACTGACGGGAACATCTGAGTCGTGGATTCCGAACAATCTCTGAAACAACAACTGGCAAGTGCCGTCAAAGCTCGCAAGCAGCTGGAAGATACCTACGAAAGTCAGTTCGTTATTCTGACCCAGTTTGTCGCCAGACTGTCGTTGGTGTGCAAAGGCATTGACGTTGAACTGGACAACCGGCTGGCACGTTTGCGGCAACAACTTGGCAATGGCACGGACCTGGAAAAACTGTTACCGCAAATTGATGCGACGACGGAACATCTGAAAACCCTGGAAAGCCGGCAACAACAGGAAGTCCGTAAAGCCCAAGTCACCATCAGCGAAGCAGGAAAACTGCTGCAAAAACAACGTGGATTACCCAATCAGCTCAGACGTGATTTACGAGATTTATTATCACGGATCGAAGAACCCGCTCCCACTATCCATGCCTACATCCCGCACCTGACCCATCTGACTGAACTATATCAGCTGGCGTTAAATGCCAAACAAAGCCTGGATTTACAGGAGATCAGCGACAGTACAAGGTATGAAGGCATCTGCCGGCAGATCTCCATCGAGCTGACCAATCTGCTGAGTGAACTGGCGTTTGAGGGCAGCTATGCCAACGCCATTAATGCGATCCGGATCAGCCTGCTTGGCGAGCTCAGTATCGAGAAACTACTGGAAGCCTGTCTGCGAACCATCGAAATTATCATTTCCAGCATTAACGAAGAGCGGCAGTCAGCGCAGCATTTTTTGCTAAAACTCAATGATGCACTGAACAGCGTACAAAACTCGCTGGTCTCATCGCTGAAATCGACGAATAACATCCGCGAAAAAATGGCGTTGCTGAATCAGCAGATTGAGCAACAAATCAGTGTGTTAAGCCATGACACCCAATCTGCCACTTCGCTGGAGCAGTTACAGTCGCTGGTCACGGACAAATTAACCACATTAAGTAATTCTTTAAAAGATAAAGAAAAGCTGGAGAAGCAAGAGCGCGAAATCCTGCTCAGTTCAGTCAAAGAAATGGATAGCCGCTTAAGAGAACTGGAAGAAGAAGCGCAGCAGTTTAAAAAACGTCTGGCGGAACAAAAATTCCGCAGCCTGCAGGACGCCTTAACAGAGCTGCCAAACCGCGCGGCTTTTGATGAACGTTATGAACTGGAACTCAAACGCAGCCGTCGCTACAACACGCCGTTGTCGATAGTGCTGGCAGATGTGGATCACTTTAAGGTTATTAATGACACTTATGGCCACAGTGCTGGTGATAAAACACTGAAAGTTATTGCAAAAGCGCTGAAGCAAAGTATGCGGGAAGCTGATTTTATCGCCCGTTACGGCGGTGAGGAATTTATTTTGTTGTTTCCGGATACGCCGCTGGAGCAACTGGAAAACCCGCTGAATACATTAAGGGAAAAAATTAAACGTATTCCCTTTAAATTCAAAGACACCAACGTCGTTATCTCAATATCATTCGGGGCCACCCAACTCAAGCCGACAGATGAAGGGCGTGAGGCTTTTGACCGGGCCGATGACGCGTTATATGACGCCAAACGCCAGGGCCGCGACCTGGTTATTCTGAAGCCCTGAGCCCGCTATTCTGGTCCCCGTGCCGTCCAAGGAGTGCAAGATGCATGTACAGTTAAACCCGTTAGGCGCGATGGATTTGTTGTCACAGCTGGAAGTTGATCAGCTGAAGCAACATGCGCACAGTGAAACTTTTAAATTGTTCCGCAATTGTTGCCTGGCCGTGTTGAACGTCGGCAGCCATACCGACAGCTCTGCGGAGATTTACGACCAGTTTAAAGACTTTGCGGTGAATTTAGTTGCCAGAGAGCGCGGCATCAAAATTGAACTGTTTAACCCGCCCGCAGGCGCTTTTGTGGACGGTGAACTGATCAAAGGTATCCACGAGCATTTGTTTGCGGTGCTGCGCGACATCCTGTTTTATCACACTCGCCTGGGGGCTGACGAAAAACGACTGGATCTGCATAACAGTGAGCACATCACGCATTCAGTGTTTGATATTCTGCGCAACGCTCAGGTCATAGCGCCAGGGGCAACGCCAAATATGATCGTGTGCTGGGGCGGCCATTCCATCAATGAAACCGAATACAAGTACACCAAAGAAGTCGGGTATCAGCTCGGTCTGCGTGGGCTGGATATCTGTACCGGTTGTGGCCCCGGCGCGATGAAAGGTCCGATGAAAGGCGCCACTATCGGGCATGCCAAACAGCGCATCAGCACAGGCCGTTATCTGGGCCTGACCGAACCGAGCATCATTGCCGCTGAACCGCCAAACCCTATCGTCAACGAACTGGTGATCCTGCCGGATATTGAAAAACGCCTGGAAGCCTTTATCCGCACTGCCCACGGCATCATTATTTTCCCGGGCGGCGCCGGCACGGCGGAAGAACTGCTGTACCTGCTCGGTATTATGCTGCACGAGCAAAACCGGCAGCAGGTGTTGCCGGTGATCCTGACTGGTCCGAAACAAAGCGCAGCTTATTTCACTGAATTACAGAGTTTTATCGAGAAAACTTTGGGCAAAGCCGCGCTGGATTTGTTTGAAGTGATCATTGACGACCCGGTAGCAGTTGCACAAAAACTGAAACAAGGCTGTCAGGATGTACGGCAATACCGTAAATCGGTCGGCGACGCCTATCATTTCAACTGGACGCTGCAGATTGACGATGACTTCCAGCATCCGTTTGCGCCTACACACCAGAACATGGCGAGCCTGAATCTGCATCTTGAGCAGGACAAGGCCCGGCTGGCTGCCAATCTGCGCCGGGCGTTCTCCGGCATAGTCGCAGGGAACGTAAAAGACGAAGGCATCAGAGCCATAAAAAGCCATGGTCCCTTTATTTTGTCTGGCGAGCCTGGATTGATGGAGCTGATGGACAACTTGTTAGAAGCCTTTGTGGCCCAAGGCCGGATGAAATTACCCGGCAGTAAATATATCCCCTGCTATCAAATCAGCCGCTAGACGGGTACCCATCGTTGCAAGCTCCCACTCCGGCGCGTTCAGGCGCCGCAGTGTTTTTGACACTGTATATTGTCTGTTGGCTGACCGGATGATGTCAGCCTTGCAGTGTTAGTGCCGGAAAACTGGCCTGTTGCGAATCAACCTGGCAGATTTTTTGTATAGGAGGTCTACACATGACAGCTGAAACCGCGGAAAAATGTTTGCTTCTGATTACTGGTTACTCTATTGCGGTGGCGCTGTAATGAAAAAATATCTGCGTTGGGGATTGCTCGCAGCATTGTTAGTTGCGGTCTATCCGCTAGCGACCTGGCTGGCGCTGAATGTCTATAAGGACGATCCGGATGCGATGGTCTGGACCGATCGCGAAGCTTATAATCGCAAGTTCATCAATACCTTACAACCGAACACCACCGTTACTCAGGACCATGTCCGGCAAAAACTGGGGGGGCCCGATATCACTGAAGCTTTTCAGTCGGGCACAGATCTGTATCAGCTCGCTTACTACAGAACCCAACGCGATATTTCCGATGGTATTACGACAAAAACCGAGTGTACCGCCCTGTTATATCTGAACCGCCGGCTGATCGCTGTCGGCGAGAGCGCAGTGCAACAATTCCACCAATCGCAACCGGCCAGGCCCTGAGCACTATGAGTCAGGCAGTCGAACAGCTGAACAATCTGTATCAGTACTTGCAGCGTTTGTATACGCAGGCGCCTGCGCTGCATGGCGCAAGCCGCTTTCAGCCCGCCTGTGAACAGATAGCGCCGAAATTCTGTCAGTTTTATCAACAACAGCCGGCCTTGTTGCAGGCACAGCTGGCCCTATCCTCTGCGGCTCACCCGCCGATTGCGAATTTAGCGATGAAACAGGCCGTGCTGATCCTGATACTGGCGCAGCATGGCGGCTGGCCTCTGGCGCTGCAGGAGCAGTTGCTCAGCGCCAGCTTCGCCGGGTTAAGCGGCCTGACGCCGGACATGTTCAGCGCTGACTTTGCCCAGCCGCAGTTATTGCAGGATCCCTGGCTGCTGACTATGCGGCGTTATCAGCAGCAGCTGCCTGCCGTCTGGCTGCAACTCTTTGCCAGTTGTTGCCGGTTACGCCAGCAGGCTCCCATCTGGCAACAGAACCCGCTGGCAGCTGTGCTGGTACTGGTCTACCAGCTGAGCTACCCCCTGGTACAGCCCGCTACTGCGGGTAAAGTCGGTTTTGAAACCCTGTTTCGCCAACTGTGGCGACAGGCAAACCCAGTCAATCAGCAACTATTAACTTTGCTTAGCCAAACTGGTTCCACGTTATTTCAGCTTGGTCGTTTTTGCAGCGACAGTATTGGTGTGGTAGCATTTATCACCGACGCAGAACCGGCATTAACCGGCTACCTGTTTGACCTGAATTTAAAAAGCCTCGGAGCCACCGCAACCGAACTTACAGGCTCCGGTCTGCAGTTGTTACCGCCCAAAGTATGCCACGACCCGGCCTGGTTAACACTGTTGGTCCGCCGTGCAACCGATGTGCTGGAAACAGCAGATCCGGAGCCGATGTCTTTGGCACTGATCCAACAACTGAATCCGGAATGGCCGGTCAGTCGCCAGGTCAGTTTTCTGCAAACTCACCCGGCCTTTTGCCAGTTGTTATGTCAGGCAGCCTCGCAACTGAGTCGCCAGCACACTGCCATCACCGATGTGCGGCATGCACTGGCTTTGATTGGCACTGAGCAATTGCCACTGCTGTTGCGTCAGTCCTGGCTGGCACAACAAATCGCTTTATGCGCACAGCCGTGGCGTGAATGGTTCAGCGAGCTTGAACAAGTATTTCAACAAGCGCTGACGCTGTTGGCACAACAGACGAAAACTATTGATATCTCTGTGCCGCAGACCCGCTTACTGGCAGCTTGTGTCAGCCTGCAGTTGCAGCAGCATGATGAACTCCGACATCAACCGCTGTACCGCGACGCCTGGCCAGCGCAGTCGCTGGCCACTGAATGTCGCAAATTGCTGTGGCAACACCCGGATTGTCTACAACAAATCGCCCAGCTGCTTGCAGCCACTGGCTTTGGACTGCTCTGGCAGGACGCAATGCTACAGTTTCGCAGCCCTGTGGGTATGCAGGCCGGCTACAGTCAACAGCAAAGTGCTCAGCTCTTCATCCAGTTTGGCTGGACGCTGACTGAGCTGTATTTTTTTGGCAGCGCAACAACTCCGGCACAGTTGGAAACACTCTACAAAAATGCGCGCCATGCCCTTGATTTACCTGCTGTTCCGTTAAGCGAATGCTTGCAGCAACTGACACAACATTGCGCTGCATTCTGGCCACTGCAACCTAAACTGTAGTTTTCTTTCATCATTTCCCGCTATATCCATTATAAACAGCGCTTATAGCTCAGTCGCATCACCATTCTGGTAACGAATAACGAAAAATGCTATAGTCGCGCCGTTCCGCCGGAGTCCAGACCTCAGACCAGAGGCTCAGCAGAGCCCAAGACTCCTGCATTTGTTTCAGCCAAATCCACCACAAAGGTTAGCTATGAGCGCACAAGTTATTACTGTCATCAAAGGCGATGGCATTGGCCCAAGTATTGTCGACGCCGCTATTGCGATTCTGGACAAAGCCGGATGTGATTTTCAGTACGAATATGTCGATGCCGGCCTGACAGCGCTGGAGAAAACCGGCGAGTTACTGCCACAAGCCACGCTGGACGCCATTGCCCGTAACAAAATCACCTTAAAAGGCCCACTGACGACTCCGGTCGGCGAAGGCTTCACCTCAATTAACGTGACCTTACGTAAAAAATTCAATCTGTATTCCAACGTGCGCCCGGTGATCTCTTTTAAAGGCACCAAAGCGCGTTATGAGAATATCGATATCATCACAGTGCGTGAGAACACCGAAGGCATGTACTCAGGTGCAGGTCAGGTTGTCAAAAACGACGGTGAATTAGCTGAAGCGATGAGTATCGTCACCCGCGAAGGCTCTGGCCGCATTGTTGAGTTTGCTTTTGAGCTGGCACGCCGTGAGCAGCGCAAAAAAGTCACTATTGTCCACAAAGCCAATATCCTGAAATCAACCTCAGGCTTGTTTCTGAAGACGGCCCGCGAAGTCGCGGCCCGGTACCCGGATATTCAGGCCGTTGAAATGATCGTGGATAACGCCTGTATGCAGCTGGTGATGAACCCGCAGCAGTTTGATGTCATTGTCACTACCAACCTGTTTGGCGACATTCTGTCGGATCTCTGTGCCGGCCTGGTCGGTGGTCTGGGTATGGCTCCGGGCGCTAATATTGGCAAAGACTGCGCCATTTTCGAAGCTGTCCATGGCAGTGCACCGGATATCGCCGGTAAAAATCTGGCCAACCCAAGCTCAGTGATCCTGGCGTCGATCCAAATGCTGGAATACCTCGGCATGAAAGACAAAGCCCAGCGTATTCTGGCGGCTGTGACGGATGTGATCGCCTGCGGCGACCGCACCACACGCGACCTTGGCGGTACACATGGCACCACAGAATTTACTCAGGCTGTGCTGGAACGCCTCTGAGTACCATCTGACAGAATACTATCCAATTGAATTAGGCTGCCCGTGGGCAGCCTTTTTTGTCGCAAAATTATGACCAATCATAGCGAAGGCTGATTTACCGCAAACTGCTGAATTTTTGCTATGGTAGATTCTGCAACAACCACAATCAGTTAGCGGGAGTCCGGCATGGGTTGGTTTTCAAGTCTGTATACCACGGTAGAGCGCACTTTTTTTGACAGTCTCAGCAAAAAAATCATCGGGAATATCGGTTTTTTAACCGTCATTTTTTGGCTGGCGCTGTATTTCGCTTATCCAGATACCGGCGGTGCCAGCAGCGCCTGGTGGACCACGCTATTACTGGGGACTGGCGCATTTTTATTTACCATCGGCTATCTGATTTACCTGATAGTGCGCCCGGTACAAGCACTCGTGCAGGCACTGCAAAAAGCCAATCAAAAAGGCACTGATTTAAATCACCGGCTGCCGGCTTTTACCTATGATGAATTCCGCACTTTATCTGAAGAATACAACCAGTTTGTCAGCCAGCTGGCTGATTTGCTGACTCAGTTGCATCAGCAGGCACAGCACACGCATCAAATTAACGAACAAGTCAGCAGTGCGGTGAAAACCACCCGCAGCCACCTGCAGGCAACCGAGCAGCGCAGCGAACAAATCCGCAGCGAAAGCGACCATGTACTGGACCAGCTGGCTGCTATTGTCAGCACTGGTGACCAGATGAATCAGATTGCTCAGACCACAGTGACCAAAGCCGCCGACGCCAGCAGCGGGATGCAGGCCATTTCAACGCAGTTATCCGGCATCGTTCAGTTGCTGGAAACCTTCGGGGCGACAGTCGAAGGCCTGCAGAAAAATTCAGAAAATGTGAGGCAAATTCTACAAATGGTAGAGAACTTCTCAGATCAGACTAATTTGCTGGCACTGAATGCCGCGATTGAAGCAGCTCGGGCTGGCGATGCCGGCCGTGGCTTCGCCGTGGTTGCGGACGAAGTCAGGACTCTGGCGGCAAAGGTCAACGAAGCAACCCGGCAAATCTCCGGCTTTCTGAATGATATGGAACGACTGGTGCGCGATACCCGCGCCGAATCAGAGCGACTGAACGAGCAGGCTGGTCAGGCGCAACAAACGATTGGCATGACCGCCAGCGAATTTGCTCAGCTGCAACAACAACTAAGCCAGGCCAAACAAGGCGTACAACAGATCACCGGTTCAGTGCTGGATCTGGAACAAAGCTACCAGCAGACCCACCAGCATTTAAGTGCCATTGAGCAAGGCACTACAGACGCTTACCAGCAAATGTCATCGATTGAAACCGCCGGCCAGACTTTATTAAACGCCACGGCAGAAACCCAGCAGCAACTCGGCCGGTTTGCCCATTAGCAGGGTGTTTTAACCCTGCGCCAGCGCCTGCACTAACTGTAACACCGCCGGATGCGTGAGTTTTCGCTCCGGCGATATCGCATAGAATACTTCTTTCACCTGATCGGTACGACCAACCACTTCTACTTCATATTGTCGGCAGATGGCCTCTTCAATCAGGCTCGGCGCGGAAAACACGCCTAGTCCCTGCTGGCCAAAAGCTTTCATCAGCGCGCTGTCATCAAACTCAGCAATGATCTGGCCGCTGACCGCACATTGGGCAAACCACGCATCCAGCCGCTGGCGGATAATCGACCTTTTGCTCTGTAGCAATAACGGCTGCTGATGTAAACAGGCGGGAAAACTGACGGCTTTTAAGCTGGCCGCTAATGGCGGGCTGGCGAAAAAGCTGGTACCGGATTCGACGATTTGATGACTATAAGCTTTCAGTGGGCTGGACGGCGACAGCGGCTGATCGGTCAGCACTAAATCCAGCTTGTTCAATGCCAGCTCAGCCAACAAATGGCTTTGTTCGCCCTCAACACAGATCAGCCGTAATTGCTCCGGCAAAGTAAACACCGGTTTTAACATCTCATAAATAAACGCCTTAGGCAGGACGTCGGTGACGCCGACGGTGAAAGTCTGCCACTGCACGCCGTGGTTGCCTTTTAACACCGCGCGCAGTTCATCGCCTAAGCTGAAAATGTCTTCCGCATAGCGATAAGTAACGCGACCAAGTTCAGTCAGGCCCCACTTTTTGCCGTTGCGAACAAACAACGCCGTGCCGGTACTATGCTCCAGCGCAGCCAGCTGACCACTGATGGTTTGGGCTGTGACATGCAGCTGTTCACTGACTCTGGCGATGCTGCCCTCTTTTGCCACCAGATAAAAATAATACAGCTGATTAAAATTGACCGGCGTCATGCACGCACCATGTAAGTTATAAACTGATTTACTATTAGGTATATTCGATTTTACCGAATAGTACAATCTTTGTTTTAATGCAATCAGTTTAAACCGGCTGGCAACAGCTCAATTCAAACCGGAGTGCATATGACGACATATCATCAACAGGCCTACAGCGGCGCTCTCGGCGTCGAGCAGGCCAACAAAGTTCTGCGTAACACCTATTCATTACTGGCGATGACCCTGGCGTTCAGTGCCGTGATGGCTGGCATCAGTGCCAGTATGAATTTGCCGCATCCCGGCATTTTGATCACGCTGGTCGGCTATTTTGGTTTGTTATTTTTCACCACTAAGTTTCGCAACAGCGCCATGGGCCTGGTCGGAGTCTTTGGTCTGACTGGTTTTATGGGTTACCCCTTAGGCCCAATCATCAATCGTTATCTGGCGCTGCCAAACGGCGGTGAGATTGTGATGCTGGCGATGGCCGGTACTGCGGCAATCTTTTTTGCACTGTCAGCCTACGCGTTAGTGAAGAAAACCAATTTCAGTTTTATGGGCAGTTTCCTAACCGTTGGCATCCTGGTCGCTTTCCTGGCCGGCCTGGGTGCCGTCTTTTTTGAGATTGCGGCGTTAAGCCTGGCGGTGTCTGCGATGTTTGTGCTGCTGATGTCTGGCATGATCCTGTATCAGACCAGTGAAATCGTGCATGGCGGCGAGACCAACTACATCATGGCAACTGTTAGTTTATTTGTTTCGATATTTAACCTGTTCACCAGCCTGCTGCAGCTGCTGGGTCTTATGAGCAGCGATGAGTAACCAAGTTTTATTGTTAGATTTTTTCCAGTTCATGTTCCGTTAGTAAGACCCTTGAGCAACTCGACACCCGCTCTTTGCCCCCGTTTTCGGGGGCTTTTTTTTGTCTGCTGACAGCACAGTTGCTGCACAGACAAGTTCTGTTACAAAGCCATGCCTGCAAAACCGCTGTCAGCACATGGCGAACCTGCTAAGTTAATGCCGGTTTTAACAATGGTCGTGCTGAGGTTCTGCCTGTGGTTTCCATTCTGGTGAGTTTCATCCAACGTGGCATTGTCGTGCTGCTGCTCAGTTTCAGTGCGCATACACAAGCGGAGTCCGGGTATGCAGGCCAGATTTATTACCAGACTTTTGGCAGCGGCACCCCGCTGTTGATTATCAATGGTGGCCCTGGCCTGGACAGCGCTGGTTTTGAAGCTGTGGCAAAAACCATCGCGGCGCAAGGCTACCAGACCATTTTGTTTGACCAGCGCGGCACCGGCAAGTCTAAGCTCGCCAGTATTGACGCCGAATCGATTCAGCTGGCGCTGATGGTGCAGGACATCGAGCAGCTGCGCCAACAACTGCATATCGATAAATGGGTGGTGCTTGGTCATTCTTTTGGCGGCATGCTCGGCGCTGCTTATGCGGCGAAATACCCGCAACATATCAGCAAACTGATATTTTCTTCGTCAGGCGGCCTGGATTTACAGTTTCGCGACCAGATTGCCGAACGGCTGCTCAACAACCTGAGCCTGCAGGAACAAATCCGCCTGCAAATGTATCAGCTGCGCCAGCGCAGCGGCGACGATTCCGACAGTACCAGAGACATATTGGCACAGCTGCGGGCCCGCGCTTATGTCGTCGACAAGAGCAAGGCCCCACTGGTCGCAGCACGGCTAAAAGTCGTGGATCTGAAAATCAACCAGCTGGTATTTGCCGATTTGGAAAAAAACCACTTTGACCTGAAAACGCAATTTAAGCAATTCAGCGCGCCAGTGCTGGTGCTGCAGGGCGAAAACGACATTATCAGCACTGAGACCGCGCAAACCATTGCCGGCAGCTTTTCCAAGGCTGAGCTCGTGCTGCTGCCACAATGTGCGCATTATGGCTGGTTGGATCAGCCAGATTTATATTACAACGCGGTATTTCGCTTCTTAAAAGCCAACTCTTAGAAGCGCATGTAGGACGGATGTTGTCGCATCGCCTGTCCAGCGGAAAAAGCGCAGACTGCAACACCGAAAAACATTGACCAACCGGTGAAAATCTATACACTGCGCCGCTCTTTTCCCTGCGCCGAGTGACCGATGAATCCGACCGATATCCAGCTGAAACCTGAACTGCAACAAAACCTCAATGACCTGGGTTTTACTACTCTGACACCAGTACAGCAGGCCAGTTTGCCACTGATTCTGGCCAGACAGGATTTAATTGCGCAGGCTCAGACCGGTTCAGGCAAAACAGCTGCTTTTGCGCTTGGCATGTTGCAGTTACTCGACGTCAAACGTTTCCGTATCCAAAGCCTGGTGTTGTGCCCAACCCGTGAGCTGGCTGATCAGGTTGCCAGCGAGATCCGCAAACTGGGCCGTGCTATTCACAATATCAAAGTGCTGACCTTGTGTGGTGGTGTCCCCTTTGGGCCACAACTGGGCAGCCTCGAGCACGGCGCGCACATCATTGTCGGCACGCCGGGCCGGATTGAAGAACATCTGCAAAAAGGTTCGTTACAACTGCAGGATTTAAATCTGCTGGTGCTGGATGAAGCCGACCGCATGCTGGAAATGGGTTTTGCGCCGAGTTTAGACGCCATAGTGCAGCAGACGCCGGCGAGCCGACAGACGTTGTTATTCAGTGCCACTTTCCCCAAACAAATTGAACAGCTGGCCAGCCGTTATCTGAAACAGCCAGTGCGGGTACAAATTGAAACCGCCGACAACAAACCAGCCATCGAACAACAATTTCATGCCATAAGCCCGGAGCAACGTTTTGCTGCAGTTGAACTGTTACTGAAACAACATCAGCCGGTGTCTGCCGTGTTGTTCTGTAACCAAAAACGCGAATGTCATGACTTGTGGCAGTATCTCGCCGATCAGGGGTTTGCTGCCCTGGCGCTGCATGGCGACCTGGAGCAACGTGACCGCGATCTGACGCTGATCCGCTTTAGCAACCAAAGCGCCAACGTGCTGGTCGCGACCGACGTTGCCGCACGCGGTCTGGATATTCAGGGGTTGGATTTAGTCATCAATGTGCAGCTGGCGCATGATACCGAAACCCATGTGCACCGCATTGGCCGTACCGGCCGCGCCGGCGCATCTGGCCTTGCCGTCAGTCTGGTCGCGCCGGCGGATGATTACAAACGCGCCTTACTGGCTGATATGTATCCGCAAGCTGAACAGTTGCTGCCTCTGCCCGACTCGTCCTTAAAGCAAAGATCTCCACGCGCCCCGGCAATGGCTGCGATTTGGATCGACGGCGGTAAAAAACACAAATTACGCGCCGGAGATATAGTCGGCGCTTTGACGGTAGACCAGCAAATCGACGGCAACCAGATTGGCAAAATTCAGGTCACTGAATTCCACTCTTATGTCGCAGTACCGGCAGCCAAAGCCAAACATGCGCTGAAACTGATCAGTGCCGGGATTAAAGGCCGGAATTTCCGCTGCCGGATCTGCTGATCCGGCTTCGCATACCTGCCACAGACGCTGTCACCCGGCGTCTGCCTTCCGCTCAAAAACCCAGCTGGGCAGCCCGGCAAATTCCAGCTAAGCTCGAACATCGGTTCAGCTGCACAGGGAATGGGTTATGTCTGGTCTGGAAATGCTCGATGCTTTTATCGGGCTGGTCGGAATTTATCTGACTTTGAGTTTATTGGTCACCGCTATTGGTGAAGGTATTAGTCAAGCGTCCGGTTTACGCGGCCGGAATTTACGTCAGGTGTTTAACGGCCTTATCGGCAAAGACCGCACCAGAACCTTTTATGCCCATCCCCGCATCCGCCAGCTGATGCAATGTGACACCCCCGGCAATGTCTTACAAAAACTCTGGTTACACCTTGGGTTTGGCCTGCCTTCTTATATTCCGGCGGATATCGCCACCGAAGTTTTGTTAGAACAACAGCTCGGCGCACCGCTGTCACAACTCAGCCCATCGCCGTTGGAGATCCAACAGCGGCTGGAACAACTGCCGGTTTCAGCCACCCGCAGCAGTCTGCTGCATTTCTGGCAACAATCCCATGCCGACCCGCAGCAATTTCAACTGTTCGTACAGGATTGGTTTAATGACCGCTGCGACCGGGCTGTCGGCTGGTTTAAGCGCAAACTGGGGACCCTGCAGCTGCTGATTGGTCTTATTGTTGCCGTCGGCATGAATGTCGACTCGATTGCGATGTACCAAAAATTTTTCTCTGATCCTATCGCCCGCCAGCAGGCTGTTTTACTGGCAGAAAATCTGGCCGCCAATCCACAACTGGCAACAGAACTGTGCCGGGAAGATAAGACCCAATGCATGGATACGCTTACGCTGAAACAACAGCTGACTCAAACGGCGCCGCTGCTCGGCCATCAGGAAAACTGGCCGTGGCCCTGGCAAGCGCCAGCAGTCTGGTTTGGCTATTTGCTGACTGGTTTTGCCTTGTCGTTAGGCGCCCCCTTCTGGTTTGATATTTTGCAGAAACTGATGTCGGTTAAACAAAAATTCCGGCCTGGCAATACAGCGAGCCACGAGCCTCCCCCTGCGCTGCACAACAGCAATACAACGACGGCAGTCGCGGTGACACCGGACAACACCGCAGCTGCAACCAGCAAACAACCAAACCCACTGACGGCAATGGATTTGCAGCTGGCGCGTTTGGCTGACTTGATATATCTCGATGGGCCCCAGCTCGATTTGGAATTACAGACTTTCCTATTGAGCGGGCAACTCAGGTCTGTAGGCCAGGATACACAGTACTTGTACGCCAGTGGCGCTGATTACGATGTGCTGATTTGCCGCGGCACAGAAGGCAAACTGGCCGATATCCGCACTGATGTGCAGTGCCCCTTGGTCAACTGGCCTTTGGGCAGCAACAGCAAAGCGCATCAGGGCTTCAGCGCACAAGCGGATATCATTCTGGCGGACCTGAGCCAACAACAGCCAAAGGTAGGCCTGGAGCGGCCGCTATGGATCACCGGCCATAGTTTAGGCGGTGCACTGGCGATTTTGCTGGCGCTGCAGCTGAGTCAAAAGCCAGGCAGTAAACTCGCCGGCGTCGTGACTTTTGGCCAGCCCAAAGTCGGCGATGCGCAGTTAAGTCAGGCCATCACTGCGCAGCTGTTGCCGTTTTATCGCCGTTATGTCAATCAACGCGACATAGTGCCCAAACTGCCGCCGTTGCCGGATTACCGGCATAGTGGCCAGCTGTATTATTTTGATGATTTGGACCAGCTGCAACTGAACCCGCCGCGCTGGCTGATGTTGCTGGATCAGGTGTTATATGATGCAGAGCAGGCTGAAACAGCGCTGCGCCAGCATCTGGATGATCACAAAATGAAAAACTATGTCAGTTTGCTGGTAAAACAAAGTCAGCGCTAAACAGCTAAGCCGATCTGGTCAGTGCTTGTCCCAGCCGCTGAAAATACTGCAGCCAATATTCTGCCAGCAAGCTGCTTTCTGCTGCGTCCGGATACACAGCCTCGCGCTGTTGTTGCAGTAATTGTTGCGAAGGATTTGTGCGGTGTTGTCCCCGGCGAGCCGGCCAGAGCGTGCCACTGACTAAAAAACTGTTTTGCAGGCTCTGGCGCTGCAACATGTTTTCGAAAGCGCGGGCACACAGCTCTTCTGGCAACGCGTAATACAAAGTGCCCCGACTGCTGTCGGCTGCCGCACTACGCTGAAAATACGCCGACGGCTGCTGGCCATCCGGTGCCAGCAAACAATGCGCGTAGCCAGCAGCTAATAACTGATTGAGCGGATGTGGCAGTAAGACAGCGCCATGTAACCAGATGCGGCTGGCGAAATCACCGGGTTTGGCATCAACACATAAGCGGCTGGCGATATAGTGGTCAAAGGCATGAAACCACTCATGCGCCAGCGAGCCACCACCGGCGTTTTTCGCCAATGCCAGTAACCGGCCATGCGGCTGATAAAAGGCGCAGCTGCCCGGCTCGCCGCCAATACCAAAACTGAGCGCCAGCGAACCATTGAGTGAGATCACTTGCGGCGGTACCTGCAACAACAACTGCAGGTCCGACAGCGCATCAAAAAACAAATTTGCGGCCAGCTGAGTCTCCATCGCATTAACCCAGCGGCCAATTTTAATCCGGCGAAAATCAAAGATTTTGACGATATCGCCAAAGCTAACGTCAGCCCCGGCGCGATGCTGCGGGCCATTGCGAAAATACGGCCGCTGAATACGCGGCAGCGGCGCATGCGACTGCATGGTGATTACGGCAACTTCAGATGCCGGCCACCGTCCAGCGCCAGCACCCGACCTGTGATATAACGGCTCTGCAGTAAGTAGAGGATGCTTTGCAGCACTTCCGCCGGCCCCGGCTCAATTTCCATCAAAGATTTTTTCAACGTAAAAGCACGGTACTCGGCCGAATCGCCTTCATTAAACATCAGCAGCGCCGGCGCTATGGCGTTCACTTTCACCTGTGGCGCCAGCTGGCGTGCCAGCGACAACACCAGATTCTCCAGCGCGGCTTTAGAGGCAGCATAAGCCATATGGTTACAGCTGCCAGTGTTCACGGCATAATCGCTGATGGCGATGATGTCCGCCGGCTGCCCCAGCGCTGCAGTTAACAGCGGCGCCAGCGCGCGACTGAGTAAATAAGGCAGTTTGGTATGGATACGGAACATATCATCAAACACAGCCGCATCCGCTCTGAGCTGCGCCAGCAAATCGCCGCTGGTCTGCACTTCACCGGCCCAGCTGGAGGCATTGTGGATCAGGGCACGCAGTGGTAATTGCCGTTGCTGACACAAATGACTGACTGCTTGCGCCAATTCGCTGACTTGGAGGGCTAAATCTGAATCAGGCTCAATATCCAGCGCCAGACAAATCACCCCGGCCTGCCGCAACTGCTCCACGCCGGCTTTGGGCTGACGGTAAGTCGCAATCACCTGATAACCGGCCTGTTGCAGCCCCAGTGCACAATGCAATCCTACCCGCTGCGCTGCACCGGTGATCAAAACCATTCCCGTCATAGTTACTCCAGAGCAGATTTTCGCTGAATTATGCCAGATGTTGACCTGCGCCGGCGAGGCGGACTGCAATCAACTGCGCGACATATACGCAAGCAGAGCGCTGACTGATCAGCCGGCGCATTGCGGATGCTGCCAAACATCAGCTGTCGCCTGGAGCGCGGGCAGAAAAAAAGCGCCGGCGGCGCTTTTTTTATCAATCAAGCTGCGGTGATGATTAAGCAGCTTTCATCCAGCCGGCACACCAGCCTTCTTTAGCAACTAACTTGCCACTGAAAATGGCGCAACCACCGGTATCGCCTTTGGCGTCTTTGGCATAATGCATACAGTTACCGCAGGTTTGGTCCGCGGTAGTGGATTTAGCGACATATTTCATCGCAACGGCCATCGGGTCATCGGCTTTGACGGCTTCCTGCGCCACGGCATTGAGGCTGACACCGCCCATGGTGACGCCAATTAAAGTTGCTGAAGAGAGTTTTAAAAAGGAACGACGATCAAGTTGAGACATTACTTGCTCCTGTTGCACGGTAAAGATCAAATTTTTGTTGTTTGCTGTCGAAAAATGTCTGGCAGAAACCTCAGCCCGGTTCTGTTTTGCGCACAGACTCCAAGCATCACTGCTACGGTTCAAATTGCAGTATGGATGATTTTGCCAGCTCTGCCTGTCGCAAATATTGATCCGGCGCAGATTCTGACCAGAAAAGCGCAGGAGCAAGACTATCCCGCGCTGATACAAGGCTTCAACCCTTGATGCAGTGGTTTTGTCATATCAGGTTTCAGGCGGGTTCGGTAAACTCCTGCTGATGCAGCCAGGCCGCCTGTTTCGGTGCCTTTTTGGTTTGCGACCATTCCTCCAACATCTGCCACTTCACCGCATCAAGCTGCTGCAACATGGCAGCAGTCGCAGTGACACAGGTCAGTTCAATACGATGACCATTCGGGTCAAAGAAATAAATCGAGCGGATAATTTCATGGTTGGTCGGCCCGACGACTGCGATACCGCGTTGCTCCAGCTCCACTTTGGCCGCCAGCAAGGCTGCTTCATCATCGACTTGCAGCGCAATATGCTGCACCCATTCTGGTGTATGCGGGTCTTTGCCCATGCGTGGCGAGTTTGGCAACTCAAAAAACGCCAGAATATTACCTTGCCCGGCGTCTAAAAACACATGCATATAAGGGTCCGGCGCTTTGGTCGACGGCACCTGATCTTCCGCGATGGCCAGCATAAAATTCATGCCAAGCACATCATGATAAAATTGCACAGTCTCTTTGGCATCATGGCAACGGTAAGCGACATGATGGATTTGCTGGACTTTTATGTTGCTGGTTGAAAGCATGGTCATAACAGCCCCCGCTTTTGCTGATCCCGTTCAATTGACTCAAACAGCGCCTGAAAATTACCCTCGCCAAAGCCTAAGTTGTCGACACGCTGGATAATCTCGACAAAAATCGGCCCAAACAGATTTTTGGTGAAGATTTGCAGCAGATAGCCGTCATCGTCGCCGTCCACCAGCACCTGATGCTGCTGAATACGCTGTTTGTCTTCGCGCACCTGCGGCACCCGGGCAAAGGCTTTGGCGTAATAGTCGTCATGGATGTCCAGCGTATCAATCACCTGGTGATCCAGCTTGTCGAGTGAATCGAGAATGTTGTCGGTCAGAAAAGCGATATGCTGCACACCGGGGCCATGGTATTCCCGCAGAAATTCGTCGATTTGGTTGCGATCATCGCCTTTGCCTTCGTTGATCGGAATACAGAAACTGCCATCCGGCGAGCGCAGCGCATAAGACAACAGCGCCGTTTGCTGACCTTTGATGTCGAAATAGCGCACTTCGGTAAAACCAAACACATTTTTGTAAAAATCCGCCCAGTGCTGCATGGTGCCTTTGACCACGTTGTTAGTAAGGTGGTCAATACAGCTGAAACCCAGAT
>SSFI01000119.1 GCA_008015325.1 Rheinheimera sp.
CTACTTATATTACGGCGTGCGTGAATTCGGCATGTCGGCCATCATGAACGGTATCGCGTTACACGGCGGTTTTGTGCCGTACGGTGCAACTTTCCTGATGTTTATGGAATATGCCCGTAACGCAGTGCGGATGGCTGCGCTGATGAAACAACGGGTGATTTTTGTCTATACCCACGATTCGATTGGCCTCGGTGAAGATGGTCCGACGCACCAGCCGGTTGAGCAGCTGGCGTCGTTGCGCGTAACGCCAAACCTGATGAACTGGCGCCCTTGTGATCAGGTTGAATCAGCAGTGGCCTGGCAGGCGGCGATTGAACGCACTGAAGGCCCGACCACACTGATTTTCACCCGGCAGAATCTGGCACAACAAGCCCGTACCGACGAGCAGGTTGCTGCTATTCGCCGCGGTGGTTATGTGCTGAAAGACAGCGCCGGCACGCCAGATTTAATCATCATCGCGACCGGTTCCGAGGTTGAACTGGCGGTGCAGGCTGCAGCAAAACTGACGGATGCCGGTCATAAAATCCGGGTGGTGTCGATGCCATCAACTGATGTGTTTGACGCGCAGGATGCCGCTTACCGCGAAGCCGTATTACCGGCTGCTGTGACCAAACGGGTAGCGGTTGAAGCCTGTATCGTCGACAGCTGGTATAAGTATGTTGGTCTGAACGGTAAAATTATCGGCATGACCAGTTTTGGTGAATCAGCCCCGGCAGAGCAGCTGTTTGAATACTTCGGTATTACTACTGCTGCTGTTGTTGAAGCTGCAGAACAGCTACTGGCTTAAGTGGTAATTTGAATGCAGAAGGGGCTTGGTGCCCCTTTCGTTTAACTTGGTGACAGGTCAGACAGGTAACAGCGCTCATGACAATCCGGATCGCGATCAATGGGTTTGGCCGAATCGGCCGCAGTATTGTCCGCGCCATTTTTGAACAGCATTTACAAGACGAAGTGCAGGTCGTCGCCATCAATGAATTGGCCGAAGCCCGCGGTATCGCGCATTTATTAAAATACGATTCCAGTCACGGCCGCTTTGGTACTGACGTCACGCTTGATGGCGAGCAATTAATAGTCGGTGGCCAGCGCATTGCACTGCTGCATCAGCCAGATCCGGCATTGCTGCCCTGGCAGCGTTTGCAGGTCGATTTAGTGCTGGAGTGTACCGGCATATTTGGCAGTCGTGCGGATGCGATGAAACATCTCGAAGCTGGTGCTGGCAAAGTGTTGTTTTCGCATCCGGCTGGCGCTGATATTGACGCGACGGTGATTTATGGCGTCAACCATCAGCAGCTGAATGCGACGATGCGGGTGGTTTCTGCCGGCTCCTGTACCACGAACTGTATTGTCCCCGTGCTCAGCGTGCTGGATAAAACCTTTGGTGTTGAAAGCGGCACCATTACAACTATTCACGCCTCGATGCATGATCAACAGGTGATTGACGCTTATCATCCGGATTTACGTCGCACCCGGGCAGCCAGCGAATCTATTATTCCGGTCGATACCAAGCTCGCGCGCGGTATTGAACGCATCATGCCGCATCTCGCCGGTCGCTTTGAAGCTATCGCGGTCAGGGTGCCAACGCTGAACGTCACAGCGATGGATTTATCTGTGACTTTACATCAGGACGTGACTGTTGACGCGGTCAACCGTGCGCTGCAACAGGCTCGGCCGGACTTGCCCGGTATTCTCGATTACACCGAGGAGCCTCTGGTGTCGGTGGATTTTAACCATGACCCGCATTCCTGCATTGTGGACGGCTCGCAAACCCGCGTCAGCCATAAGCGGTTGGTGAAGTGTCTGGTCTGGTGCGACAACGAATGGGGTTTTGCTAACCGGATGATCGACACGGCCCGCGCCATGATGCAGGCACAATAACCGAATCAAAGCATAACAGTAAGAAAATCAACAGAAGGAGATGGATATGTCCGTGATTAAAATGGCTGATTTAGATTTAGCCGGCAAACGCGTGCTGATCCGCGAAGATTTAAACGTGCCGGTGAAAAACGGCGTCGTCACTTCAGATGCCCGGTTACGTGCCGCATTACCAACAATTGAACTGGCGCTGAGTAAAGGTGCCAAAGTGATGGTGTGCTCACACTTAGGCCGGCCGGAAGAGGGCGTTTATGCGGAAGAATTCTCGATGCAGCCGGTGGTTGATTACCTGAAAAGCGCCTTAACAGCGCCGGTGCGGCTGGCGAAAGACTATCTGCAAGGCGTCGAAGTTGCCGCTGGTGAAGTGGTCGTGTTTGAGAACGTACGCTTTAACAAAGGCGAAGGCAAAAACGACGAGACTTTGTCAAAGCAGTTAGCTGCACTTTGTGATGTATTTGTGATGGATGCATTCGGCACCGCGCATCGCGCGCAGGCCACCACGCATGGCGTGGCGAAATTCGCGCCTGTTGCCTGTGCCGGTCCTTTGTTAGCTGCAGAGCTTGAAGCCTTAGCTGCAGCGCTGAAAAATCCGAAGCGGCCACTGGTGGCGATAGTCGGCGGATCTAAGGTGTCGACTAAACTGACTGTGCTGGAATCGCTGTCTGGTATCGTTGATCAGCTGGTTGTTGGTGGTGGCATTGCCAATACCTTTATTGCGGCAACGGGTGCAACAGTCGGCAAATCTTTGTATGAAGCCGATTTGATTCCCGAAGCCCAGCGTCTGATGGCTGCGGCAAAAGCCAATGGCGGCAATATTCCGGTGCCGACTGATGTCTTGACCGGCAAAGCCTTCGCTGAAGATACGCCGGCAAGCCTGAAAGCTGTCGGTGACATCGCAGCTGATGACATGATTTTCGATATCGGCCCTGACAGCACTGCGGCGCTGGTTGAGATCTTAAAGTCAGCCGGCACCATCGTCTGGAATGGCCCGGTCGGTGTGTTTGAGTTTGCCCAGTTTGAAGCCGGTACCAAAGCCATTGCCGAAGCCATTGCACAAAGCGACGCCTTCAGTATTGCCGGTGGTGGTGACACGCTGGCCGCCATTGATAAATACGGCGTTGCTGACCAGATCTCCTATATTTCTACAGGTGGCGGTGCTTTCCTTGAGTTTTTAGAGGGGAAAACCTTGCCAGCAGTTGAAATTCTTGAACAACGCGGCAAAACCGCGTAAAAATGATGTTATAAACAGTCTGTTCGCCGAAACATCTTATAAGCTGGCAGATACTGACCGGCAAGGCCGGCGCAAAAGCGCCGGGTTCGGTGACAGCTCTGAACCTACCCTACAAAAAGTGAGGAATTCATGGCTCTTATTTCGTTACGTCAGATGTTGGATCACGCTGCAGAATTTGGTTACGGCGTCCCTGCATTCAACGTCAACAATCTTGAACAAATGCGCGCAATCATGTTGGCTGCCGATGCAACCGACAGCCCGGTGATTGTGCAGGCGTCTGCCGGTGCCCGCAAATATGCCGGTGCTCCATTCCTGCGGCATTTAATTTTGGCTGCGGTAGAAGAATTTCCACATATCCCTGTCGTGATGCACCAGGACCACGGTACTTCGCCGGCCGTTTGCCAGCAGTCGATTCAGCTGGGTTTTTCGTCGGTGATGATGGATGGTTCATTACGTGCTGACGGTAAAACGCCGGCTGATTATGACTATAACGTCGATGTAACCCGTCGTGTTGTTGAAATGGCGCATGCCTGCGGTGTTTCAGTCGAAGGTGAGTTAGGTTGTCTTGGCTCACTGGAAACCGGTGCTGCCGGCGAAGAAGATGGCATCGGTGCTGATTGTGTGTTGAGCCATGACCAGATGCTGACCGATCCGGAAGAAGCAGCTCAGTTTGTTAAAGCCACCGGTGTTGATGCGCTGGCAATTGCCTGCGGTACTTCACATGGTGCCTATAAATTCAGCCGGCCGCCGACGGACGACATCCTGGCGATTGACCGTATTAAAGCCATTCACGCTCGTATCCCGGATACTCATCTGGTGATGCACGGCTCAAGCTCAGTGCCACAAGACTGGTTGGCAGTGATTAATGAATACGGCGGCGCCATTCCGGAAACTTATGGTGTGCCGGTCGAACAAATTCAGCAAGGCATCAAATTTGGCGTGCGCAAAATCAACATCGATACTGATTTGCGGTTAGCCTCCACCGGTGCAATTCGCCGTTTTATGGCGCAGCACCCGGCCGAGTTTGATCCACGCAAGTATTTACAGGAATCTGTCAAAGCCATGATGGAGATCTGTAAAGACCGCTACCAGGCATTTGGTTGTGCCGGGCAGGGGTCTAAAATCAAAGCCATTTCATTGGAGCAAATGGTGAAGTTATATGATTCGGGCAAATTAACGCCGAACATTAAATAAGCAGAAAAATGAATGTTCTATTAAATTTTCAAGACAGAAATTTAAGCGGTACATTCAGGGTAATTCTGTGAGCGGATATTGCAGTAAAACAGGTCTGGCTGGCTGTCGTAGTTATATTGACAACCACTGGTTTTGCTGCAATGATGCGGGCGGTTTACCCTCTAACCAGGTCATTCTTTTTTACAAGTTTGGCCTTCAAAATACAGGTTACGTTAATCAGCAATTATTGGTTGGGAACTATGTCTAACAATAACATTCGTAAAAACCTGATCGCATCGGCAATCGTTGGTGCTTTCATGTTCGGTGGCGTTGCTCAAGCAACGACTCTCGCAGAAGTCACCAATACCGGTGTCCAGGCTGCTAAAGCATCTGCAGCTTCTCAGGAAAAAATCAACAACATTTATGATCAGTCTCAGGAACTGCTGGCAGAGTACCGCTCTCTGGTTGAACAGACTGAAAACCTGAAAGTTTACAACGACCACGTAAACACTCTGGTTAACGACCAAAATGCGCAACTTGCTTCATTTGACAAGCAAATTGGTACTATCGAAGGAACTAAGCAGGGTATCGTTCCTCTGATGTACAAAATGATCGATACACTCGAAGCATTCATCAAAGCTGACATGCCAATCGACCAGGCTAAACGCCTGGAACGGGTTCAGCGTCTGCGTGACCTGATGGGCAATGCATCAGTCAACACTTCTGAGCAATACCGTATGGTGCTCGAAGCTTACCAAATCGAAAAAGACCTGGGCACAGCTCTGGTTACTTACACTGACAAACTGAACGTAGGTGGCGGCGAGAAGACTGTTAACTTCGTTTATGTTGGCCGTGTAGCGCTGTTAGCAATGTCGCTGGATGAGAAAGAAGCCTGGATGTGGAACAAGTCTACAAACCAGTGGGAAGCACTGGGTGCTGAGTACCTGGATTCTACTAAGCTTGCTATCCGTGTAGCTGGCAAACAATCTCCTCCACAATTATTAAAACTTCCAGTGTTAGCAGCGGAGTAAGAATAAATGAAGAAAGTGTTTAAAGGTTTAATGATTGCTGCTGCTGTGACTATGTCAGCCGGCGTTTGCTTAAATGCCGCAGCAAATACAGCTCAACTTGATCAGTTACTGGAACAAGTGAAGAAAAACCGCGCTGCTGATGCCAAACTGGACGCTGCCCGTGAGCAGGAATTCCTGTCTGACCGCGCTGATAAACAAGCGCTGCTGAGCAAGGCAAAAGCTGCTTTTGCTGCTGAGGAAGCTCGTGGCAAGTCTCTGACTAAACAGTTTGCTGACAACGAAGGCGCCATCGCCGCTAAAGAACAAGAGCTGTTAAATGCTCAGGGTACTTTAGGTGAAATGTTCGGTATCGTTCGTGGTACTGCAACTGAAACTATCGGTGCTATCGCTACTTCTAACATCAGTGCTCAGTACAAAGGCCGTGAAGACCTGCTGAAAAAACTGTCAGTAGCAAAAGAGCTGCCAACTATCGCTGAACTGGAAGAACTGTGGATTGCTCTGCAAACTGAGATGACAGAGTCTGCTAAAGTTTCTAAGTTTGACGGTGAAGTGACTGGTCTGGATGGTGCAAAAGCTCCTGCTTCTGTAACACGTGTCGGTTCTTTCAACCTGATTTCTGACAACGGTTTCCTGGTATACAACGCTGACACTAAAGAAATGCAACCTCTGGTTAAACAACCAGAATCTTATGTAGTTTCTGATTCAGTTGCGTTCAAAAACTCAGCGGCTGGCGAACTGAAACCAGTTTACATTGACCCAACCGGCGGTAACTTACTGCGTCTGAAGACTCAGGAAGCTACACTGGAAGAGCAGTTCCACTCAGGTGGTACCCCTGGTTACGTGATCACTGTTCTGTTAATCATCGGTCTGTTGATTTCTGCAGTACGCTTCCTAGCGTTAACTTCTGCAGGTTCAAAAATCAATGCTCAGCTGAAAAACCTGAACAATCCTTCTACAGATAACGCCTTGGGCCGTATCCTGAAAGTTTACCATGACAACAAAAAAGCTGACGTTGAAAACCTGGAACTGAAACTGGACGAAGCCATCATGCGCGAAACTCCGGCTATCGAAAAAGGTATCGGTATCCTGAAACTGATCGCTGCAGTAGGTCCTCTGCTGGGTCTGTTAGGTACAGTAGTTGGTATGATCGGTGCGTTCCAGATGATCACACTGCACGGTACTGGTGATCCGAAGATCATGGCCGGTTCTATCTCTATGGCGCTGGTTACAACTGTACAAGGTCTGCTGTGTGCTCTGCCACTGTTGTTCCTGCACTCTTTACTGCAGTCTAAATCAAACTCAATCCTGCACATCCTGGATGAGCAAAGCGCTGGTATCATCGCTGCTCATGCGGAGAAGGAGAAAGCGTAATGCATAGCCTGATAGAGCTTTGGGAATCTGTCAGGGATTTTATCGCAACCGGCGGTGATGTACTTTATATCGTCGCCCTGGTGCTCTTCATCATGTGGATTCTGATTATAGAGCGCTTTTGGTTTATCAGCCGTGAGTATCCAGCGATGCGTGACAAGATCATTGCTGACTGGCACGCACGGACAGATACTACCTCTTGGTATGCGCATAAAATCCGTGAAGCCTGGGTGTCGCAAGCGAGCACTCAGCTGAATGAGCGTATAAATGTTATCAAGACTCTGGTTGCAGTGTGCCCGATGGTTGGTTTACTCGGAACTGTAACAGGTATGATCGCGGTATTCGAAATTATGGCGTTAGTCGGCACGGGTAACCCGCGTTTGATGGCGTCAGGTATTTCGATGGCAACAATCCCGACAATGGCGGGGATGGTGGCTGCATTATCTGGAGTTTTTGTAACGTCCAAATTGGAAGCTAAGGTAAAAGCTGCTGTCCACGAGTTGGCAGATAGCATGCCGCATCATTGATTAGAGAGTGATTTATGGCACGTAAAACTAGACGTGAAGCAGAAGAAGCAGCGATCGACTTGACGCCGATGCTCGACGTTGTATTCATCATGCTGATTTTCTTTATCGTGACAACTTCTTTCGTTAAAGAAGCTGGTATCGATGTTAACCGTCCAAAAGCAGCAAAAGCGCAGTCGAAACCAACGGCAACAATTTTCGTAGCCGTCCGTGCAAACGGTGAAATCTGGTTAGACAAGCGTGCAGTTGACGTAGAGCGCGTAGGCGCAACTATCGAAAAACTGCTGGCTGAATCTCCAACTGACACAGTAATTGTGCAGGCGGATAAAGAAGCGAAGCACGGCGTGGTTGTATCTGTAATGGATCAAATCAAGCTGGCTGGTATTGAGAAGATCTCAATCGCGGCGGAGAAGTAATATGGCCCGGTTATTACTTTCACTCTTAATTGGTGCGGTAATAACGTTTTTCCTGTTTGTATTGATGGCATTCCTGGTAGACAGCGACGACGCTGTCTCCAATGTCGCAAAGGAACAAATCGTTATTGAGATAAACTCGACGCCGCCTGAGTCAAAAGCTCAGACCCGGACTCGGGTACCGCCACCACCACCACC
>SSFI01000039.1 GCA_008015325.1 Rheinheimera sp.
CAATGACCATCGCAGAAGCGACACCGCGCCCGTTTTCCGGCGGTGATGTCATATGAGAAGCATCACCGCTCATACCGAAGCCAACCAACTCAGCGTAAATTTTCGCACCACGGGCTTTGGCGTGTTCATATTCTTCCAGCATCACGACACCAGCGCCATCGCCGAGCACAAAACCGTCGCGGTCTTTGTCCCACGGGCGGCTCGCCTGTTGTGGCGCATCGTTGCGAGTCGATAAAGCACGGGCTGCACCAAAGCCGCCCATGCCTAATGTCGTAGACGCTTTTTCAGCGCCACCGGCTAACATCGCGTCGGCATCACCATAGACAATCATACGTGCCGCGTGGCCAATATTGTGCACGCCGGTGGTACAGGCGGTAACAATACTGATATTCGGCCCTTGTAACCCCAACATAATCGACAGGTGGCCGGAAATCATATTGATGATGGTGGAAGGGACAAAAAATGGTGACAGCTTGCGCGGACCGCTGGCCAGCAGTTTTTCATGATTTTCTTCAATGAGACCCAGGCCACCAATACCAGAACCTATGGCAGCGCCAATCCGGCCGGCGTTTTGTTCAGTGATTTCAATGCCAGAATCCCGGAACGCCTGAATACCAGCAGCTACGCCATATTGGATAAACAGGTCCATTTTCCGGGCTTCTTTGCCGGAGAAAAAAGGTTCAACTTCAAAATTCTTCACCAAGCCGGCGAATTTCGTGCTGTAGGCCTCAGCATCAAAATGACTGATAAAATCAATGCCGCTTTTGCCTTGTTGTAATGCCTGCCAGGTGGATGCCACATCATTGCCTAACGGCGTTAACATCCCCATTCCGGTAACAACGACCCGACGTTTCGTCACTTTATCCTCCACAACAACCTGAAGTTGTTTGCAATCCTGCGGACTTTCACCGCTACAAATAAAAACGGGTAGCCTGCGCTACCCGTCTGCATCGCGCCTGGCGATGACCTCACGCCTTATTCAGCGTGGGCTTTGATGTAATCGATAGCAGATTGTACTGTCGTGATTTTCTCTGCTTCTTCATCAGGAATTTCGGTATCGAATTCTTCTTCCAGCGCCATGACCAGTTCAACTGTGTCTAATGAATCAGCGCCCAGATCGTCAACAAAAGAAGCTTCGTGTTTCACGTCTTCTTCTTTAACGCCTAACTGTTCGATGATAATTTTCTTAACGCGTTCTTCGATGTTGCTCATCTTTTCTTCCTTTTTCTCATATAAATCGCAACAATTCGTGCAATTTTGTGTGGCGGCTAGTTTAGTGGTTCACTCAGGTCGATGCAAGCCATGCGTTTGGCATTTCCTGCTGGTCAAACCTGATATTTAAACCATGTACATGCCGCCGTTAACGTGAATCGTTTCACCGGTAATATACGCGGCCTGGTTCGACGCCAGGAACGCGACAGTGGCCGCAATTTCTTCAGGTTGTCCCAGACGATTCGCCGGTACCTGACCAAAGATCGCTTGTTTTTGTTCTTCTGTCAGCTCCTTAGTCATATCGGTGTCGATAAAACCAGGGGCAACAGCGTTGACAGTTATACCACGAGACGCCACTTCTTTCGCAAGAGATTTTGTAAATCCAAGCACACCAGCTTTCGCTGCAGCGTAGTTGGTTTGACCGGCGTTCCCCATAGAACCAACGACTGAACCGATAGTGATAATACGGCCAAAACGCTTTTTCATCATGGTGCGCATCACCGCTTTACTCATACGGAACACTGAAGTGAGGTTAGTCTGAATGATATCAAACCATTCCTCGTCTTTCATCCGCATTAACAGATTATCGCGGGTGATGCCGGCATTATTGACGAGGATGTCGATATCACCAAAATTTGTTTTGATGGTTTCCAGGCATTGTTCAATCGATTCTGCACTGGCGACATCCAGCACCAGGCCCTGGCCTGCGCCTAAATAATCGCTGATCGCCTGGGCACCTTTTTCACTGGTGGCAGTACCAATCACCTTGGCGCCAAGCGCGGCAAGCAGTTCTGCAATGGCCCGGCCAATACCGCGGCTCGCACCGGTCACCAATGCGACTTTGCCTTCCAGAGAGATAAAAGCAGTCATAAAAATCCTTATTCTTTTGCTGCGAGCGCAGCTTGTAACGACGCAACATCGTTGACCGATGTTGTCACTAATTCTTTGTTGATGCGTTTGATTAAACCGCTCAGCACTTTACCGGCGCCCAGTTCAATCACTTCAGTGACGCCTTGCGCGGCCAGATATTCAATGGTTTCAGTCCAGCGTACCGGGCTGAATAATTGCCGGATCAAAGCGTCCTGAATAGCTGCAGCATCAGTAGCGACAGCAACATCAACATTATTCACCACTGAAATGACAGGCGCGTGAAACGGCAGCGTTTGTAAATCTTTGGCGAGCTGCTCAGCAGCCGGGCGCATCAGCGCGCAATGGCTTGGTACACTGACCGGTAAAGGCAAAGCCCGTTTTGCGCCTGCTGCTTTACACAGCTCATTGGCCCGTTCAACGGCGGCTTTGTGACCGGCGATCACCACTTGGCCCGGCGAGTTGTAGTTTACCGGCGACACCACTTCACCTTGGGCAGCTTCTTCACAGGCTTTAGCAATCAGGGCGTCATCAAGACCAATGATGGCGGACATAGCCCCTGTACCGGCCGGTACAGCGCTTTGCATATACTGACCGCGTTTTTCGACCAGTTTGACCGCGTCGGAAAGAGTCAACACGCCCGCACAGACCAGCGCCGAATATTCACCTAATGAATGGCCCGCCAGATAAGCCGGCGTCGCACCGCCCTGTTGTTGCCACAAGCGCCAGACAGCGACTGAAGCGGTCAACAGCGCCGGCTGCGTGCGGTGTGTTTCGTTTAAATCCGCTTCCGGGCCAGTGGCGACTAAGGCCCACAGGTCGTAACCCAGCGCCGCGGATGCTTCGGCGAAAGTGTCACGGACCACTGCATATTCGGAGTAAAGGTCTGCCAGCATGCCCACAGTTTGAGAACCCTGGCCAGGAAATACCAATGCAAGTTTTTGATTCATTATTCTGCTCTGCAATGTCTGAGATTAATAACGCACTAACGCCGAAGCCCAGGCAAATCCGCCGCCAAAAGCTTCCAGTAACAAGGTTTGACCGCGCTTAATCCGGCCATCGCGCACCGCTTCATCGAGCGCAGTTGGTACTGTCGCCGCGGAAGTATTGCCGTACCGGTCCAGGTTGATTACTACCTGTTCCATCGACATATCGAGTTTACGCGCGACAGCGGAGATGATCCGTAAGTTCGCCTGATGCGGCACCAGCCAGTCAATTTGCGATTTATCGAGATTATTAGCAGCAAGAGTCTGCTCAACCACTTCTGATAATTTAGTCACGGCAACTTTAAATACATCATTGCCCTTCATCGCGCCCCAGCTTTCATGCACTGAAGCCTCGACGCCACGACGTGGATTGTCGACGTACAGCAGCTCGGAGTATTTGCCATCTGCATGAATGTGCGTCGACAGGATGCCCGGCTGTTCCGAGGCCTCCAGCACCACCGCGCCGGCCGCATCACCAAACAAAATCACCATAGAACGGTCTTCAGGGCTCACCAGTTGTGACAAACAATCGGCGCCAATCACCAGCACCCGCTTGGCCATGCCGCCTTTGATATATTGGTCAGCAATACTCAGCGCGTAACAAAAACCGGCACAAGCGGCAGCGATGTCAAATGCGGGAATACCAGGTATATCCAGTTCGCGCTGCACTTCACAGGCAGCACTGGGTAAAGCGCGGGATGCACTGGTGGTTGCCAGCACAATCATATCAATAGTGTTTTTATCAATGCCGGCGGCCTCGATGGCTTTGCGTGCGGCTTGGGTGCTCATTGTGGCGACAGTTTCATCTTCGCCGATGATCCGACGTTCACGGATCCCGGTGCGTTCGATAATCCATTCGTCGGTGGTTTCCACCATATCTTCCAGATCCGCATTGGTGCGGATTTGCGCCGGGAAATAACTGCCGGTGCCTATAATGCGAGAATACATGCAGACCTACGCTTTATCGATTAATAGGTGTTCCAACCGGTCTTTGATTTTCGCGGGCACCTGGCGTTCAACCTCGCGCACCGCCTGCCGGATGGCACTGAGAAATGCTTCTTTTGTCGCATTTCCATGACTTTTCACTACAATTCCGCGCAATCCTATCAGACTTGCACCGTTATAGTGGTCGGGGTTCACGCCGGTTCCAATGCTTTTTAGCAGAGGTTTGATCATCCAGCCGAATAAATGCGCAGACATGCTGTTTTTCAGCGCAAATTCAAAGCGTTTAATGATGAGTTTGGCAACACCTTCGCAGGTTTTTAATGCCACATTGCCGACAAAGCCATCACAAACGATGACATCGGCTTTGCCGGAAAAAATATCGTTGCCTTCTATATAACCGATGTAATTGATATCAGCGCATTCAGACAACAACAAAGAGGTACGTTTAATCTGGTCGGAGCCTTTGATCTCCTCTTCGCCCATATTAAGCAACGCGACTTTTGGCTGTTGAATAGATTCGACTTCTTCCGCCATCACAGCGCCCATCACGGCGAACTGAAACAACGTATCGGAATCACAGTTGACGGTAGCACCGAGGTCCAACATAAACACCGGGCTGCCAGCTGTCGTCGGCAAGGCGCTGATTAATGCCGGTCTTTCAATGCCATTGAGCATCTTCAGCACATAATGCGCCATCGCTATCAAAGCGCCGGTATTGCCAGCGCTGACACAGGCGACTACTTTTTGCTGGTCAACCAAATCCAGTGCCACGCGCATCGAAGAGTCGCGTTTAGTGCGAAGTGCAACAGAAGGTTTGTCAGTCATCAGCACTTGCTGACTGGCATGTTGAATTTGCAATTGTGGATGTTCAGCGTAACCCGCGTCGGTCAGGGCTTGTCGGATCGCGTCAGCGTCTCCAACGAGAATAAGGTCAAGCAGGGGATTTTCAGTGACAGCCTCGATGGCTGCCGGAATAGTAGACAGGGGGCCATGATCGCCCCCCATCATATCTAACGCAATTTTAAGTCTGGATGGTTGCACTTGGTGCACCGGGACTTATTTTACTTTGCGGCCTTTGTAGAAACCGTCAGCAGTAATGTGGTGACGACGATGCGTTTCACCGGTAGTTGCGTCAACTGACAGCGTTGGGCCGGTCAGCGCGTCGTGTGAACGACGCATGTCGCGGCGGGCGCGAGATTTTTTGTTCTGTTGTACAGCCATGGTCTTTCTCCTAAAAAATCACTTTTTCTTCAATTCTTGCAGAATTGCAAATGGATTCGGTTTCTCTGGTTCCGGCTCTATTTCGCCCCAGCTCATCTGCACTTTGTGGGAGTCGCATTGACCTTCATCGTGCATCGGAAACAATGGCAAAGCCAGAATTAATTCGTCCTCAACCAATTGCCGCAGGTTCACTTCGCCGTGTTCGTCAGTTTCGACCACGTCGTAGCGTTGTGGAATCTCTTCTTGAGCCGAATCATCCCCTTTAATCGGGGTATATGCAAAACTGCTGCCTATGTGCATTGTCATATCATCGCCACAACGCTCACAACGAACCAGAACTGTACAGTGGGCTTCACCCTCTATATAGACCAGACCCTGCTCGTCATTGCCACAATGAATAACGACAGCCACATCACCATCTGTCTTCACAAGCTGTTCTGACAAACGCGTCAGATTTTGCAGCGGCAGGACTCCGTCAAAACTGCTGCGCTTTTGCGCGGCACGGGCGGGATCGATGGTAATTGGTATTTTTACTTTTTGCATAAGGCGCGCATCATATAGATCGATCCCCTTGCTGTCAAAGGGTTGATCAGACTTTTGTTAACTTTTCTGACGCTAAAATCAAAGAAAAATATTATAGTGCGCGTCATATCATTTGACGACTCCAATCAAACAAAAGGCAGAATATGTCCAAATCATTATGGCTGGCTTCCACATCAGTTTACCGCCGCGCTTTATTAGAAAAACTGACAACACAATTTCAGACTGCCAAACCTGAAGTCGACGAAACCCCGCTCGCCAGTGAAAATGCTGAACAGCTGGTGCTGCGCCTGTCAGCGGCGAAAGCGCAGGCTGTCGCCATGCAGCTCAACTCAGTCGCAGAGGGGGCTTTGGTGATTGGTTCTGACCAGGTCGCGGTATTCAATGGCCAAATTCTTGGCAAACCACACACTGAAGAACGTGCTTTTGCCCAGTTACGCAGCTTCAGTGGTCAGGAGGTTCAGTTCTTAACCGGATTATCAGTGACAGACACCGTAACTAATCAGACCGAAACAATCCTCGACCGTTTTATTGTACATTTCCGCGAACTGACTGACGCTGAAATCTACAGTTATATAAAACGTGAGCAACCGCTGAATTGTGCCGGCAGCTTTAAATCAGAAGGGCTGGGTATTACGTTATTTGAACGCTTAGAAGGCGACGACCCAAATAGTCTGATTGGCTTGCCGCTGATAAAACTGCACGCCATGTTAAAGCGCGCTGGTGTTGATTTGTTATTGCACGGCGTTTAGCAACAGCGGGGGTATCCCCCCGCTATCGTCAACGCAAAATGTCTAACAGCGATGGCAGGTTGTCGACAACCGCATGCGGCGCAAAAGGCGCAAATTCAGTATGACCGTGCACGCCGTGCGTTACACCAATCCGATGCATACCGATACTATGCGCCATCATCAGGTCGTAGCGTGAATCACCAATCATCACAGCTTGTTGCGGTGTCAGTTGCAGTTCGGCCAGAATATATTCCAGCATTTGCGGATGCGGTTTACTTTGCGCCTCATCGGAACAGCGGCTGGTAACAAAATGATGTCCGGTCTTCGTTTCGACAAACATACGGTCCAGACCACGACGGGCTTTGCCCGTTGCCACCGCTAACTGATAACCACGCTGCCGTAATGCGCTGAAGACATGCTCTGCGCCTTCAAACATTGGCGTTGGTGTGCGATCCACATTGCTGTACACATCTTTATAATGCTCCGACAATAATTCACGCTCTGCAACTGAACTCTGCGGAAACAAGGTTCTAAAGGCCGGCTCCAGCGACAAACCGATAATCTGTTTGGCGGCATGCTCAGTTGGCACCGGCAACGCTAAGCGCTGCGCGGCGATCCGCACTGAGTTGACAATTTTGCCGACGGAATCCATCACAGTGCCGTCCCAGTCGAAAATCACTACTTTGATATCTTGCATACCAGAGACTGCCCTACTTCTTTTTTACCAGCCTGGTCAGAATTTGACTCAAGGCTTTATCCAGCGGCGCTTCAAACGTCAGGCGTTGACAAGATACCGGATGTTCGAAACTGATGAGCTTGGCATGCAGAAATAATCGGTTCAGGCCAAGGCCATTCATTTGACCGGTAAATTCGTTATCACCATATTTGTCATCACAGGCAATTGGATGACCGTTACAGGCGGTATGAACGCGGATTTGATGCGTCCTGCCCGTAACAGGAAACGCTTCTAATAAGGTGCCTTCTTCATAGCGTTGTAACACTTTAAAACGGGTCTCAGACGGTTTCCCGTCACGCTCATCCACTCGAACTATCCGTTCGCCGCTTTGTAAGGTGTTCTTTTTCAGTGGCGCTGTGACTTTTTTGATTTTGCCATCCCACTGCCCGGCCACTAATGCCCAGTATTTTTTCTCGACGACTTTTAAACGCAGTTGTTCATGCAGCGCGGTCAGAATGGAGCGTTTTTTCGCGATTAACAGACATCCCGAGGTATCGCGGTCCAGTCGATGCACCAGTTCCAAAAATTTCGCCAGCGGCCGCAATGCACGCAGCGCTTCGATAGCGCCAAACTGTAAGCCGCTGCCTCCATGTACAGCCATGCCGGTGGGTTTATTTAACACAATCAGTTCATTGTCTTCATATAAAATATGCGATTCGAGCGTTTTGACAGCGGTCAGTTTGACTGACACCGGATCGGCTTCAGCTGCCACCACCATCGGCGGCACCCGGACCTGGTCGCCGGCCTGTAACTTATATTCAGGTTTGATCCGGCCTTTATTGACACGAACTTCGCCTTTGCGCAGCACCCGGTAGATCACACTTTTGGGCACGCCTTTGAGACGCGCCAGCAGAAAATTGTCGATGCGTTGACCGGCGAATTCTGCATCTACATCAATAAATTGCACCGGGGTTTTTCTTTCATCAGTCATGCGTATTTGCTGCTACATTTAGGTTGCTAATGCAACTTAATTAATGGGATAATCGACCCGCTAATTGAGCCAAAATGGCCGTTAGGGCGCTCAGAAAGACGTAAGAGAAGCTGTGAGGCACCGGTCGGGACGCAGATCATACCGAATCCGTGGTGAAAACCAACGATTTTATCTTCCCCGCCAACGAATAATGCTCTGTGCAGCCAGTAATGTGCGTAATTTATTACTGTTCGAAGCACGACACAGCTGCCAGTTAACTGGGCAACACACAAAAAAAGTAAAGCTATAACGCAACGCTGACGCGATGTGTGCAGATTCTCAATGAATGCCAGGCCGGCCTGACAACCCAGTTGGTGTTCTGTTTTAAAAACAATTGATAATTAAATCGATTTTCAAGCATTCCAGTCGGGAGACTGCATTTTTATATGTTTGACGTTATCTGACACGCATAGATTGTGCGCGCTGTCGTTGTGGCTGAATGCAAGAGTCAGACACAATGAAAAGAATGCTCATTAATGCAACGCAGGAAGAAGAAATCCGCGTTGCGCTGGTCGATGGCCAGAAATTATACGACCTGGATATTGAAAGCCCGGGTCACGAACAGAAAAAAGCTAATATTTACAAAGGCAAAATCACCCGGGTTGAACCAAGCCTGGAAGCAGCTTTCGTCGATTACGGCGCTGAGCGGCACGGTTTTCTGCCATTAAAAGAAATTTCCCGCGAGTATTTCCCTTCAGGTTATTCCTTCGACGGTCGCCCAAACATCAAAGAGGTGGTGCGCGAAGGCCAAGAAGTTATCATTCAAATTGATAAAGAAGAACGTGGCCAAAAAGGCGCCGCGCTGACTACTTTTATCAGTCTGGCTGGTTCTTACCTGGTGTTGATGCCAAATAACCCACGCGCCGGTGGTATTTCACGCCGCATTGAGGGCGATGAACGGCAGGAATTAAAAGACTCTTTGGGTCAGCTTGAAATGCCTGATGGCATGGGCTTGATTGTTCGCACCGCCGGTGTTGGCAAATCATACGAAGAGCTGGATTACGATTTAAAAGCGCTGATGAAACACTGGTCAGCCATCACTACAGAAGCTCAAAACCGCCCTGCACCATTCCTGATCCATCAGGAAAGCAACGTGGTATTCCGCGCTATTCGCGACTACCTGCGCCGGGATGTTGGTGAAATTCTGATCGATAACCCACGTATCTTTGAAGAAGCCAAGCTGTATATCCAGCAGTTCCGGCCGGATTTCGCCCATCGCGTGAAAATGTATCAGGGCGAAACGCCGCTGTTTATGCATTATCAAATCGAAACACAGATTGAATCAGCATTCCGCCGTGAAGTGCGCCTGCCAAGTGGCGGCTCTATCGTCATCGATTCGACTGAAGCCTTAACTGCCATCGATATCAACTCATCAAAAGCAACCAAAGGCGGCGACATCGAAGAAACCGCTTTTAACACCAACCTAGAAGCTGCCGATGAAATCGCCCGCCAGTTACGCCTACGTGACTTAGGTGGTTTGATTGTCATCGACTTCATCGATATGACACCGGTCCGCCATCAGCGCGAAGTGGAAAACCGCTTAAAAGAAGCGGTGAAACAAGACCGCGCCCGCGTGCAAATCGGCCGCATTTCCCGCTTTGGTCTGCTGGAAATGTCGCGTCAGCGTCTGCGTCCGTCATTAGGCGAATCGGCTACGCATGTCTGCCCACGCTGTCACGGCCGCGGTACTATCCGCAGCACTGAGTCATCCGCGTTATCTATTTTACGATTAATTGAAGAAGAAGCGATTAAAGACAACACCAGCCAGATCCACGCGCAGGTGCCGGTTTCAGTCGCAACTTATCTGATGAACGAAAAGCGCGAATCTATTCGTCGCATCGAAGCCCGTCATGGCATTCGTATCTTCATTATTCCAAATGAGCATTTTGAGACGCCACATTACGAAGTCACGCGTATTCGTTTTGACGAAGAAATCGAAGAATCCAGCTACAACATGGTCAAAGCACCGGCGGTGACCAATACGCTGTATCACCCGGTATCCGATGCCGTGAAGGAAAAACCGGCGATTGCCGCCATCTCGATGACGGACACACCGGCACCTGTTGCCGCACCGGTTGTTAAAGCTGAAGCTGCACCTGTGGCGTCTGTCGCTGCAGAAACTGGTTTGATAGCAAAAGTCGGCGCTTTCTTTAAATCGCTGTTTGCTGCGCCAGCACCAGCGCCGGAAGTGAAAGCCGAAGAACCGCAGCGCCGCCAGAACAATCGTGACAGCCGCAACCGTCGTGGTGGCCGCGATAACCGCGATGGCCGCACCGATAACCGGACAGACAACCGCGACGGACAAAAACGCCGTTCCGAGCAGGATGACAGCCGTAACGAAGCCCGTCAGCCACGTCAGGACCGCAACGACAAACCACGCAACGCTCGTCCGGAACAGAAAGCAGACAGGCCAGAACGTGCAGAACGCCCGGAGCGTATCGAACGGACTGAACGTCTGGATAGAAAGCCACAGGCTGAGAAAGCACCGCGTCCGACGCCAGTGGTTGATGCTGATGATGAAATCCCATCATCCAGCAAAGTGGCAGAACGTCGTCAGCGCCGTAATATGCGTAAATCTGTGCGCCTTGATAAACAGCAACAGGCTGAACAAGGTATGGAAACAGAACTGCAGGTCGTTGCAGAACCAGTGGCCGTTGTTGTGGCTCCCACTGAACAACCAGTGGTTGTCGTTGCAACTGATATCGCTGCAGAGCCAGTCACAACTGACATCAGCACTGAAGCATCAGACAACCGGGCTGAAACCGCAGATGCAACCAACGGTGAGAACCGTAGCCGTAGCCGCCGCTCACCGCGTCATTTACGCGCTGCTGGCCAGAAACGCAGAAAAGAGCAGCAACAAGGCGAAACAGATGATGCTGTGGATGCCCGCTATCCGGAAGAAGATGTGCTCAGCTCCGAGCAGCAATTAGATTTGCCAATCGCCGCCGAAGCCGCTGAACTTTCAACGTCCACCAGCGCAGAAGTTGTGGTCGCTGCTACAGAAGAAAATGCAGCGGTTGAAACGCCAGTTGCTGAAGCTGCACCGGCAAAACCACGCCGTCAGCGCCAGCGTGAGCCTAAGGTGGCAGAAACCGCTGAAGTTGAAGCGACAGATGTTGTTGCAGCTGAACCGGTCACTGAAGCTGTCGTTGCTGAAGCGCCGGTCGCTCCGACTGCAGAAGTCACTGCACCTGAAGCACCTGTAGCCGTTGTCGAAGCGGAAGTCGCCGCACCGGCAGAGACTGTAGTTGAGCAAGCACCGGCTGTTTCGACAGTCGCTGCGGTTGAAGTTGTTGCGGTTGAAGCGCCTGCTGCAGTCGCAACACCAGCGCCGGCTGCCAAAGCTAACCGCTATGGCAATATGGTCGTTGCGACTATGACCAAACCAGTCGCCGTTGTTGACGACAGCCCTGCGGTAGTGCCACAAGGCGTGCAATATGAAGTCAAAGCAACAGTAGAAGGCAGTGCAGGTTCAGCCTCAGCCCGCCAGTCTGCGGTTGCACCAATGACGAAGCCACCGTCAGTAGAATAATCTCTGCATAAATGACAAGAGCCAGCAATTGCTGGCTCTTTTTTTGTCTGAATTTTAAACCAATATTCAGCCGGCTTACGTCAGCATGGATCGTTGTTCAGTGCCCTACTGCTTTATCGTCTGCTAAAAACGCCATGATTTTCTGCAGGGCCAGATCGCGATGAGTATCCGCTTCAAATAACAGTTCATGTTTTGCGCCGGCAAATGTTTCGACCTTTCCGCCCGCACATTGTGACCCTAATTCCTGACAGAACTGCTGCTGCGCACTGTTACTGACGGCCTGCTCAGCGCCGGACTGCAACATCAGCACCGGCGTTTTAATCTGCTGAGCCAATCGTGGCATTTGCTCTGCAACAGCACATGCCTGCGACAACCAGGCCCAGGTCGGACCGCCAAGCTGTAACTGCGGTTGCTGCTGATACAAGTCGCGAAACTGCTGATAGCGGATTTGAGAGCTGGTCAGAATGTTGTCAGCAAAGTTCTGTGCAAAGGGATATGGCTGAGCCACAAAACCCGCATAACAGTCCGGACAGGTCCAGTCAAAAGCTGTGGCCAGATAACAACCATCCTGCTCTGAAAACGCCACTTTGGCGTTTGGCGCTATCATCGGCGAAGTCAGCACCGCACGCTGAAACAGCGCAGGCTGCTGCGTCAACAACTGTACAGCGATAGCTCCGCCCATTGAATGCGCTAACAAATTAAGCGGTAAATGAGTCTGCGTTTTCACGACTTCGGCAATAAATTGCTGCTGGTCCTGGCGGTATAACGCAAAATCGGTGATATGGCCTTTATGCGGGTCTTCAAGTTCGCGGGGTGACAAGCCCTGGCCACGATGGTCCAGGCTAAACACCGCCACACCTTGCGCAGCCAAATCAAAAAACAGCTCCTGATACTTCAGATAAGCTTCAGTTCGTCCTTGTACTAATAACAGTGCGTATTTGGCCTGCGATGGCACTACGTAAGCATACGCCAGCTTAGTTCCATCCGGTGTTGTCATGCTGCCGGTTTTGACTTGTTGCTGCCAAAAGGGCAGGATGTCTGAAGCATAGCGTGTTGCCAGCGCTGTTTCCGGCACTGCTGAAACATTCAAAGCGGTCACAGACAAAGCCTGTGTAATCAAGGTCCTTGTCAACCGACGGGTCCGCATCATTTTTTGCATCTTAAAACCAGTGTTTGCAATGCAACCAGCTGAGCCTGGATATTGTCGCGAATTTTTTCATCCTGCAGCGCGCCATCGGCGGCAAACACGCCACTAAAGGCATTAACGAACACTTCAGGTTTATTGACAAAATGCAGGTCCAGATACACGCCCACCTGACGCAAATGATATTGTGCTCGTGAGGTCCCCATGCCGCCACCGGCGCCCATAATAGCTGCTGCTTTGCCAGAGAGCAGCCGATTGTCTGGTTCCCGCGACGCCCAATCCAACGCATTTTTCAGCGCCGGCGCTATCGAATAATTGTATTCCGGACAGGCGAAAATAAAACCATCGGCTTGTTCCATCGCGGCCAATAACGCAACGACGGCAGCTGGCTTATTGGTCAGATCTGCATTAAAAAATGGCACTGCAGTTAAATCAGCGATCTCAAGCCTCATGCCTTGTGGCAACAGTTGCTGCGCTGTTTTGAGCAAAGTCATATTGTGTGATGCCTGACGCAGACTGCCACAAATACCCAATATACGTATATCCGTCATTGTTGTTCTCCTTCCGGGGTCAACACCGGTTGACCAAAACGTTTTTTCAGCGCCCACCAGCACAGCAAAGTAACCAGTGGGATAGTGATGAGACTCACGACAATCAGCCACATCGGATGCGGCAACAGATAAAAATTCGACACTGCGCCTAAAAAAACCAGACTGCCAATGGCCAGGGCAAAACGCCCGCGGCAACGGCCAGCCAGCAAGGTAGCTGCTGTAAGTCCTGTAAAAATACCCAGCAGCCAGCCCGCTAACACTAGTAACAAAGCACCCACCGGTAGCTGTTTCAAATAAGCGGAAACGGCAGAACTGTCCTGCCAGTCGAGTCCGGCTGGCGCTCGGTACAGCATATGGCCAAGCTGCTCGACAGCGGAAATAGTAAAGAAGGTCACGACCACGCCGGCAAGTAGCGCCAGTATGGTTCTTAACAAGGCTGGCATCGCAAAACTCCTGGAGTCTGAGGTTGCGTTTGCAACAATAGTTTGCTGCCCGGCAACGACTGTTAAATATGCCATAGCAGTATGACGATACTGTGCAGAAATTAGCAAACTTTTGCTGTCAGCTCTGTGACTTAGCCCACCAGCTACCAAGGTCTGCCGGTAGTGAAGTGATGATTTGCCGATCTCTATCAAACGGTAATACCTGCGCCATACGCATCAGTTCGCCCCGTAACATGGCTTCAGTCCAGCGCTGAAACGGCAACATAAATTGGCTGAGCGCTACGGCATCCATGCCAACACCACGCTGAAGCCATAACGCCGCTTCCTGCTGTTGCCGCCACGTACAGACGGTCAGCCAGTCCGGCGCCTGCAGATACAACATCGGCTGTAACAGCGGCCACAGTGGCTGGTAATGCTGTAGTAACTGGTCATTCTGAAACTGTCGCCAGAGTTGCGCATCGGGCAACAAATCCAGTGCATTGACCGGCACAGCGAGCTCAGCTGCGCTTTGTGGCAAAGCGCCGAGGCACCAGCCTTCGATAATCAACACGTCGTAGCGGCTGGGTGGCGCATCCGCCACCACATCATCCAGCGCTTTATCAAAACGCGGCAATGTTATTAGCTGACCAGCAAGGTGCGCTGCAAGGTCCTGCTGTAATCTGCTGATATGATGAGTACCGGGTACGCCGCGCTGGCTCAATAGCGGATGTACCTGTTCTGCCAGTTTTTGGCGTTCGTTGCGACTTAAATAGTAATCGTCCAGCGACACCACACCAACGCCCATCCCGCTTTGCTGCAGCGCTTGTTGCAGGCCGGCGGCCAAAGTCGTTTTACCACAGCCCTGCGCACCGCTAATCGCAAAAATTTTAAGCTGATGCAGGCTGATATATTGCACAAGAGCAGGAAGCCAGGTGCAATGAACGCCTATGTCTTTGTTTGTAGGCTTAAAATCCCGCATGACTTAGCCACAATCCACTGTGGGGCTTTTTTGCAAAATCACCACGTCAGGCCAGATGATTTCCAGCTGAAAACCGTCGCGTTTTGCCAGCCATTGGAATGTGCTGGCGTGAAAAAAACTGACATGCGTCGGGTCGTTTTTATAATGCCAGCGGGCAAAATCCTCGACCTTATCAGGCCTTAACCGCGTCATCAGCCCCAGCCAGCCGGTCGGCTTTAACAATTCAAGCCAGAGTTGCCATTCCGCTGCAGGCTGATAAAAATGTTCAATGGCTTCAGTGGAGCAGATGAAATCATACTGACGCTGTAGCAACGTCGCGTCCGGCGCAAAGTACGGGTCGTAATTTTTCACCTGATGACCGCCTTGCTCAAGTAACAGATACAAAGTCGGCCCCGGGCCTGCACCAAAATCCAGCCCTTGTAATGCTTGCGAACCAAGTCGTTGCAGCAAAGGTGCCGCCAGTTTACTGAGGAATTGCCGGTAGCCGGCATCATTTGGGTCATTCTGATGTTGCTGATAGATGGCCAATTCCGCATCGCTGCCCAGTAAACTTTGCCGGCCGGCAAATACCAGCTGACACACCGGGCAATGCCAGTATTGGCGTAATCTATCTGCATGATAAGGCATGGTTGCCGCGTGTTGGCACAAAGGGCAAGCATCAGGCAGGGTAGTTGCTGCGGGCACTGACATGGAAAACTCCGGCGTCATGTCTTTGTTGTTGGGCGCTATCATATCAGAGCACAGATAAACTGCTGCCACCGATTCAGTTAAAGCGCCCTTTCTGCTACACTCAGGCCCGCCTTTTTTCAGCGACAGAAGAAGTGATCATGACTCTTGCAACTCAGGTCCTGGCGGTCAACGATGATCTGCCGATCCGCACGCATTTACCTGTACATTCCGGCAAAGTCCGCAGTGTCTATTGGCTGACCGAACAGGACAGCGCCCGTTTAATCCGCGAGAAAAATTATCCGGTCCCGGCCGACACCCCGCTCGCCATTATGGTGATCAGTGACCGCATCTCCGCCTTTGATTGCATCTGGCAAGGTGAGAACGGTCTGAACGGCGTGCCTGGCAAAGGCGCTGCGCTGAACGCAATCTCAAATCACTGGTTCTCGCTGTTTAAACAACATGGTTTAGCCGACAGTCATATTCTCGACATCCCGCACCCGCTGGTGTGGATTGTACAAAAAGCCCGGCCGGTAAAAATTGAAGCCATCGCGCGGCAATATATCACCGGTTCTATGTGGCGTGCCTACAGCAAAGGTGAGCGCGAATTCTGTGGCATCACATTGCCGGAAGGCCTGCAAAAAGAGCAAAAGCTGCCGGAAATTCTAATCACGCCATCGACCAAAGGTATTCTGACCGGTCTTGCCGGTGTGCCGGAAGCCGATGATGTCAACATTTCCCGCGCTGACATTGAACGCCATTATCAGGCTTTTGGCTTTGAACAGCTGTCAGACATCGCTTTATACGAAAAGTTATTAAAACAAGGTTTTGCCGTGATAAGCGACGCACTTGCAGCGCTTGACCAGATGTTTGTCGACACCAAATTTGAATTTGGTTATGTCAAAGACACCGAAGGCAACAGCAAACTGATTTATATGGATGAAGTCGGCACGCCGGATAGTTCGCGGATTTGGGACGGCGCGTCCTGGCGCGATGGCCAGATTGTTGAGCAGTCCAAAGAAGGCTTCCGCCAGTGGCTGCTGAATCACTTCCCGGACCCGGATATTCTGCTGAATAAAGACCGCATGCCGGAGCGTGTGGCCTTAGCGCGCGACAACCTGTTGCCGACTGAGGTGATGATGGATATTTCGCGCACTTACTTAGGCATTGCCGAGAAAGTAATAGGCCGGCGTATTGAATTGTCCGCCAATCCGAAGGCTGAAATCATCGCCGTGCTGAAACAGCAGTACGGCTTAATCGACTGATGACGAAGGGGAGCTTAGCTCCCCTTCTTTTTTACTGCGCTGTAACTTATTAAAGGAGGTTTTATGTTTGGCACGCAGGACTTATGGCTATTTGTGGTCTCGGGATTATTACTGAATATGACACCGGGGCCGGATTCTATGCTGATTATGGCGCGCAGCGCCGGTCAGGGGTTTAAAGCTGGCGCTGCTGCAATACTGGGCATCTGCAGCGGGACTTGTGTGCATATCGCTGCCGCCGCCTTTGGTTTATCTGCAATTTTGGCGACCTCAGCGGAAGCATTTTTACTGATTAAATTACTTGGTGCCGCCTATCTGCTGTATATCGGCGTACAGATGTTACGCACAAAGTCTGCAACCCATGTGGATCAAACAACACCGGCAGCAGCGTCACTTGGCACGGTTTATCGCCAGGGCCTGCTGACTAATGTGTTAAATCCCAAAGTCGCGTTATTTTTTCTGGCGTTTTTACCACAATTTGTCGCACCGGACACTGCAGACAAAACACTGGCATTTTTGTTTTTGGGCGCCATTTTTAACTTTAACGGCATGCTGTGGTGTTTGTTGCTGGCCTGGACCTCAGCCGTTGCCGCGCAAAAGGTCTGCGTATTTCGGGGTCATCCGGACACCCATTTCGGTATGATCCGGCCAATCGTTTCGGTATCATCCGGCCACCCATTTCGGTGTGATCCGGACAGTCGTTTCGGTGTCGTCCGGCCACCCATTTCGGTGTGTGCCGGACAGCTGTTTCGGCGTCATCCGGC
>SSFI01000014.1 GCA_008015325.1 Rheinheimera sp.
CAGTAACGGTGCAACACGCATCCTTTGCCAGGGCGGTTACCGCATCTAGCAAAACCGAAAATCGGGCTTTATGCATTGATTTTGGCGTGACAAAGGTGAGGAAATCAGCGAGCATAGCTTTTACATTCATGGTGAGCATCCGCGGTGTGGGAGTTTTGGCGAATGATCAGATCAGGAACCGCCATGAATGTTCCCCAATCAACTAACATTTTATTTTAACTACAGAATTTCTGGGGATACCTCAGAGAATTTGCAGGATTTGTTCGGTTTTGTCCGGCGTCGGGCCATCATCGAAGGTCAGCGCTATCCATTTATCGTCAATTTCCGCCCGATGTTTCAGCTCGCCAAACAGCTGAAAATCCGGCATGGTGCTGAGACGCCAAATACCGGCAACACTGAACAACACCAGCACCAAAAAAAACATAAAATGGGTTTGCACACGCATGCCCGTTCCCTCTGTGTCCTGCCCGGACTTCTTGTTGTTTTGGGCTGCATTGCAGCCAGAATTTGGGCGTAAACTTAAGCATAAGTTGTGCCATACAAAGGGAAAAGTGCTAACACAGTGCCGGGCTGCTGTGATTCAATCAGCCCGGCGTATAGCGGCGACAATAGTGGTGAATACCAGCTGTGCATCTGTATAAAAAATTGACAGCTGGCGCAGCGGTTGATTAATTCAGCCAGGCAAACTGATGTGCTGGCGCACCCGTTCGGCCAGCCCCAACCCGGCTTCAGACATGGTGAGATAAGTATGATCGGCCCCGGCAGCCATAATTTTACTGGCCTCATCTTGCTGCATCGAATGCGACACTATGAGCCCTTTGTAACCTGAAGCCCGTAATTTTTGCGTTGCGATTAACTTAGCTTCGCTATCGCTTAAACACAGAATCACGGCTTTAATCCGGCCTAAATCCAGCCCTTGCCAAAACACCTGATCTTCAGCATCGGCAAACAATACATTGTCACCATGTTGCTGATATTGCCGTACCCGCGCCGGATCCGAATCAAGCCCAACCAGATGGGTTTTATGTTTCAGATATTCATAAGCGGCGCCACCAGTGCGGCCCATGCCCATAATCAACACTTCGGCCTCGCCGAGCGTGACCGGTTGTTCATCGGGGTGATGAATGTTGCGTTCAAGCGGGATCAGCCGGTGCGCCAGACGTTCATAGAGTGGATGGGCATAGCGGTTCAGCGGCGCCGAGATCACAAAAGACAAGGCCACAGTCAATGCCAGCGGAATTAAGAATTGCGGCAGCGCCACACTGGCGACAATCAGCGCAAACTCGCTGTAATTACTCAGTGTCAAACCGGACAAGAAGGCACTGCGGGCGCGTAATTTAAACACCACCAACAAAGCAAAAAACAAGGCCGCTTTGAGCGGTAACAACGCCGACATCACCACGGCAAACCACCAGGCCGACAAGTCCGGCAAGCCGCCTAAACCGATCTGCAGGAAAAATCCGACCAGGAAAAACTCTTTTAAACTCCACAGCGTTTTGGACAATTCACCGGCTCTGGGATGCTTAGCAAGCACAGCACCAAACACCAGCGCGCCGAGTTCTGAACTGAGCCCGACCGCATGAAAGCCCATACCACCCACCACCACAGCCAGCAACACACCAAACAGGATTTGCAAATCATCGTGACCGGTTAAGTCGAGTAACTTAAACAACAATGGCCGCAGTAATGGCACGCCTAACACAGCTAAAGCCCAATAAGACGGTGTCACACCACTGGAGAAACTTAACATCGCCATGGCAATGAGATCCTGCATGACGAGGATACCGACCGCGACCCGGCCATGGAACGCACGGATCTCGCGTTTACTTTCCAACACTTTGGCAGCTAACACGGTGGACGAAAATGCCAGCGCAGCGCCCAGCATCAGCGCATGCCACCAGCTCGAATCAAAGGCCAGCCAAATCACCGGCGCGTACAATAAGGCAGACAAGGCAAAATGCAGTAAACTGCCACCGAGCACTTCGGGCTTGAGCAGACTGCGCACATTGAGTTTGAGGCCGACAGTGAACAGCAGCAGCAACACACCCAAATGTGCCACATGTTCAATAATCGCATTGCCTTGCGGTAACTGCAGGGTTTCAGTACTGGCGGTGATGGCAAAGCCCGCGGCCAGATAACCAATCAGCGGCGGCAAACCGCACAGCCGAACTAACATCCCGAGGCTAAAAGCAAATCCAATCCAGACGGCTTCTAAAATCAATGCTATCTCCTTGTCTTGATTCTTCTTTTAGTTTGACAGCCCGTCGTGCTGCTCACAAGCCGGGCTGTTGCGCTAAATCAACTGAGCCGACTTTGTTTTTTCAGGGCTAAAGCTTGTTTGGCCTGTTGCCATTCCTGTGAAGTAATAGCTGTCGTCGTGCTTTGCTCTGCATCCACTTGCGAACGGCGTGCCACACAACGTGTCAGGATTTGCAATTGCTCTGCATCCGATCTTTTGTTCCAGTCGACTATCTCTTCAATATGACGATAGCAGCCGGTACAAATCTTATCTTGATTGAGTTTACAGCAGGCAACACAAGGTGAATCCATCAGGGCCTCCGGCACGTTTGCGGTGATTATGCCAAATTTTGAGCCCCTGGCCCAGATTAAACCCATTGAACTGCAAGCGGCTGTCCCTGGAGCAGCAAAGGGCTGACGTTGGTCGCGGTGCAACGCCTGACAAGCGCAGGTTTGTCGGCGCCCTCTTACATTCCGTGGCCGGCTGTGGCAGTTTGAAACTCCAGCTCAACAGATCTGCTGCAGCAGACCGCAAACTCAGGGACTTCTATGAATAAGTGGTATATGAACAAATGGCAACCTGCCTTACTGGCACTTTGTGTCAGCGCAGCGTTAATCCCGGCAGAGGCCGCTGATAAAAAAGCACAGTGGGACGTCAACGCCCCCAAAGGTAAATTCGAAACGGTACAAATTAATACCGACAGAGGCACCTGGATCAATGTGGATGTCAGTCCCGATGGTAAAACCCTGGTGTTTGATGTGCTCGGGGATATTTACACCATGCCGGTCAGCGGCGGCACAGCCAAACGCCTGACCTCTGACATCGGCTGGCAAATGCAGCCAAGCTTCAGCCCGGATGGCAAATTTATCACTTACACCTCGGACGAAGGTGGCGGCGACAATATCTGGTTAATGAACGCCGATGGCAGTAACGCCCATGCCGTGACCGAAGAGACCTTCCGCTTGCTGAACAGCCCGGCCTTTAGCCCGGACGGCGAATTTATCGTCGCGCGTAAACACTTTACCAATACCCGTTCTTTAGGCGCCGGTGAAGTCTGGATGTACCACAAATCCGGTGGCAATGGTGTGATGCTGACGGAAAAAGCCAATGATGAAAAAGACTTAGGCGAACCGGCATTTTCACCAGACGGCAAATATGTGTATTTCTCGCAGGACGACACCCCAGGCAAAACCTTCCACTACAGCAAGGATTCCGAACAAGGCATTTATGTCATCAAACGCTTTGAACGCGAAACCGGCAAAATCGAGGTGTTGTTAGAAGGCGCCGGCGGCGCTATTCGCCCAACGCCATCGCCGGATGGCAAGTTCCTCGCTTACATCCGCCGGGTCGATTTCCAGACCACGTTAATGCTGTATAACTTAGAGTCAGGTGAAACCACCGAGCTGTACGGCAAACTCGACCGCGACATGCAGGAAACCTGGGCTATTCATGGCGTTTATCCGCAAATGAGCTGGACGCCAGACAATAAAGCCATTGTGTTCTGGGCCGGCGGTAAAATCCAGAAACTGGATGTCGCCAGCAAACAGGTGGCGGCTATCCCGTTTAAAGTGGATGTGGAGAAAAAAATCCAGCAGGCGGTCAGGGTCAAACAGGATCTGGACCATGACAACATCGACGTGAAAATGCTGCGCTTTGTGCAGGCCTCACCAGATGGCAACACTGTGGTGTATTCAGCGCTTGGGCATTTATACAAAGTGGCTGCCAAAGGTGGTAAGCCGCAGCGTCTGACAGCGCAGAATGAACACTTTGAGCTGTATCCGTCGTTTTCCCGCGATGGCAAAAAACTGGTGTATGTCAGCTGGCATGACCAACAACAGGGTCAGATTAAAGTCATTGATTTGACCAGCAATCAGGTGACAACGGTGGTCAGCGCACCGGGTAAATATCTCGAACCTTCGTTCAGCCCGGATGGCAAAACCCTGGTATTCCGTAAAGGCGGCGCTGGCAGCCTGCTCGACAAACGCTGGTCACTGAATACCGGTATCTACACAGTGCCGGCCGCCGGTGGCGAACTGAAACTGGTCAGCCGCAATGGTTTTGCGCCGCATTTCGCTGACCGTAACGACCGGATTTTTGCCATGGATTATGGCCAGTCGCCGACTTTGCTGGCGATTGATCTTGCCACTGAAACCCAGCGCACCTTATACAGCGCCAAATACGGCACTGAGTTTAAAGTATCGCCGGATGGCAAATATGTCGCTTTTGCCGACCGCTTTAAAGTCTATGTCACACCTTTTGCCGAGCGCGGTGCTTCAATTGATATCAGCGGCAGCGATACCCAGTTCCCGGTGCGGCAACTCTCAGTACGCGCTGGTGAGAACATCAGCTGGAGCGGCAACAGCAAACAGCTGTACTGGAACTTAGGCCCAGAGCTTTACCACGCCAACTTAAGCAGCGTGTTTGATGTGGGCAGCGACAAAGCGGCCGACAAGTTTAAAGTCGCCAACGGTCAGAACATCGGCTTCAGTAGCCCGGCTTATCAGGCGCAAGGTCTGGTGGCATTTGTCGGCGGTCAGGTCATCACTATGCAAGGTGATAAAGTCATCACCGACGGCGCGGTACTGGTTGAAGGCAATAAAATCAAAGCGGTCGGCACTGCCCGTGAGGTGAAAGTACCGGCGGGCGCCAAAGTCATCGACATTAAAGGCAAAACGCTGATGCCGGGTCTGTTTGATGCACACGCGCACGGCAGCCAGGGCGTGAATCAAATTATCCCGCAGCAAAACTATGCCAACTATGCGTCGTTAGCGCTTGGTGTTACCAGCATCCACGACCCGTCCAACGACACGCAGGAAATCTTCACCGCCAGCGAAATGCAAAAAACCGGGCAGATTGTCGGACCGCGCATTTTCTCCACCGGCACTATTTTGTACGGCGCTTATGGTGCGGGTTATACCTCGCATGTTGATAGTCTGGACGATGCGAAGTTCCATTTAGAGCGCTTAAAGAAAGTCGGCGCTTTTTCAGTGAAGAGTTACAATCAACCGCGGCGCAATCAGCGTCAGCAAGTGATTGAAGCGGCACGTGAACTGAACATGATGGTAGTGCCGGAAGGCGGTTCGCTGCTGCAGCACAACCTCAGCATGGCCGTGGACGGCCACACCACGCTGGAGCACTCGCTGCCGGCGGCCAAACTGTATGACGACGTGAAACAGCTGTGGCGCGCGACAAAAACCGCTTACACGCCAACGCTGGTGGTGGCTTATGGCGGCATCTGGGGCGAAAACTACTGGTACGATAAAACTGAAGTGTGGAAACACCCACGGTTGTCGAAATATGTGCCGATGGACGAATTACGCCCGCGCAGTCTGCGTCGCCCGACCGCACCAGACTCACACTACAACCATTTCAGCATTGCGAAAATGGCCAAGGAACTCAGTGACGAAGGCGTCATCACCAATATCGGTGCACATGGTCAGCGCGAAAGTTTAGGCGCGCACTGGGAAATTTGGATGTTCGCCCAAGGCGGCATGAGCCCGCTGCAGGCGCTGAAAACCGCCACTATTAACCCGGCCAAAACCTTTGGCATGGACCATCAGCTGGGCTCTGTCGAAGCCGGCAAACTGGCCGACCTGATTGTCATCGACGGCAACCCGCTGGCGGACATCCGTCAGAGTGACCGGGTGCAATACACCATGGTCAATGGCCGCTTGTTTGATGCAGAATCGATGAATGAACTCAACGGTCAGCAACAACAACGCCTGCCGTTTTACTTCGAAAAACCCTAAGCGAGCCTTCGGAGTCAGCGCAAAACGCCGGCAAATGCCGGCGTTTTTCTTTCTATTTTCTGCAAGTGTTCAAGGCTTTTATTGCACTTTTTCATCTATAGCAGCCAGATTATGCTGTGAATTCTTGCTTAAACGGAGCGCTTGATGTCTGCAACCACCCCACTGCCCATGTTTTTTATCGGTCATGGCAGCCCGATGAACGCGCTGGAGCCGAACCGCTGGACAACACAGTGGCACCAGATGGTGGCAGACTTGCAGCCGAAAGCGATTCTGATGATTTCTGCGCACTGGGACAAACCCGGTCTGCGCGTGCTGACAGACCCAAATCCCCGCACTATTCATGATTTTGGCGGTTTTCCACCTGAGTTATATCAGCAGCAATACCCTGCACCAGGTTCACCGGCTCTGGCTGCGCTGCTGTTGGAGTTATTAGCCGACGATGGCGCTGTCGCTGACAGTCAGTGGGGTTTTGACCATGGCGCCTGGTCGGTGCTATGTCATGCGTTTCCGGCCGCCGATGTACCTGTGGTGCAGCTGTCGATCGACAGTCGCAACGACGCCGCCTGGCATTTAGCGCTTGGTAAAAAACTGACAGTTTTACGCAGTGAAGGCGTGCTTATTATGGCTTCCGGCAACATAGTGCATAACTTGCAGTTACTGGACTGGCGCGACGGCCCGGCGCCGCTTTGGGCTGTGCAGTTTTTACAACAGGTACAGAATTGTATCGACAGTGGCAACTGGCAACAGCTCACCGGCTACCGCAGCTGGGGTGAGTCAGCCGCGCTGGCAGTGCCGCATCCCGACCACCTGCTGCCACTGTTTTATCTGCTTGGCGCTGCGGATAAAACAGAGCCGCTGCAGTGGTTTAATCAGGATTTTACGCTGGGGAATCTGGCGATGCATAGCCTGCAGATTGGCTAAAACTGCTTGGTTTCGCTAGGGGGTGAAAGGGGCGTGAGCTTCAGCATTTTCATATTGTCGAGATATTGCTGGTGATCCGCCGGCTCGCAATAAGTGGTGTCTTTGAGCAAGTGCAGCGTCTCTTCTGCGTCCTTTTTCATGTAGTCGTAATTCTCAAAGCGGTAGGATGGAAATTGCCACTGATCAATCCCCTGTAAGTTCTCCAGCGAACCACGCAACACCATACAGTGGATTTTGCGCATACTGTTAAACTGTGGTTCCAAATGCTGTCCAGTGCTTTTTAACAGCTGTATCTGCGTTTTTATGACACTCATCTCAGTGAGCGGCGTAGATGTCATAAAAAACACCAACAACAAATAACCCGGTACTGCAACCACGGCGGCTCCGGCCACAAAGGCTGCAAGATAACTTAAGAACACTGTGATCGACCGCATGGCACTGCCCCCCATTGCATTTACCGCCCCCATAATTGCCACAACCCGGCCTGAAGGTCAAGCCAATGGGACACACTATAATCTGGCCAGTTTTCGCTTCTCTTCCAGCCGCTCAGCCGCATTGCTCCACTGTTCAAGTGTCACATCATGCTGCGACATGGCCTTACTTAAAACGGGCTGTGGAGCCAGCACGGCTGGTTTTGGCAGCAGCAGTGTCGCTGCAGCATCAAACAAGGCAATGGCGCAAAAACCTGCGACAAAATAGCCGGCCGCTACTTTTTGTTGTGTTGTTGGGTGCCAAGCCATGCTTTTACCTCTGCTAACCATTGTTCACGGGCGGCGGGTTTCAATGCTCGCTCTTCGAAATAACCATATTGCAGGCGTTTATCCGATTTAAGTTCCAGCATAATGCGGTCTTTGCCTTCTTTTAAATCGTGGAATTCCAGATCTCCGGCTTTTAATGTCGCCGCATATTTCAGCACCAGCGCACGAAACTCCGGGTTCAGGCCTTTTGGTGCTGCGAGTTCAATGCGGCATAAATTATTGCGGCATTCGCTGTCATAGATGCGCAGCTCGTTGGCGCCGACATTTTGTGCCACGTGCGCAATCATAAACTCGGTGGCTTCTGCCCAGGTATCGTCCCTGTCCTGATCGGCAAAATCGGCGTTGGCGGCGATAAGCGAAAGTTCCAAATCGCGTAATTTATTCAGCTCCAGCTGCGCATTTAACGCCGGTAAAGCCGACTCGCCATATTTGGTATAAAACGACATTAACGGCGCCAGTGCCGCCGCCGTTTCTGCTTCAGACTGCCACAGCGCCTGCCACTGCCACTGCGGCGCATGGGCAAACGGCCATAACAAATAAGCACAGACACCAGCGGCCAGCGCCCGGTACCGCAAGGGGATTTGTTCTATCGACCAATACATCTATGTACCTGGATGTCCGAAATATCAGTAGGTAAAGCCGCGGCTTAAGCCGCAGCGACTTTAAACAACACAGTGTTCCACACAGCAAGCTTGTAACAGCGCTTAGCCTTTACCTTTTTTATAGGACGCCTGACCGGATGATTTCGAGGTCTGCTGCTGTTTGCGGATCAGCGCCTCTTTCACCGGATTCATGCCGGTGTGTTTGGTCACGGCAATTTTACCACCGGCTTTAGGTTTCTGGTTTTTCTCGTCACGGGTCTCTTCCGGTACCAGACAACCTTTGCCTTTGCCGATAAGTTTGCTAAGCCCCATTTTTTGCAGCGCTTCGCGGATCATCGGCCAGCCAGCCGGATCATGGTAACGCAGTAAAGCTTTGTGCAAACGCCGTTGCCGCTCGCCCTTGGCAACCGTGACTTTCTCAGTGTTACCTTTTAAATTCTTCAGCGAATTCAGTTCGGTATGATAAATGGTGGTGGCATTGGCCATCGGGCTTGGATAGAAGTTCTGCACCTGATCTAAGCGGAAATCACGCTCTTTCAGCCAAAGCGCCAGATTCACCATATCAAGATCAGTGGTGCCCGGATGCGCCGAGATAAAATATGGGATCAGGTACTGTTCTTTACCGGCTTCGCGGCTGTATTTATCGAACATCGCCTTGAATTTGTCATAAGCGCCCATGCCCGGCTTCATCATCTTCGACAATGGCCCTTCTTCGGTGTGCTCAGGGGCAATTTTTAAATAACCACCAACATGATGCTGCACCAGCTCACGGACATAATTCGGATCTTCGACGGCGAGGTCATAACGCACACCGGAGGCGACCAGCACTTTTTTCACGCCGGGCAGTTTGCGCGCCGAGCGGTATAAATCGACAGTCGGGCTTTGGTCGGTGTCCATGTGTTCACAAATGGTCGGATAGACACAGGACGGCCGGCGACAAGTTTGTTCGGCTTTAGGATTTTTACAGCGCAGCCGGTACATATTGGCAGTTGGACCGCCCAAGTCGGAGATCACTCCGGTAAAACCCGGCACTTTGTCGCGAATTTCTTCGATTTCACGCAAAATCGACTCTTTCGAGCGGCTTTGAATAATCCGGCCTTCATGTTCGGTAATAGAGCAGAACGAACAGCCACCGAAACAGCCGCGCATAATGTTGACCGACGTCTTGATCATCTCATACGCCGGAATTTTGGCTTTGCCATAGACCGGATGCGGCACGCGTTGATACGGCAGGCCAAACACACCGTCCATCTCTTCAGTGGTCAGTGGAAATGCCGGTGGATTCAGCCAGACCGAGCGGTCACCATGGCGCTGCATAATTGCGCGGGCACAACCCGGGTTGGTTTCCTGGTGCAAAATACGCGAAGCATGGGCATACAGCGGTTTATTCACGCTGACTTGCTCAAAAGCCGGTAACTTCACATAAGTTTTTTCCCACGGTTTTTGCCGTGGTGGCTGTACCAGAATAGGCTTGGCTTCGACTTCTGCCGGTTTTGACAAATCGATGCCAGCCTGCGCGAATTCTGAATAACTGCTGCAGCCGACGTCATCCGCGCCATAAGGATTGGGAATAGGATCAATTTTGCCGACTTTGTCGATAGCGGTCGAATCCACACCGCGCCATTCAGGTAAAGGTTCTTTGCGTATCACCGCTGTGCCGCGGATATCCTGTAAGGCACTGATTGGCTCACCAGCGGCCAGCCGGTGCGCCACTTCTACCAGCGGGCGCTCGGCGTTGCCGTAAATTAATAATTCGGCTTTGGCGTCAAAAATAATTGAGCGGCGGACTTTTTCCTGCCAGTAATCATAATGCGCAATGCGGCGCAGGCTGGCTTCAATACCGCCGATGATGACCGGCACTTCTTTAAAAGCTTCTTTGCAGCGCTGCGAATAGACAATCACTGCGCGGTCTGGCCGTTTACCGCCTTCGTTGCCTGGGGTGTAAGCATCGTCATGGCGCAGTTTTTTGTCGGCAGTGTAGCGGTTGATCATCGAATCCATATTGCCGGCCGACACGCCGAAAAACAGCTTAGGTTTACCCAGACGCATAAAATCGTCTTTCCTGTTCCAGTCCGGCTGCGCAATGATACCAACACGAAAACCCTGGCTTTCCAACATCCGCCCGACCACGGCCATACCAAAACTCGGGTGGTCGACATAAGCATCACCAACCACCAGAATAATGTCACAGCAATCCCAGCCGAGCTTGGCCATTTCGGCTTTGCTCATCGGTAAAAATGGCGCTGGTTTAAAGTTATCGCCGCGGTACTTTGGGTAAGAAAACAAACCGCGTTCTGCGGACATACGCTCGACCGGAGCGGACTTACGGGATGGAACTGTGGTGCTGGTCATAGCGTTGTCTCTTAAGCCTCAAAAAAAGGTTGAGCATTATACTCAAGTATTTGTCTGAATGCGACTTGTCTGGCGGGCTTTCCGTTGCGGTACCTGACTGCGCGAGGATGAAATTCACTGGGTCCGATTTATCAGATTTTCTTAGAAACAGATGTCATAAACCCAGGGTTAAGCAGCTGTTAATTTTCAGCCACTTAGATTGCAATCTATCCCCCGTCTTTGTTCAGGAATCTATTATGCGTCAGTTCCGCTTCATTTCGCTGTTATCCACTTTTCCTCTGTTGGCTTTGCCAGCGGCTTTACAGGCGCAAACTGTTGTTTATCTTGATGAACCCGATGTCGGTTGGGTATCGCCGTACCTGAGCTATGAAGCCAACGACAAAGGCCAGATCACCACACTCGGCGCTGTGTTTCAGTCCGATGCGCATTTTCAGCTGGCGGTGGGCCTGGCGTCTTATTACAGCGATAAATATCCGCAACAAGGTTTGTATCAACCCGAGATAGAGTTTCTGAATCTCGATACCTCAGTGCGCTTTGGCGTTTTTGAAAAATTCAGTTTATATGGCGAAGTCGGTATGGCACTGGATGAGCTGATTTTCGATGAAGAAGAGCATGATTATTACGACCGCTGGGGTGGGCACTATGAAAAAATGGGGCCTGTTGACTGGTTTGCCGGCGTCGGTGCCGGCATTGAACTGAATAATCTGTCACTGCGTGCCTTCGGCCGCTACCGTTATTTGCGCAGCTACGAGCAGGCATATCTGGCGGCGCTGGACCCTTGGGTCCATGGCCAGCCAGAGGATGGACAGTGGTTTGCCGGGGTGGAACTCAGCCTGCGGTTTTAAAACCAGCCAAGGCCCTTGGCGATGGTTAACACCCCCAACAGCATAAACACGCCGCAGGCCACGCGGCGAGCCCAATCCAGCGGTACCACTTCGAGAATATACTTGCCAAAATACACAACAGGCACATTGGCCGCCAGCATGCCCAAAGTCGTGCCGATAATGACTAGCGTGGTCGCATCATAAGTGGCGGCCAGAATGACAGTCGCAATTTGGGTTTTATCGCCAATTTCAGCGAGGAAAAACAGCACTGTACTGGCGGCAAAAGCACCGTATTTCATCATCGCGTTTTCTTCGCTGTCGTCTTTGTCCGGAATAAGTAACCACAGCGCGACGGCGATAAAAGAACCACCCAATAACCAGGCCTGCCAGCCGGCCGGAATAAATTGCGCCACCCAGGCACCAAACCAGGCGGACGCCGCATGATTGAGCAGCGTCGCGACTAAAATGCCGGCAACAATTGCCCCGCGCTGGCGAAAGCGAGCAGCCAGAAACAAAGAGAGTAATTGGGTTTTGTCACCAATTTCAGCAATAGCGACACCGGTGAAAGAGGAAATAAATGCGTCCATGGGGATACTCAGCGGGATTGGCCAAAGACAACGCTGTGGCTCCCGCATTGGGCCACGACGCTGTCTCAGGTCTCATCAGAACATTGCTGTTGCAAGTTCCGCTGCCGCCATGTGCATTGGCACAAGTATGTTGACGACAGCCCACAAGCATGGCGCTTATGGCGATTACTCCCCCAAGTCAGGAAGCGCGCATTGTAGGCAAGCAAAAGGCCGGCAGCAAGTCATTTTTGCTCCGGCCTTTATTTAATCCTACAACAGGTGCTGATTTAACTGGCCGACTTCACCGGCCTTGTTAACCAGCGATCGGCACGTTGCCGCGCTTTACCGGTGAACCGGCTCCAGCTGCTGCCTAAACGGATCAGGCCCCAGTAGGTCAGCGGGACCAGCAACAAACTGGTCAGCGTCGAGAACACAAGGCCACCGATAATGGCAATCGCCATCGGGGCATAGCTCGGTCCGCCGCCACCGATAGTAGCGTCACCAAAGGCCAGCGGAATTAACCCCAATACGGTGGTCGACACTGTCATCAGAATAGGCCGCAAGCGCGCTTCACAGGCGGCGACAATCAGTGGCACTAAGTCAGCGTCCGGCGCTTCCTCACGCATCTGATTAATCCGATCCACCAAGACGATACCGTTATTCACCACAATCCCCATCAGCACCAGCATGCCAATCATGCCCATAATGCCCATGGTCGTGCCAGTGACTAAAAAGGCCCAGAACACACCGACCATCGAGAACAATAAAGAGCCGATCACTGCAGTCGGTAACAGCAAGCTTTCAAACAGCGCCGCCATCACCAGATAGATCATCGCCACGGCCAGCAACATGTTAATTTGCATGATGTTTTGTGCTTCATCCTGATACTGGAAGCTGCCTTCAAACGACCAGCTGTAACCAGGTGGTAACTGCAGTTGTTCCATCACTTTTTTGATCTGAGCCTTAGCATCATCCATTTTCAGCTCTTTGTTCAGATTCATACCGATGGCAAGGCCGGTCTGGCGGTTAAAACGGCGGATCTCACCGAGCCGGTCACTGACGGTGAGCGTTGCCACCTGCGCCAGTCGCACCACTTCAGTACCTTGTTGTTTTACCGGAATAGACTCCAGCTCCTGCTGCGAATGGCCGACTTTTTCGTCGTACAGCACGCGCAGCTGTACTTCGCCCTGATCCAGCGTGCGGAAAGTCCGCAGGTTGTTGCCCCGCAGCGCCAGACTGATGGCCTGCGCCACGTTTTGCGCGCTTAAGCCCTGACGTTGCAGTTCGTCATGTTTTAAGCGAATTTGCAGTTCTTTCTGGCCGCCCTGTACTTCTGAACGCACATCTTCCAGCCCTTTGATTTGACTGAGGACCGGCACTAAGTCCTGCGACAATTGCGTCAGTTGTTCAGTTGACGGGCCAAGCAAATGCAATTGCATACCACCGCCCGAATCGCCCCAGCCGAACTGTGGTTTGCTGCGGACTAACACAGGCCAGTCTTTGCGGATTGCGTCTTTGACCTGCTGTAGCGGCACCGGCAATTTATCGACAAACATAATGGTCGAAACGGCAAAACCCGGTGTGTAATAGCTGTAGACCGAATCGATATAGAATTTCTCTTTATTGGCATACAGATAAGACTCCATCCGGCTGACTTCCTGTTCCACTTCCGCTAGGGCGTAATTCGACTGAATGTTGTAATTCAGGAACAAGCGGTTGGTATCGCCTTCGTTATCATCGCCGCCAGAGATAAACTGCATCGGAATAGCGATACTAAAAAGCAGCAGAAAGGCGATAAAAGTCGACCAACGAGGATGCGCCATGGTCCAGCGCAAAGTACGACCATAAAATTTATCCACTTTAGAAGGTGCCGCATGTTCCGCCCCGGTGATGCTTTTAATCCGGGTGGAAAGCAGCGGAATTAACGTCAGTGCCATCAACAAAGACACGGTCAGCGCAATAGTAATCGCAATAGCAACGTGCTCGAGGAATACCGTCACATCCACTTTCTGGCCGATGATATTGGGTAAAAACACGATAGCAGTAGTCGCAGTACCGGCCAGTACCGCCAGACTGACGCGATAAACACCGCGCTCTGTCGCCCGGCGCACATCGCCATCCAGCGCGCGTTCCCGGAAAATACTCTCGACCACCACCACCGAGTTGTCGACCAGCATGCCGACTGCCAGCATCAACCCCATCATACTGAGCACATTCAGGCTGTAATCGAGGAAATACATCAGGCCGAGCGTAATGCTGATAGACACAGGGACTGACAACACCACTAACAACGTCGTTGGGGTATGACGCAGGAACAGAAAAAGCACAGCAAATGACAACAAAGCACCAATGGCACCAGAGCTCAGCAGATTCGACAGACTTTCGGTCACGCCTTTGGCCGTATCATCCATCACAAAAATATTGATACCGTTAAAGGCCGGGTCTTTCCCTGCCTGATCAATCACTTTCATCGCGGCACGCGACACTTCCACCAGATTGGCGTTGGATTCTTTGTACACATTCATACCAACTGCATAGCGTTGGTCTAACCGGCGGCCTTCGACGCGTTTTGGCAGTTCCAGTTTGATATCCGCCACATCGCCCAGTTGCAGACCACGGCCGATCGCCAGTTGTTTGATTTGGTCCAGCGACTCGAATTCGCCAATGGGTTTAACCAGAATGCTTTCGTCTTTGTTTCTGATCTCACCGGCGGTCATAGCAAAGTTCTGCTGACTCAGTGTTTGTAACAACACACCAGCATCCAATTGCAACGCGCGCAGCCGCTCTGGCAGCAGCCGGATAGTGACCTGACGTTTATCGACGCCATACAGTTCGACTTTTGACACGCCCTGCACCCGCTCCAACGGGCGTTTTACTTGGCGTTCCAGTAAATCGTACGCCATCGATAAATCTCGTTCGCTCGAAATGCGCACCTGGAAAATCGGCATATCATTGGTATTAAACTGAAATACCAACACGCGTTCGACGTCCTTGGGTAGTAAATGCCGGATACCATCAAGCCGCTCACGCACTTCAATACTTTTGGTATTGATGTTTTCCTCCCAGTTAAATTCCAGGCCAATTTCAGCGGAATCTTCTTTGGAGAACGATCGCATTTTTTTGATGCCGGTGACCGTCGACAAGGCCTCCTCCACCGGTCTGGTGATAAGCCGTTCTATCTCGGCCGGCGTGGCATTTGGGTACGGTACATTGATATAAATCTCCGGAATATCAATGCCGGGGAAATTCTCCAGCGGTAACATCCGGCTGGCGAGCAAACCAAACACCAGAAAAGATAAAAACATCATGCACAGAGTGACCGGGCGGCTTAAGGCAAACCGGGTCAGTGCTAAAGGTTTATGTTCCATCAGCCTTGCCTCCTCAAGCCGCTTTACGGGCGGTCAGGTGATAAATCACCGGGATGAAAAACAGCGTCAGCAATGTCGACAACGACAGACCGAAGATCACGGTGATAGCCATTGGCGCACGCAGCTCAGCACCGTCGCCGCCAAACACCATCGGCAATAAGCCCAGCACGGTGGTTAAAGTGGTCATCAAAACCGGACGTAAGCGGGTCCCACCCGATTCAATCACTGCATCTGACAATGCCCAGCCTTCTTCGCGTAGCTGATTAATCCGGTCAATCAGCACAATGGCGTTATTCACTACAATACCGGCCAGCATAATCAGCCCGATAAACACTATGACTGAAATGCGGGTGTCAGTCAGCCACAGGCCAAGCACGGCGCCCGCACCGGCCAGTGGCACTGTGAACAGAATCAACAGCGGCTGCAGCAGGTTTTCAAACTGTGAGGCCATCACCAGATACACCAGGAATACCGCGAGCGCTAAGGCAATCATCAATGAGTTGTACGAGCGCTCCATCTCCTCGCTCTGCCCGACCAGGCTGGCACTGACACCGTAAGGCAGTTGCACTTGTTTCAGCACTTGCCGGGCATTCTGTGTCGCCTGCTCTAAATCACCGTAAGCCAGGTTGGCGCTAATAACCGCGACCCGCTGCTGACCGATGCGGGTAATTTCACTCGGGCCAATTTCCCGGCTGATGTTGGCAACCGCGGACAATGGCAGTGGAGATGCGCTACCCGGATTGCTAATGATCTGTGACAAACACTGAACTGCTGTTATCCATCGCCAGGACGGCGCGTTTTGGCACTAATAAGGCATCTGGCTTAGTGTCATATTGCAGTTCGATTTGCGCAAACATGCCGGCTTTTAAGGTTAAATCGTCATTCTTCACGCCGATAGTGACGCGCGCCGTGCCTGTGGTCGCATCCACCACCGGTGAGATACGGATAATCTTGGCTTGTAACTGCGGCATGCCGGCAAAATTCAGATAGGCCGTCTGGCCTACTTTGGCGCGGCTTAACTGATGCTCTGGCAGGTTAATCACCGCTTCTAAGTACTGCTGTGACACCACATGGAACAAGGCTTTAGAGGAGAATTCAGTGATTAACTGACCGACTTTGGCATAACGACGGGCAATCACACCGCTGATAGGCGCGACAATTTTGGTATCCCGCAGTGCTAATTCTTGCATCCGCACTGATGCGTCCAGCGATTCGACCTGCCATTTCAGTTTGTCATAAACATCGGTACTGACCAGTTTACGCTGATGCATTTTCTCGACCCGTTCTAATTCACTTTTCAGCTGGCCCAAATCAGCTTTGCCTTTGGCGAGCGCGAGTTGCTGACGTTCAGTATCTAAAGTCGCCAGCACCTGACCGGCCTGCACATGGTCGCCTTCTTCAACTAACAGGGTTTGGACTATGCCAGTGGCTTTGCTGTTCACTTCAGCATCAGCTTTAGCTTCAAGAGTGGAAGTGGTGCGGTAGGTGCTGCTGATCTCGCCACGGCTGACTTTAGCCGCTTCTACCGGGATACTGACCACTACGTCCTTTTTCTCGGTATCCGGACTGCTGTTGGCAGATTCGCAGCCGCTGAGCAACAACGTCGAGGTCAATAATACCAGCGACATTGCTTTGGAAAGTTGAGAGATATTGTTCATGTTAAATTCCTTGCCTGGTGGTCAATTTTTAAAACTGTGGTGCTGACTGGTTGTGCTGAAAGAGTGCAGCTGTCGTGCCATATGCAATAACACGAATTTTATGCTTTAAAATCATTATGATATAGACAGAAACCAGTACTGAGTTGCAACAAGATGTTTCTGCGTTTTGGTAAATTTCGCTATTAATTAGTTGTTTAACTCAAATGTGCTTTGCGACTAATCACATTTTTTTGCGACACCTTTCGCTATGCCTCTTGCATCAATCCCCTTATACTGCGGCGCCTTAAAACTGGTCTGTCCAGAACAATAATCCAAATACAGAGTTTGAAGTCCTGATGAAAAAAACCAGCCTTGCTTTAATCATCTCTGCAGTTTGTTACAGTCAGCTTGCGCAGGCTGAAGGTTACAAACTGTTTGAACAGTCCGTCAGCGCTATGGGTAACGCCTATGCAGGCCGTGGTGCCCAAATCACCGACGCGACTTTAGTGCATTCCAACCCAGCTGCTATCACTCAATTAGCTGGCTCGCAACTGGCGGGCGGCCTGAATTTGATCCACGCCGAAACTAAGTACAACCAGGTCAGCGCGCAAAGTGCCAACGGCGCCCCTGTAGTGGGTCGTGCGGACGGAAAAAATAGTTTGAACGAAGCTGTGCCTTTTGTGTTTTACAGCACAGCGCTCAATGACAAGCTCAGTCTCGGCACTGGTTTTTACGTGCCATTTGGGTTGTCCTCGGATTATCAGGACGATTGGGCCGGCCGTTATTTTGCTGACGAAACCGCGATAGAAGTGCTGGCCGTCACGGCCGTCGCCGCTTACAAACTGACAGAGCAGTGGTCAGCTGGTATTGGCATCAACCTGAATCACGCCGAAGGCACTTTATCGAAATTTAAAGATCACAGCGGCCTGTGTGAACTGGGCACTGGCATCAATCAGCTGTATAAAGCCGATGTCTATAACCCGTTGCTGTGTCAAAGCCACTATGCTGTCACCGGCGACGATCTGGCCGTTGGCTACAGCCTCGGTTTACACGGTCAGCCGACACCATCACTGCGTGTCGCTGTCGCTTATCACAGCGCGGTAAAGTTTAATCTGCAGGGCGATTCTGAAATCACCAACACCCCTATTACCGGTGCGCAAGTGGCCGGCAACAGCAATTTTATTGTGGCAAGCCCTACGCTGCCGGCGATTAGCAAACAGACTGGCAAGCTGGCGATTAATCCACTTGCAATTGAAGCCAGTCAATTAGCGCTGACCACACCGGCAAGCCTCGCATTCAGTCTGGATCATCAGCTCAATGCCGAATGGTCCTGGCAAGCCAGCCTGAGCTGGACCCTGTGGAGTGATTTCCGCTCGATCGACATCGTGAGCACCGCCGACACGCCGAGTATTTCCCTGTCCACGCAACAGCCACAAAATCTCAATAGCACAGGTTACATCGGCTTTATTCCTGAGCATTGGCGCGACAGCGTTTCAGTGGCGGTTGGTCTGAGCTGGCAGCAGCAAAGCGACCGGATGTTCAAAACCGGCCTCGCTTATGATGAAAACCCGATTGAACAATCACATCGCACAGCGCGGGTTCCGACCACAGATCGTGTCTGGTGGACTGTGGGCATGAATCAGCAACTGAATGCACAATGGACCCTGGACCTTGCTGCCGGCTGGATGTGGATGGATGCGCTGAATATTCGCGAGCGGGAATACAATGTGCAGGAAGTGGCATTGTATAAATCAGGCCTGAGCGCACATTATCGCAATGATGCCTGGTTGCTGGGTGCGCAGCTGAACTACCGGTTTTAACCGGCTATACGCAGACGCGCTGAAAATTGAAGACCCACGCTCGCGTGGGTCTTGTTTTATCCGGCATCCCTCAGCTTGTTGCTCAAGCCCGCTGTTTTGCAACGTTAATCAATGTTTTTTCAGTTCAATTTCACCGGATACGGTCGAAATTTCCACATTGCCCTCACCACTTCCGGTACGGAATTCCAGATGCCGGCGTGGACCGTATTTAGCGCGGGTGGCTTTATCTGCGGTCAGACCGTTGTCGATATCACCACCGGCGCTGGCTTCTAATTCAAAGCGGGCACTGACATCGGCATCGAGCGTCAGCCGGCTGGCACCGCTGACACTGCTGGCGGAAATGCGCGGTTTTTTACTGTTTTTAATTGCGGCCCTGATCTCGCCGTTGACGCTGCTGAATTCCAGACGTTCGGTGCCGGTTAAATCCAGCCGCCCCTCGCCGTTGACCACTTCCAGTTCCACCTCACGGGCACTGCTCTGACTGCTGATTTCGCCATTGACAGATTCAAGCTCCAGCGTACCTGACGAATCTTTGTCACTGATTTGGCCATTGACTGTGGTGATATGGATACGGCCTGAATTATCCCGGCTGCTGATCTCACCATTGACGGTTTCCAGCGCAATATCGCCTTTGAGCTTTTCGGCATCGACTTTGCCGTTGACTGTCGTCAGCCGGGCACCGCCTTCAATGCCGCTGGCTGTGACGTTGGCATTCACACCGCTGAATTTCAGCTCGCTGCCAACCGGCACTTCGATGGTCAGATCTGAGCCTTCTTGTTTATCAGAATTCCAGCCGCCGAAATTATTCCGTGGCATTTTTACCGCAAAGCGGGTGACACCGTTTTCAGAAGTCAGCTCATAGCCTTCGGCTTTTTCGTCCAGCGTACCTTTGACACTGAATGTGTTCGCTTTGACCGCCACAATCCGCACTTCACCACGCATGTTTTCAATTTCAATTTTCTCAGACGCCGACACGTTACGGCTTTGATCAATGGCTTCACCAGCGGCCCAGGCTGGCGCCTGCAGCAATGCCAGCATCAGGGCTGTCAGTTTAAATGGTTTGGTCATGGTCTTACTCCTAAGTCAGTTCGCTGGTTTCAACCAGTTTGGCAATGTAGCTAAGTTGTTGTTGCTGAAGTCTTTGTAATTGTTGGATCAGTTTTTGGTTGTCTGGCTGATACGCGAGTGCCAGCTCTATTTGTGCTTGTGCTTTATTCCAGATGGCGATTTGTTTTGACCAATCGCTGAATCCATCCGGGATTTGTTGTAATGCTTTGAGCTGCCGGGTTTGCTCTTCATTCAGCTGACGAGTCAGTTGTTCGCTGACCGCCAGCAATGACATCTCTGCTTGTGCCTGCGGCGCTTGTGTTGCATTGACGCCCGCCTGCGCCCCATTCTGAGTAAGCTGTGGCTCCAGTGGCAGCTGCTGCGGCCAGAACCACAGGGTCAGCACCGCTGCGGCGGCAACACCAAGCCAGGCGCCATAACCCCGACGCTGACGGGGCTCCAGTCTTGCTGATAACTCAGGCCACAAATCGCGTTGCGGCTCCAAAGCGGGTGCTAACTGCGAAATCATCGCATCTAATTGCTGCTCAGTTTTCATCAACCCAACTCCGTAATAATTGTCTGGCTCTGTGATACTGCGCTTTGCTGCTGCCTTCGGCAATTCCCAGCAAATCGGCGATTTCGTTATGTTGATACCCTTCCAGTGCAAACAGCACAAAAACTGCCCGGGCCTGCGATGGCAGGCGCAAAATTGCCTGTTCTAACTGCGGCATTTCAGGGGCGTCAACGTAGCCCTGCTCTTCCGGCTCTTCGTCAACCACTAACCGCATCACTTTGTTTTTACGCCAGATATCAACCGCAGTGCGGCTACTGATGCTATGCAGCCAGGTCGAGAAGCTGCTGTCACCGCGAAAACCTGGCAGCTGCTGCCAGGCGCGGACAAAGGCTTCCTGAGTCGCATCTTCGGCCTGACCACGGTCGGCCAGTAGCCGCAGGCAAATTGCATAGACCCGTCCCTTAAATTGATGATACAACTGATAAAAAGCTTGTTGATCACCTTTTTTAGCCTGTTGAACCCAGGTTTCCAGCTGTTGCTGCATCCTGACGCAATTTCCGTGATTAAGTTCTGTTGCAAGTGTAGTCGCTTGCTGTGTTGGATTGGTTTAAAGCCGATGTTGAATTTGGATAAAAACTTTTTGCGCGTCACTGCAGACAGAAAAAAGCCGGTGGGTGACCGGCTTCAGCTTATCGATTTTTCAGCGCAGCGCTTAAATCGCTACCGGCGCTTTAATATGCGGATGCGCCTGATAATTCTGCAGTTCAAAATCTTCAAAACGGAAGGCAAAAATGTCTTTTACCGCGGGATTGAGTTTCATCTGCGGCAGCGGATAAGGCGTGCGGCTCAGTTGCAGCTCTACTTGTTCCAGATGGTTCAGATACAAATGCGCATCACCAAAGGTATGGACAAAATCACCGGGCGCCAAATCACAGACCTGCGCCACCATCAGAGTTAATAAAGCATAGCTGGCAATATTAAAGGGCACACCGAGGAAAATGTCGGCGCTGCGCTGATATAACTGACAAGATAGTTTGCCCTCGTTGACGTAAAACTGGAATAAGGTGTGACAAGGTGGCAATGCCTGTTTGCCCTGCGCGGCGTTTTCGCGCGGCGAGAAGCTGGTGTCCGGCAGTACCGCCGGGTTCCAGGCACTGACAATTAAGCGGCGTGAATCTGGTGTGCGTTTAATGTCGTTGATGAGCTGGCTGATTTGGTCAATCACCTGGCCATCTGCCCCTTGCCAGCTACGCCACTGCGCGCCATACACCGGCCCCAGTTCACCGTCATCCGTCGCCCAGCCGTCCCAAATCGATACGCCATTGGCTTTGAGGTAAGCGATATTGGTGTCGCCTTGTAAAAACCACAGCAGTTCATGAATGATTGACTTCAGATGACATTTCTTAGTCGTAACCAAAGGGAAGCCTTCAGCTAGGTTAAAACGCATCTGATAACCGAATACGCTGACTGTGCCAGTGCCGGTGCGATCGGTTTTACGATGGCCTTGTTCCAGCACGTGACGCATTAAATCCAGATACTGCTTCATGCTTTTGCTCCTTCCCGGCGATAACCCCAGACAATCAGCGCGATACCGGTCAGGATCATCGGCATACAGAGCCACTGTCCCATCGACATGCCCATGCTCAGAATACCCAGATGCGCATCCGGTTCACGGAAGAACTCAATGCCAAAGCGGAACACGCCATAACCTAACAGGAACAAACCACCGACATTGCCGGCCGGCGGATTGCGTTTTTTGTACCACAGCAGCAGGAAAAACAGCACTATGCCTTCAAAAAAGAACTCGTATAGCTGGCTGGGATGACGCGGTAAAGGCCCTGCGCCCGGGAACAGCATGGCCCAGGGCATATCCGAAGTCCGGCCCCACAGCTCACCATTGATAAAGTTGCCGATACGGCCAGCGCCTAAACCTAACGGCAATAACAGCACGACAAAATCGCCGAGTTGCAGGTAGCTTTTATTAAACTTGCGGCTTAACCACCACATCGCGGTTAACACCCCCAACACGCCGCCGTGGAACGACATACCGCCTTCCCAAGTGCGGAACAGATACAGCGGGTCAGCGATAAAACCGGAGAAATTGTAAAACAACACATAGCCGATACGGCCGCCTAATACTACGCCTAAGAAGCCAAAAAACATCAGATCGCTGACCTGCTCGCGGGTCCAGCCGGAATTGGGCTTGTCAGCGGCGCGGTTGGCGAGCAAATTCGCCATCACAAACGCAATCAGATACATCAGACCGTACCAGCGGATGCTGAGCGGCCCCAGGCTAAAAATCACCGGGTCAATTTGCGGAAATACCAGATAAGATTGTGACATCAGACAACTCGTGACTATCAATAAACATAAAGGGCCACATCATACGAGATGCGGCGTGAAATCCAAGCAATTTTGCTATGGGACACAACCAGACTCAGGCACGCAACTGGTTCAGCAGTTGTTTCTGATCGAGGAAACGTTGTACCAACACCCGCACCTGTTTAGGCGACTGACAGGCCAGCACATCTGGTAATAACAACCTGAGCTCAGCCATATCAATTCGGCGCAATAACCATTTGATTTTGGCTAAATTACTGTGGTTCATACTAAAGCTGTTAAAGCCCATCGCCGCCAGCGTCAGTACACCCAGCGGTTCGCCACCGAGTTCGCCACAGATACTGATCGGGAACTGTAAGCCCTGTGCCTGTTGCCCGAGCTGATTCAGCGCGCGCAACACAGCCGGATGCATCGCATCATACAAATTACCAACACGCGGGTTGTTGCGGTCAACCGCCAGCAGATACTGGGTTAAATCGTTGGTCCCAACTGAACAGAAATCGACTTTGCGCGCAAGTTCCGGCAACTGGAACATAATAGAAGGCACTTCAATCATCACGCCGACTTTGGGTTTAGCGACAATGTTCTCGCCATTAAACTCATCGTCCACTTCGAACCAGGCCTGCCGGATCAGGCGCAAGGATTCATCGACTTCTGCGAGATCAGAAATCATCGGCAGCAGAATATGCAGATTGTTGTAGCCAATATTGGCTTTGAGCATGGCGCGGATTTGCACCAGAAAAATTTCCGGATGGTCGAGCGTCAGACGTATGCCGCGCCAGCCTAAAAACGGGTTTTCTTCTGAAATAGGGAAATATGGCAGCGGTTTATCACCACCAACGTCCAGCGTGCGCATCACCACTGGCTTGCCGGGATAACCCTGCAGCACTTTGCGGTACAGCTCGACCTGCTCCAGCTCCGTCGGAAAACGACTGCGCATAATAAAAGGGAATTCGGTACGGTATAAACCGACGCCGTTGGTGAATTCCGACTGTGTCGTCTCCAATTCAATGGCGAGGCCCGAGTTCACCATCAGACTGAAATCCTGACCGCAGCTGCTTTTGGCCGGCAAATGTAATTCAGCCTGATAACGCGCACTGAGCTCGGCGTCTTTACTAATCAGCGTGCGGTATTCCTGACAAATCGCATCAGCCGGTGACACCAGAATATGGCCCTGATAACCATCAACAATCAGGCGTTGACCCTGCCATTGCATCAGCGGTAATTCATCAACGCCCATCACCGCAGGAATACCGAGCGCACGGGCCATAATGGCCGCGTGGGAGTTGACCGAGCCTTTGAGGGAGACAATAGCCACCAGCTGAGCGCGTGGGATCTCCGCCAACATCGAGGCCGACACATTTTCCGCCACTAACACCACCTGCTCTGGCAGGCGATGCTGACGCTGCTCAGTTTCCAGCAGATGATTCAGCACCCGCTGGCCTAAATCACGAATATCGGTGCCGCGCTCGCGCAGATAAGGGTCGTCCATATCATCAAACTGGCGGGCGAACCGTTCAACTACCAGCTTCAGCGCACTTTTGGCGCACCAGCCTTGTTTAATCTGCGTTTCGATTTCATTACCAAGACTCGCAGCATCGAGCAGCTGATGATAAACATCAAAAATTGCCAGCGCGTCCGCCGGTAAATGCCCACTCATCCGCTCAGCCAGCCGGTTAAATTCGGCCTTAGTGACTTTGACGGCGCGATAAAAACGGTTCAGTTCTTTTTCCGGGTCGTCAGTGTGCTTCAGAGAAATGGCATCAAAATCACTGGCAGGCTGCAATACATAAGCTTCACCAATCGCAATGCCGGGCGCACCAATCAGGCCCTGCATCTGACTATTTTGCTGTGTCGACGCATTGCCGCCAGACGACATTTTGCGCATTTCGGCATTCACCAGCACAGACGCCAGCTGCACACCTAAAGTCACCAGAAAGGATTCTTCGTCTTCATTAAAAATGCGCGAGTCTGACTGTTGAATCGTCAACACCCCGAGCACTTTACGGTGATGGATGATCGGGCAGCCTAAAAAGGCAGAAAAGCAATCTTCGGAAACTTCAGGGGTGACTTTAAAACGGGGATGCAGATGAGCCTGCGCCAGATTAATCGGTTCTTCGCGCTGACCGACCCAGCCGATCAGGCCTTCCGAGAAGCCTATCGAAACTTTGCCAATGGCTTGAGGGTTCAGGCCGTCGGTCGCCATCAGCATAAAATGTTGTTGTTCGTAATCAGCGAGGTAAACGGAACAGCATTCTGTGCGTAACGCCTGTTTGACATTGCGGACCAATCCGGCCAAAGCGCTTTCCAGCGATGGCTCCTGAGCTACGTCCTGCACGATGCGCCGTAACTGGCTGAGCATTTCAGACCTCACATCAAATAAATGCCAGCCTGCGGCCGGCATTTATTTATTTCTTTTTAATTTCCCGTCGAACAAAAGGTAAAGCGATTGGGGCAAACTCTTTCATGACCTTGCGGTAGACTTCCCGCTTAAAAGCCACTACTTGCCGCACCGGGTACCAATAACTGACCCAACGCCAGTCATCAAATTCAGGATGCGTGGTTTTCAGCAGATTAACGTCTTCATCCCGGCAAGTCAGCCGCAGCAAAAACCACTTTTGCTTCTGGCCGATACACACCGGATTCGAATCACGCCGAATCAGCCGCTTTGGCAGTTTATAGCGCAACCAGTGTTTGGTTGTTGCGACTATTTCTACATCTGCAGCGCTGAGTCCGACTTCTTCATGGAGTTCCCGATACATGGCCTGTTCCGGCGTTTCGCCATCATCAATGCCACCTTGCGGATACTGCCATGAGTGCTGTCCATATCTGCGAGCCCAAAACACCTGTCCCTGGTGATTACAAATCACTATACCGACGTTGGCCCGAAAGCCTTCGGCATCGATCACACAAACCTCTGGCTTGTTTACAACAGCGTTGGATTGATTCTTTCACAAAGTCGAAGGGACAGCAAATTGAATTTAACCAAAGCCACCCCCAAGTTATCCACAACTTAGCATTTATACAGTATCAGCCTGTGCACTTTTACACAGCGACTGTGCATATAACTGTGCATATCCTTGTTCTTATCCCTGAATAACTTTGCCCAGGCAAAATTAATCAAACAACAGCAACCCAAATACACTATGAGTTTCAGCTAGTTAAGTCGTTTTACTCAGGCAAAAACCAGCGAATGTACTGTGTATAAGTTGGGTTGCTGATTAATTCACCAGAATGTTCAGGCTAAAAATGTTAGTGTACTCAAAGTGATAGACGGACTGTTTTATGCAACCTGCTTCTCCTGACTCGACCACCGAATTACTGCATCGCGCCCGGCAACTGGCCGGCTTCACGCTGGCCGAACTGGCAGCGCAACTCAATCAACAACTGCCAGCAGATTTGCAAAAAGATAAAGGCACAGTCGGACAGTTGTTAGAACTGGCGTTAGGCGCCAGTGCCGGTTCTAAAGCAGAGCCGGACTTCCCCCATCTTGGCGTTGAATTAAAAACTATCCCGGTAGACCGAAGCGGCAAACCGCTGGAAAGTACTTATGTTTGTGTCGCGCCGATGACCGGCGCCGCGCTGCAGCGTTGGGAGGATTCCTGGGTCTGCCGCAAACTGCAGCAGGTACTTTGGGTGCCGGTGCTGGCAGAGCGCGGGATCCCGCTGGCAGAGCGCATGATAGGCCGGGCCTTTTTATGGCAACCCAGTGCTGAGCAGCAACAACTGCTGCGCCAGGACTGGGAGGAATTAATGGATTTGCTGGCGCTCGGTGGTTTAGCTCAGATCAAAGGCAGCCACGGCAAAGTGCTGCAGCTACGTCCTAAAGGTGCCAACAGTCAGGCGCTGACCCGGGCAATCGGGCCCGGCGGCGAACCTGTGCAGGCGCTGCCGCGCGGCTTTTACCTGAAAACCAGTTTCACCAGCCAAATCCTGCAACAAAACAGTTAGTGAATATAACGCTGCACTATCGCGTTATATCTGCCATCGGCTTTAATCGCGGCCAGTGCCTGATTAAAGGCGCTGACCTGTTCCGGCTTCACCGTCGCTTTGCTGAACATCACAAACACATCGGTGTTGCCCATGGAAATGGAATGTGCACCGATTTGTTTATCCAGCCCTTTCCGGCGTAACATGGCATGACCGACAAAACTGTCCTCCAGCATGCCGTCGATGTCCTGATCCAGTAATCTAGCCAGATTCAGCTCGCCAAGCGATGCCTCAACAAATTGTGGCTTCAACGTGTCCTGCTTAAACAACTCAGCAAATTCGGGACCGTAATAATATTCACTGATGATCCCAACCTTTTTACCGTTGCCGACAAAATCCGCCAGGGTATTTTGTGGGTAACCAGCCACATCCTCAGTGCGGACAAAGAGCACGAACTGCTCCTGCCGATAAGAATCTGAAAAATAGGCGTATTCCTGCCGGGCCGGAGTGACTGAAGCGCCAAGCAGCAAATCGACGCCACCGCTTTTCAGCGCACCGATCAGCTCCATCCAGGTACCCTGCTGTGCAACAATCTCACAGCCCATTTGGCCGGCTATCGCCTGTACCAGTTCGATATCAAGCCCGGCCGGTTTATTATCCAGTGAAGTGTACTGATAGGGTTCCCAGGCTTCGAAGCCAAGTTTCAGCTGACAATTAACAGCAGGTTTGGCGGATTCTGCGTTAGTAGTAGCAACTGCAGGTGTTGCTTCAGGTTGCGCCGTACTGACCGGCGCTGGCGTGTTTGGACCACAGGAGGAAATAAACAGCAAAAGCGGAATTAAGCACAGAAAACTGATGGATTTCATAAGTTGCCCCGTCGACTTACTCTGTTCTAAGCAAGCTTAGTGCATTTCAGCGTTCTTGGCGGCGGAGCGCAGCATCTGCACAAAATAATTTACAACGGCCTGAGTTTCGCTCAACGCGGCGCAGACCAAGCTCGGGGTATTTTATATTAATCAATAAGTTGCCAAATTTCTTCCGTTATCCGGCCTTGTTCTGTACGACGTTGCGTCAGAAGTCCACCAGCCAACCGCCACTGATAAGCCTGTCGTTGCGCCGTATCGGGTTTAAAGCCGTTGTATTCGTGATACAAATCAGCTGTCAGTTCAATAATTCCGGCGCTGGTACTGACTATACGACCGTCTGAAGTGGTGTTGATCCGACTGAAATGACGATTGGCGACAATTTTCAGCGTTTGCAGCGCCTGAGCTGGCGCTGAGATCGGCACTGCCTTGCCATTGCCATCAAACTGGCGCACCGCAATCAAACGCCATGTACCATCCAGCACTGAACTGTCCTGTTGAAATTTGCGGTCTGAATTGGTTAATGCCAGACCATAAAATAAGCTGGAGCAAATCAGCAGCAATCCCAGTAAAAAACCGGAGTATAAGTTTCTCAAGCTAAGCCTCAGATTTTTATTATTTTTGTTATTTGAAGTCGAGTGTAATAAGTCTGACTGCAGCTTGGCAATCATATCTTCAGATCGCCGGAAAATATCAAATTTTCGTCAGCTTTTCCTCCAGCAGCGCTAACAAATTTCCTTCCGGGTCGCGAAAAAACGCCAGCCATAAATCATGCTCCGGCATCGGCGCCACGCACTGCGGCGCCCGCTCGCCACTGACACCGGCATCCAGCAAGCGCTGGTATTGTTGCTCAATCTGCTGACATTGCAGGTACAACACCGAATTTTGGCCACAAACACCGGCGCCTTGTGGCTGCGTCAGCATCAACCGGACATCGCCCAGCGCCATAAATGCCAGTTGCGCCGAAGGTTGAAACAACAAGGGCAAGCCCAGCTGCTGAAAAAATGCCACTGCGCGCGGCACATCAGCCACGACATAGGCCAGCTGGCGCAGGCCACTCACCGTTAACATCGTCATCCTGCTGGTCCTGCTTTGAAACATCTGCGTATCACACTGACGAATCTGACCAGATAAAGCAACCACTCAGGGCCAGGAATAACGCCAAATCCGCTTGAGCACAGTCAGATATTGTCGGAAAAACGAACCTGTGTTGTAGGCGATACCGTACTTATGCGCGATTTGCTGCACTTTGGCCGACAGTGCCGGATACCGCCAAGCCGGTAAATCCGGGAACAAATGATGTTCAATCTGACAACTCAGATGGCCAGTCAGGATATGTAACCAGCGCGGGCCACTGAAATTGGACGAACCTAAAATTTGCCGGTAATACCAATGGCCCCGACTTTCATTCTGGCATTGCTCCGGCTGAAACACCTGCGCCTGCTCAGTAAAATGGCCACAAAAAATCACCGTCGAGGTCCACCAGTTGCGCAGCAGATTGGCAGCAAAGTTGCCTATCAGCACAGGCACAGCAACTGGCCAGCACAACAATGGGTAGAACAGATAGTCTTTGGCAAGCTGACGCCGGGCTTTAGTAAAAAAGGCTTTTTTCAGCTGTCGGTCACTGATCTGACTAAAACGCCCCGGCTTTTTTTTACCAATAAATACCCGTTGCGCTGCCAGTTCGTGGTAAGCGATACCCCACTGAAACAAGGTGCTGAGGACAAAATACGTGAACAATTGCCAGCTGTTTTGTAGCCGCCAGCGCAGGTCGTCAGACAGCCGCAGCAGACCATAACCGAAGTCGCGGTCCTCACCGATAATATTGGTGTAAGTGTGATGCTCAAAATTATGCGTGCGCTGCCAGGATTTGGCGTCGCAGACAATGTCCCATTCAAAACGTTGTGAATTCAGCGTTGGATGGCGCAAAAAGTCATACTGGCCATGCAACACATTGTGGCCAATCTCCATATTGTCGAGAATTTTGGCCAGCGCCAGCAGCAGGATACAGGGCAATAACCACCACCAGCTGAACCAGCACAACAACAAACCAAGCCGGCCGGTTAAAGCACAGCAGCGTTGCCAAAACACCAAACGTTGCAGGTAAACCGCATCAGCTTCACCCAGCGCAGCCTTTTCAGTTTGTAACAACTGGTCAAGCTCGGTCGCCAGCGCCTGCAGCTGCACTGCATCAGGTTGTTGTGATTGTTTTAATTCCATCAGGCACTTATCTCCACACTTTTTACTGTGACCGGGCTTACGGCTTCGCTGACACACAGCTGAATGCGGCCTGGGCCGGCGTCGGACAATTCACCGGTCAGCAGATTTCTGACCACACCACTGTTTTTTTCACACAGGCATTGCATACAAACACCGCGCCGGCAGCCATAAGGCACTGTCAGCCCGGTCTGCTCTGCACGCTGTAACAGGCTGCCGTGCCCGCCTAATTGATGACTTTGCTGACCAAGCTGCAGCACCACTGGCTGAATTTCGCCATTAGGTGGCACCACAATGCCAAAACTTTCACTGCGTATAGCTGCTTTCGCCACACCCGCATTCAGCAAGGCGCTGCTGAAATCTACGGTAAATTGCTGTGGTCCGCATAAATAAAAATGCGCCTGCAGATCAGCTTGCAGCTCACCGAGCAGCCGTTCAGGCGTCAGCCGCCCTTGCTTTTCGCTGTCCCACAGCACTAATCGCAGCAACGGAAACTTCGCCTGCAATGCCGCCCACTCCATAGCAAACAACTGGCGGGTCTGGCCGCGAAAGCTGTAGATGAAAGTCATAGGTTGGGTCAGACGGCTGATGGAACTCAGCATTGAAAATAACGGTGTGACACCACTGCCGGCGGCAATCAGATAAGCTGGTAGCTGCCGCTCAAAACAAAAGTCACCCACCGGGCGACTCAGGTGCACATACATACCAGGGCACAGTGTTCCGGGCAAGGCGCCGGTAAAACGGCCTTGAGGCTGAATTTGCACAGCCAGCTCTAACTCACGCAGCTCAGAGAGCCGCTGCTCTGCGCTACAGATGCTGAAGGTTCGTTCCAGCAACCGGCCGTTCAGCTCAACATGCAATTGCAGGTGCTGCCCGGCAACAAATGCCGGAAAACGGCGACTGACTTTCAGCCGCAGCCGCAAACAGCCAGCTTGGGGTGTGATACTGAGGATGCGGGCCCGGTATAACCCGGCACGGTGAGCCGGGATTAACTGACGCAGAAATGGCTCGGCTGCGGCAGTGAAGCCGGATTGGCGGAACAAGGTCTGGCATAGTTCCTGATAAATGGTTTGGAAAATCGCTGGCATTGCTCTGGTATTACCTGTTAATTTCAGCGCACATTTGTACTCTCAAAACAAAGTAAAATCCAGAATTGAAAATAAAAATAATCTTATAAAATTGTTTTAAAAAGAATTTTTTATTTACTCCCACAAAAACAAAAACAGTCAAATCTAATTTTTGAGAGAACAACCGTACGCACATTTACAATTTTTAGCATAATACAAGACCAAAGAACTACCTCACGCGCGGGCTACCGCGTCTGTAACAAGGATAAAATCAGCCATATCCGTGAGGATTTATGAATTAGTCACATGACAATCTATGACTATGTTTGCTCTGCGAAAGTGGAAAGGCCTTGAGCGGCAGATGCATTAATTTCGAAGCGACAATGAAAAGAGCAATCAAAGCAACGCTGCACAGACTCTGTTCAAATTTTAAAGCAGGCCAGACATGTCCAAACCGTCGCCGGTAGTTTTTGGTACTGAACTCTCCTTTCGGAACAGCAGAATATGTTAATATCCGTCGGTGATGCGATATCTCAATGACAAACTATTGCAGTCAACTTTATCGCATTGAACACTGTAGCGATGCACAGACATCAGCTCAGTGTCAGCGCGTTATACCTCGATTGCGTGCAAGCAAAAACTCGACAATAGTCTTCACAAGACTCTGAAAATATTGATAAAAAACCGAATAGGAACATCAAATGCGTATTCTGCACACCATGTTAAGGGTCGGTGACCTGCAGCGTTCTATCAGCTTTTACACTGAAATCCTCGGCATGTCTTTGCTGCGAACTTCCGACAACCCGGAATATCAATATACGCTGGCTTTTGTCGGCTATGGCGACGAAGCCAGTGGCGCAGTGCTCGAGCTGACCTACAACTATGGCGTAACCAGCTACGACAGCGGCAATGCTTTTGGCCATATCGCGCTCGAAGTCGACAACGTTTATACCGCCTGTGATTTGATCCGCGCGCGTGGTGGTGTTATCAGCCGCGAACCAGGCCCAGTCAAAGGCGGCACAACGGAAATCGCTTTTGTCCGGGATCCGGATAACTACGCGATAGAGCTGATCCAGAAAAAAACCAGCTATCAGCAGCTGTAAAAACCAGGTTCTTGGTACAGCGTCTAGCATGACATCTTCTGTGGTGCACGAGTCTGCATTCAGGTCTGATATCCAGGGGCTCAGAGCTATCGCTGTGATGGCGGTAGTTGTGTTTCATATCGTGCCGCATCTGCTGACCGGGGGCTACCTCGGTGTTGATATGTTTTTTGTGGTTTCAGGCTACGTGGTTACTTTGCGGCTTAAGCGTCAGTGGCAGCAAGGTCAACTCAATTTAACAGAGTTTTACCGCAGCCGATTTATCCGGCTGGCACCTGCCCTGCTGCTGATGTTGGCGGTAACGAGCCTCCTCTCGCTGTGGTTGTTATTGCCCAGCGAACTCGAAACTTTTGCCGGACAACTGATAGGTGTGCTGACACTCAGTGTGAATTTTATCCTGATGCTTAACAGCGGGTATTTTTCACCTGCGGCTGAAACCATGCCGTTATTACACACATGGTCGTTGGCGGTTGAAGAGCATTTTTATCTGCTGTTACCTTTGTTGTTTTTCTTCATCCCTTTAAACCGCTTTACCAGCGTCCGTACCTGGATGATTGGTCTTTGCCTCTGTAGTTTTATTGCCGGAATTCTGTTGCAAAAATGGAATAGTGATCTGAGCTTTTATTTATCGCCGCTTCGCTTTTATCAGTTTCTGCTAGGCTGCCTGGCGGCAAGCTGGCTTGGCACTGCATGCCGTTCAAAATGGGTCGCGGAAATACTTACCATCATCGCTTTACTGATACTGCTTGCATGCTTTAGTAGCTACGATAAAACAACTCCGCCCCTTGGCTTCACGTCTTTATTGCCTACTGTCGCAACCGCTGTGATATTAGTCACAGCGCCGTTGACCTATTACTGCCGGCTGGTTCTCAGTGCCTCACCAATGCGTTTTATGGGTGATATTTCTTATTCAACCTATCTTTGGCACTGGCCACTTATTGTATTTTTTAAGATGGCTGTATCGGTACAAATTAATCTGTTCAGTGCAGGCGGACTTCTGCTCGGGTCAATTCTGGCCGGCTGGCTCAGCTACTCATTGATTGAGCAACCTTGGCGCGGTCGCGGCAAACTTGCAACTTACCGGCTCTATCGCCAACCCGTTGCAACCAATTTGACGTTAGCGGCAATATTGCTAATAGGTGGTTGTTTATTCATCCTGCTTGATGGAATGCCGCAACGGTTGTCTGCACAACAACAGGCTGATGCACTTTGGCTCAATCAAACCAACCCACATTACCGTCAGGGACGTTGTTTTCTGACTTCAGCTTCAACTGATGTGGCGCAATACGACCAAAATACCTGTTTGAACAGCGGGTCAGGCAAACCAACTATCTTGCTGTTGGGCGATAGTCATGCGGCGCATTTATATCAGGCATTGCAACAGGTGACACCTGACTTGCAGTGGCAGCAGGCAAACGCCTCCGGCTGTAAACCACTGCAACCGCTGCAGGGCCGGCCGACTTGTGTTGCATTATACCGGCAGATTATTTGGCCAAAACTTGCATCTAATCCACCAGCTGCCATTGTGTTGTCGGCGAACTGGCACCCAAATGATGTTCCAGCTATTCGGAAAACGGTCGTTGCACTTGGTCAGTTTGCGCCGGTTTACGTGATTGGTCCATCTGTACAATACCAACAAGCACTGCCGCGCATGTTAATAAACCAGCCGACAGACGCTGATTGGCAAAGTCTGAGTACACAACGCGAAACACGCCAGTTGGATTTGGTGATTAGCTCTGCGTTACAAGGCACTGCCGCTTACTATTTGTCTCTGTACCAACGACAATGCCCGAACGAACATTGCTATCTCAGAGCCGGTAATGGCACGCCGCTGTTTTGGGACCATAACCATTTCACACTCGACGGCAGTAATATGATCAGTAGAGCGTTGGTCGAGGAAATCAGATCTACGCTCTGAAAGACCACCTTACTCCACCTCAATCCAGACTTTGTCGTTCAGTGACATCGCCAGATTATTGTCGTAATAAGCCGCTTCATTGATAAAGGTCGGATAAACCACCTCGGTACCGTCGTAATTCAGCACTGTGCCATCGAACAAGGTAAAGAGCGGTGCCCCCGGTTCTATCGGTTGATAGTCACGGTCCTGGATATTTTTATGCACCATCCCCAGGCGTTCGCCGCTGGCAGATAACGGCAGTTTGATTGAATGCAGATAACGGAAGGCTTCCACCCGTTTTGGCAATTCCGGCAAAGTATTGGTGTTGTACAGTTCGATAAAATCCAGAATATGCTGGGTCATCTCGTGCATCTGTTCCAGCACGTCCTGCCGCAGAACTGACTGAGGCTGTGGCCCTACTTCCACGATCACACCATAAGTGCCAACGGTACACAGCAGCGCGTGATCTTCAGCAGCAAAATGGTCTTCGTCACGCGAAATCACCGCATCCGGCATTTTTAAACGGATATAACCGGCCAGCAGGTTATAGATGCGGCCCGGCTGCGTCAAAATAAGGCAAGCGCCCATGTTGCTGGTGGTGTTGTGCAAATCAATGACAAAATCGGTTTTCGCAGCACCTTTGGGGCCAAGCTCGGCATTAATCACTTTGGCACGGCTTTGCTCGTAATTGGTTAATGCTGGATTGTCTAAATCAGCAGTTTTAAACTGGCGGTTTAAGTCACTGTGCAAATAGCGTTTATTGGCCTGATGCGCTTCCGGATTGGCAAACAAGGTTTTGCAGCTGAAACTGCTGCGCGCCATCAGTTCTGGCTGGTTGCGGTAGCGTTTTTCCAGGTAAATACCGGAAAATTCATTGCCATGTGTGCCGCCAACAATAGCGACGGTGCGGATAGGAGTGTTGGCCTGAACCATCTGGAACCTCAAAAGTGGCAAAACGATGGCTTATTATGCCCGTTTTTGCGCGGTTCCGGCAGAAAAAATGCGAATTAATCAATATAAATGCAGTTTAACTGCATATAAAATCAAAAAACCGGCTTAAGCAGCCGGTCTTTGCATGATCACCTGACAAGGAATATGTAAGGCGGAATGTTGTTGCTGCAAGCTTTGTTGCAGCACATCCTGTGCGGTCTGCACGCATTTGCCACACTGACTGCCAACGCCAAGGCATTGTTTCATTTCGCGCATTGAGGTCATGCCCTCTGCAACGTGCGCGCGAATGGTTTTGTCAGTGACAGCTTTACAAACACAAACGTACATATGAACTCCGGCACCAAGTGACGACTTTCATTGTAATAGTATTGCGAATTGTTATCAATAGCGTGCACACAAAATGATCAGTGTTCGTTTTCTTCCTGTGTCGCTTCCAGCAGCGTCTCTGCCAGTTCGCCCGGTTCCACCACAATGCCGGGTTCGTCGGCGTGTGGGAATACAGCAACCATCAGCTCATCACCATCGAGGCCCGCAGTCCATTTATCCAGCCAGGTGGCGATATCGACCGCCTGCGCCTGACAATTGGCCCAATCGCCTTCTATCCACAGATTGGCGACTTCAGCATGTGGCCACACCGGAATACAACGTTCATCTTCAGCCGTCACCAGCACAAAACCTTCGTCGTCGGTCAGGATCCAGATTTGCTCCAAATCGGCAACTGCATTAATAAAATACTCGTAGCGCTGTTCGGCATCGAGTTTAGTGACTTTTTGAATATCTTCCGCGGACAATGCGTATTCCATACTGAGTTACCTTTGCTGTTATTTTTTGCTATCACATGATGACGCAAAGCAAGGCTCTCAGCCAGCGCTTTGTCATCTGGCTGCTGTTACTGCGCTGTTTTTAACCGTACCGGCGCACCGAGATAGCAGATATCCAGTTTGCCGTTGCCTTTGTCCTGATAAAACTCATCAGCCCGCGCCCGCCGGCGCTGAAGCATTTGCTGAAAGTCTGCGCTGCTGGTCAGTTGCTGCTGCAGTGGTAGTTGCGCTTTGGTTGGCAACTCTGAACCTAAACGAGCACTGACAATCACACCCCGGCGCATATTAGCAGCAAGCATGCCTCCGGCGGCTTTATCGCCGCGCGGTATCAAATTCAGAACTTCAGTACCCCAAATCACCCGGCCAAATACGTTCATATTCTGATCCAGATGACGCGGCGCTTGCCCTTGCATAATGGCAAAGTCGGTCGTGGCACTGGCTGGGTTTGTATCCCGCGCCATATTGACCAGATTTGGACAATGAATAAGCCACTCCCGCCCTTTGGCCCGCCCTACGGCAAAGCCCTGATTAAAACCGGTTTCCTCCGCCAGTAAGTCGCCGCTTTGTACTGGTGTGTATGAGTCGTCGCTGCGGATTGGCCAGCTGAATTCGACCGGTAACGGCGGATAAGATTTGGTCAGTTTCGCCGGATGCGTTTCGTTTTCCGGCAAACCGGCCTGCAGTACAAACTGGTCGATAACCCGGTAAAACGCCAAGCCGTCATAGAATCTGTCCTGCACCAGTTGGCGAAAACGCACGCTGGTTTTTGGCGTGAATGGGTCAGCCAGCTGCAACACCACCTGGCCGACAGCTTTGTCACCATCACTGAGCTGCAGATACACCAGCTGCTGCTGCGGAATATCCACCCAGCTTTGCTGTTGCTCAGCCGAAGCTGCGAAACCCCATGCAGGCAGTAACGCCAGCAACATTAGGGTTGCCTGCCATTTGTTGCATCTTGTCTGCATCAGACCAGCCCTTTTAATAAAGTGTCAGCGGCCAGCAATAACACGCCATACCGCGTACCTTTGGCAATCAGCACCAGCGGGATAAATTGCCAGAGCGGATAACGTAAAACACCGGCAACGACGGTTAACGGGTCACCCACCACCGGCAACCAGCTGAACAAAATCGCATAGGGGCCAAACTTGTAGCTCCACTGCTGTGCCCGCAGCAGTTGCTCCGGACTGGCCGGAAACCAGCGTTTATGCTGAAAACGTCCAACCTGCGATCCCAGCCACCAGTTCAGCACAGAACCAACGCCATTGGATAAGGTCGCTACCAGCCATAACAACCACAAGTTGTACCCCTGGTACCACAAAGCAGCCAACACAATTTCGGAGCTGCCAGGCAATAAACTGGCTGAGGTAAAAGCGCTGAATGCCAGCAGCGCATAACCGGATAAGTCCCACATCAATAATACTGCCCTGTCACCACATCACCACAACCAGCCGCAGCCAGAACGCCCATAACACCACACAGCTTAATAAAAACAGGTTAAAGCGCATCCGCACCTGGTTACTGGTGACATGTACCAGACTGTGCAAAACCCTGAGCGCCACATAAACACCGGCCAATAACACAAAAACGACATCGGCCTGTTGTTGCTGCAACACCGCCAACACGCCGGCGAAAAACAGTACCGGCATTTGTAATAGATTATCGAAATTACGACTGGCAGTGATCACCTTTTCATTGGCGCCCGCCAAATCCATAGTGCGAAAGGCATTGAGATGAAACTCACGGTTACGGGCGGCAGCAAAACGACGCCGTCCCATTAAAATCATGATGCCGCTGGTCAGAGCGACCTGTAAAAACATAATCAGGACCAGATACTTATCCATGGTTTATTCCTGTATACAGAGTCTGTGCCGCCAGACTAAAGCATTCGAAGCAACGAAACCAGCCTGCCAAGGCGTGCCTGCGACAAAATGTCGTGCCGCTGCCATCTGCCTGCAACGTGACAGGCACATCTTGGGTTCAGGCAACAGCTTTGGGTATACTGCTTTATTTCCGACGCGGAGTCTGCCTGATGGCGCAGCTGTATTTTTATTATTCGGCGATGAATGCCGGCAAATCAACGGCTTTATTGCAAAGCGCGTATAACTATCAGGAACGCGGTATGCAAGCGGCGATTTTCACTGCCGCATTTGACGACCGTTTTGGCATTGGCAAAGTCAGCTCGCGTATTGGTCTGTCAATGGATGCTATGTTATTTGATGAAAAACTGGATTTTGTCACGCGCTGCGCAGAGTTGCGTGAGTCGCTGGGCCGACTGGATTGTGTGTTGATTGATGAAGCACAGTTTCTGAGCAAAAACCAGGTGCGCCAGCTCACCGACGTAGTCGATAAACTGCGTATTCCGGTGCTGGCTTTCGGTCTTCGCACCGACTTTATCGGCGAGACTTTTGCCGGCAGCCAGGCGCTGCTCGCCTGGGCTGACAAACTGATTGAATTAAAAACCATCTGTCATTGCGGCCGCAAAGCCAATTTTGTCGTGAGGCTCGACGGCGATGGCAAAGCCGCCCGCGCCGGCTCGCAAGTAGAGATCGGCGGCAATGACCGGTATGTCTCCATGTGCCGGCTGCATTTTAAAGAACTGGTCTGGTAAAAGTCAGCCGACTATAGCATTGCAGTTCCGGCGAGAAGCCATCCCTACGCAAACAGACTAAAAGTATAAATCCGCCACAATAAGACGTGGGCGTCAATGGACAAAAAAGCAGCCCGCAGGCTGCTTATTCCACCACTTTAGGCTTACGCCAACGCAGCGATCGCAGCTTCATAAGACGGCTCATCGGCCGTTTCGGCAACCTGCTCTGTGTGTAACACTGTGCCATCTGTGCCAATCACCACCACAGCGCGCGACAATAAACCACGCAACGGGCCATCGGCGAAAGTCACACCATAATCCTGACCAAAGTTGCTGCGGAAACTAGAGCCGTTCAGTACTGCTTCCAGACCTTCCGCGCCGCAAAAGCGAGCCTGAGCAAAAGGTAAGTCGGCAGAAACACACAGCACTTTGGTATTGTTCAGGCTGCTCAGCGCCTGATTAAATTTACGCACAGAAGTCGCACAGGTTGGTGTGTCCACGCTTGGGAAAATATTCAGCACTAAACGGCTGCCGGCAAAATCTGCCAGCGATACATCAGCCAGACCTGCGCCGGTTAATACAAAATTCGGTGCCTTAGTACCTACGGCTGGTAAATTGCCAACGGTCTGAAACGGATTGCCTTTAAGAGTCACGGTAGCCATATCGATTCCTTTGTTAAAAGTGAAAAGCTCAATTAAACGAATTGCCAAAACCCTTTTTGGGTTTCTGCGGTTTTTCCTGCCGGGTCACCGGCAATTTGATCTTAATAGCAATCGCGGCCGGGACTGTTACAGCGACTGTGGTTACGTCAGCATCCTGCCATGGATGCCAGACTTTCAGCTGATACTGGCCATCCGGTACGCCGCTCAGCTGCGATAGCCCATCATTATTACTGACAGCCAGGTAAGGGCTGTCGCCAACATAAACAAAAGCCTGCATGTAATCGTGAATATTGCAGCCTAATGCGACCACACCGGATTTTTCAAACAGCACAGGTGCTTCGGGTTTACCGGCGTACAATTTCAGTTCAAACACTTTGGCCGGCGAAAATGAGTAGACGTGGTGACGGGTTTTATCCTGATTGGGGAATTCTATCTGTGTACCTTTTTGCACCGCAGAAACAAAAGGCACAAAAGTCAGGTCTTTTTGTGCGACTTCAGCATGCTTCACTGCTTGTGCTGGCAGTACCGCCTGCGGCGGCTTGACCAGCTGCAGTTCAGCAACCGCATCAGACAGTGGCACACCCTGCTGGTCCAGGATCAGGATTTGCACTTCTGCCGCGGGCAGTAATGCCGGCAATGTGCAGCAACATAACGCCAGAAAACGCATTAACGACATAAGAGAGCTCCATTTGCCCGGGACCATGCCCCGCTACACTCAGTCAACAGACTCAGACCAGCCTCACGCAATAGCGATATGCTGCCAGGTAATTCCGGCAGCCAGTATAGCAGGCTGGATGACTGAATAAATGTCAGCCAGGCGTAAATAAGGCTGCCAAATTAGCATGCTCCCGCTGTGAAAGACCTTAGTTTTTAACCATTTCTCACTATTGAATTTGATTGATGCCAAAGATTCGTCATGCAGCCGGATTGTTTATTATGCTCAGTACCAGTGTGCAAAGCGCAGAACCGACACAGTGGCTGGAGCTTGAAGCCAAAACCCAACCCGGTTGGTTGGGACACAGTGAACTGGCAGCGCTCCTTGCTCCTGATGGCTGCACAGCAGTCTGATTTGGCGCTTTGCCTGAGCGGTGTTTAAGACAACACCAGCCAGATCCCCACGCCAGCCATCAGGCCTGCTGCGATGCGGTTCATCAGTCTGGCGTTGCCTTCCTGCATAAACAGCACCCGCAGCGCTTTACCGCCACTGGCGTAAAGCAGTAAAGAAGCGAACTCGAGCAGCAGAATAATCGCCAGCAACACCAGCAGTTGTGGCCAGAACGGTAAGCTGGCGTCGATAAATGGCGGCAACAGCGCCATATGAAAAGCCCAGCCTTTAGGGTTCGACACCGCTGTGACAAAGCCCTGCGTAAAGAGTTGACGGCGGGAACTTTGCTGCGCCTGTCCCGGCTCCGGGATCGCGAGTTTTCCTTTGCTTTGCCACATTTGCAGCGCAAGATAACCGAGATAAGCACCACCGAGCCATTTAAACGCCGTCAAAAGGCCAGGCATACTGAGCAGCAATGCCGACACACCAAGCACAGCGGCTAAAGCCACCAGACCAACGCCGAGTAATTCACCCCACATCATCCACAAAGCCCGGCGCACGCCCTGACTGATACCGACAGTCAGCGCCAGCGTCATACAAAGGCCCGGTGTGATAGACACAAACAAAAAAGTCGGGATAAACAAGCCCAACAGGCTCAGGTTGATCAAGTTCTCAGCTCCTCAGTGGAATTTATGCGTTCAGGCCGGGGCGGGCCAAACAGTATCTCAACAACGCTATCTAACCATCATTAAAATCAGCACGCGTCAATGTAACATGGCCGTTTTGCCGGCTGCACCTTTTTCGCCTGATACTGCACCAGACTGATACCAGCCTCAGCTTAGAGGCCAAACTGGACAAATTATATCTTTAAAAATCAGCAAATTAAAAACAGCTCTGATTGGAACAGCCTTTGCTGCTGCCTGATAGTACCTGCTGTCGCCAGCCTGACATACAAGACTGGCAGACTGCAGTCGTCGTTGACCCGGAGGCCTTATGCTGAACCTGAAAAATCACCCGCAACGCGATTTACTGGAAAAGGAACTGCAACAACGGTTTTTCCCAGCGCTGCAGGCGCCTTGCCGCATCTGCCACTGGATGCTGACGGTTGGCCTGGCGTCTCGTCCACTCGAATTTCAGCAGCTGCAGCAGCTGGCCCATCAATATGGCGTCGCTTTGCTGGAAGGCGACGTGGACCTAAACCTGGATTTGGGCGAGGTGATGCTGCGTTGGGAGCGTCATTCCGAATTTTCAACTTACAGTTTTATCAAAACCGGTCAGGCCAATGGCTTTGAAGACCCGTTAAGTTTTCTGCCAAGCCTGGACTGGTTTAACCCGCTGCCCGGCCAGCTCTTTCGCGTGGTGCAGCTGCAGGTTTTACCGGCATCGGAACAAGCCAAAGCCGGCGCTTTGTTTGCCGCCGAACATTGTATGTCCAGTCTGCTTGCCGATGGCAAAGCCAGGGTCTGGACCGATTTCCGTAAACACCCGGAAGGTGCCGGCCGTATGTTGCTGCTTGATCACGGTTTATCGCCGTCAGCACTGGCGCGGCTGGTGCAACAGCTGTTTGACCTTGGCAATTACCGCAAACTCAGCCTGCTCGGCTGGCCGACCAGCCGTCAGGCGCTAACGCAATTGCATCTGATGGAACAACAACTGTCGGATATCACCCAGCGCATCGAGCAACAACAGGGCTCGGATGAACAATTGCTGCGCGAGATCAGTCAATTATCGGCGCAGACCGAGCATCTGATCGCCAACAACAATGCGCGGCTGGATGCCAGCGCGGCCTATTATCAGCTGACACTGGACCGGCTGAAAGCACTGCGCGAGCAGCAGGTCGACGGCATGATGACGTTGCAGGATTTCTCTGAGCGCCGGCTGACACCGGCTTTTCGCACCGCGCAGTCGGTGCAAAACCGCCAGCGCAATTTATCCAACCGGCTCGGCCGCTCGACGGAGTTGCTGCGCACCCGCATCAACCTGCAGCTGGAACGGCAGAACACCGGCTTGCTGGCGTCGATGGACCAGCGGGTAAAGTTACAACTGAGCCTGCAACGCGCGGTGGAGCGGGTCTCAGTGGTGGCGATCAGTTATTACGCGGTGGCGCTTTGCGACAAACTGCTGGTGTCCATCCAGCACTGGTGGCCGCAACTGCCACTGAAAGACGCCCAGAGTCTCAGTCTGCCTGTGGTGGTGCTGGCGGTCAGTATTCTGCTGTATCGCCTGCACCGGCATCATCGGCACTAGGCTGGTATCAGCTCTTTTCGCCAAAACATAAGTCGCCGGCGTCGCCAAGGCCAGGCACTATGTAAGCCTGCTCATTGAGGCGTTCGTCGACCACGCCGATCCAGAAATGCGCCGACGTGCCAAGTTCGCGTTGCATCAGCGCCAGCCCCTCAGGCGCGGCAATAGCTGCCGCAATGTGCAGGCTGCGCGGCGTGCCGCTTTGCGCCAGTAAACGCCAGACCTTCAACAGCGACGAGCCGGTGGCGAGCATCGGGTCAATTAACACCACATCACGACCATCAATCGCCGGATTAGCGCTGTAGCCGAGGAAAATATCCTGCTCAAGCCCTGCTTGTTCGGCCTGGCGGTAAGCACCGATAAAACCGCTGTCAGCCTGATCGAACGCATCGGCAAAGCCCTGATAAAACGGCAACCCAGCGCGCATCACACAAATCAGCAAAGGTTGCTGGTCTAAATCAGCACCACGGGCCACACCCAACGACGTGTGTAACGGAAAGGTCTGATATTGCAGAGTTTTAGATAATTCATAGCCGAGCAACATACCCAGGCGCTGTAAGTTATGCCGAAAACGCCAGCGGTCGAGTTGGATATCCGGGTCACGCATTTGCGCCAAGATAGTTTGCGCCACGGAAAACTCTTGATTTAATTCGAATATTTTCATAGATATCACTCCAGAAACCTGTGATGTACAGCGAAGTTCTGCCGGTCAGAACTTGAATTCTGCCACAGTCACGCCCATCTCAGCAGAATAATTCCAGCCACTTTGCAGCAAAATGCCCGCCGACTTTTTCCAACAATTTCTCCAACACTATGGCCGCGACCTGCTGTTGCTGCTGATCCTGCTGCTGGCACTGGGCGCGGTGTTTTATCCGCTGTACCGTCGTCGTCAGCGCCGCCGTCAGCTGGCACAACAGGCTTTTCCGACGGCCTGGCGTAAAATCCTGCAACAGCACTGGCCACTGTACCGCGCCTTACCGGCCGACGTGCAGCAGCAAGTCAGAAAACAAATTCAGCGGTTTATTGCGGAAGTGGAGTTTGTCGGCTGCGACGGCCTGACGGTGACCGACCAGATGCGGGTCCTGGTCGCCGCGCAAGCCAGTCTGCTGACGGCCCGATTGCCGGTCAATGATTACCCTGGGCTACGTCAGGTGCTGGTTTATCCGGACGCTTTTGCCGTCGATCTGAATCAACCGGACAGCGCCGGCGTGGTGCACGAAAAAACTGAATGGCGCGAAGGCGAATCCTGGCAGCAAGGCCAGGTGATTTTATCCTGGCGCCACACGCTGGCAGGTGCTGCTGTGGCCGATGATGGCCGCAATCTGGTGATCCACGAATTTGCCCATCAGCTGGACCAGCAAACCGGCAGCGTCAATGGCTTTCCTCCGCTGCCGACAGCAGAACTGCAGCAACAGTGGCCACTGCTGATGCAGACGGCTTTTGACCAGTTGCAACGCGATTTGCAACAAGGCACGCCGCCCTGGATAGACCCTTATGCCGCCACCAATCCGGCCGAGTTTTTTGCTGTGCTCAGTGAATTATTCTTTGAAATGCCGGCCTATCTGGCGGAGTGTCAGCCCAGGCTGTATCAGCTGATGCAAAAGTTCTTTCAGCTCGACCCGAAAAACTGGCCGCTGCAACAGCCACAACTGCCGGCACCGGTTCAGAAACGGTTCAGATGACTTCGCCATATTAGCTGCATCAGCATGTGCTGAAGTAGCGCCGGAGGCATCATGAACAAGTGTTTTCTTTTCGCAGCTGTGTTGTTAGGTAGTGTCACAGCCTGCACCGCCAAAGCAGCCAGCCAGGTCGAAGTCAATCTGTATGGCCAGGTGTTACCGGGCGTGCATGGCCACGTAAGAGTCGCCGATCCTTACCCGGCTTATGACCGCATCGTCGTGATTGAAGCCCCTTATGCACATCAACGCGATTGGGGACGTTATTGCCACCATTACGGCGCCTGCGGTCAGTCAGTGCGGTTTGTTGAAGTGCGGGAATATCAGGAACAACGCCACTGGCACAAGCCAAAACGCCACAAACACCGCCACAGACATCATCATGATTGTGATCATTAAACTCCCTTTCGCCAGCTGGTGAATAAGCCCTTCCGCCGGGCGGTGAACTTGTTATAATCGCCGCCCCGGAATTTTGGAAACTCAACCATGATCATCACCAAGGACAGCATTGTCCAACTGCATTACCGCGTTTCAGACGCCTCAGGCCTGATTGAAGATTCAGCCAAAGGCGAGCCGATGTTATATCTGCACGGCCACCAGAATATGCTGCCAGCCATTGAGCAGGCCTTGGAAGGCAAAGCGGCCGGCGACGAGTTATCGTTAGTCGTCGAACCAAAAGACGCCTATGGCGAGCGCGACGACAATGCCATCCAGAGCATTCAGGTCAAACATTTAAAAGGCGCAAAAAAATGGGCGCCGGGTATGACCGCCATCGTCGAGACAGAACATGGCCCGCGTCAGGTGAAGATTGTCAAAGTCGGCATGTTTAAAGCCGAAGTGGACGTTAATCACCCACTGGCCGGCAAAACCCTGACTTTTGACCTCAACGTGGTGTCAGTTCGTCCGGCCACGGCCGAGGAAATCGCCCATGGTCATGCCCATGGCGCTGGTGGCCATCACCACGACTAATTTTCTCCCTGGCACAGTGGATGGATCTGCTCCAACACTGTGCTAGGCTACAAAAATCTTCCGCCTCGCAGTTTGCCGCATGAAAATTCTGTTGTCGTTGTTTGTTGCGACTTTACTGTTATTCGGCCTGAACCTGTACAGGTTGCAGTCGGCTGCACCTGAAGCGTCTTCGCAGCCCATGGCACATCTTAGCCAGCCGAAGCTGCCAGCGTTACAGCCGGAACAACAGATCCTGCAAATCCAGCAAAGCAGTCATAGGCAGTTTCGTATTCAATGGGGCATGAATCCGGAAGCGCCATTTTTTATCATCGAAGGACCGGATCAGGCCACAGGATTCTGTGATGTGCTGGTGGAACGCCTGCAGGTGTATTTACCGGATGTCCGACATCAGTTTTTGACAGAGCCACAATCCCGCATTCGTCAGCGTATCGACGCCAAAGAACACCTCTGTTACCCCTGCGCTTTGTATACTGCAGACCCGGCCGCGCAACAAGGCCGGCTATTCAGTAAACCTACCCATTATTACCGGCCGCACGGCATCATTACCCGACCGGAGCTGGCCGGCGAAATCAGTCGGCGCTTTGGTCATCCGGTCGACCTGGCCAAACTGCTGCAAAGTGAATTACGCTTTGGTTTTCCGTCGCAGCGCCGTTATGGCAAACTGCAGCCGTTGCTTGATGAGCATCGCCTGCATAGCCCGAATCATGTCAGTTTTGACACCGGCAAAGACGCCAGTATGTTGCACCTGCAGATGCTCAGTCAGCAACAGCTGGACGTCACCATCGACTATGTCAGCAGCCTGAATTTTTATGCCATGCATGTACAGCGCAAGCTGGTGTTCCTGCCGATCGCCGGTTATCAGGACTGGCTGGCCGGTGCTGTCGCTTGTCCCGACAACAGCTGGGGCCAGCTGGCTGTGCTGAGGGTAAATGCCGTGATCAACCGGCTGCGTGAGGACCGTGCCTTGCAACAAAATCTGCAATTCTGGTTCGGTGAGGGCGTACCGCCCTTCCCGTCAGAACCGGCGCATTAAGCTGCGGCGGTATGGAAATTTAAGCTGCATTCCGGCGCACTTCAGGCTAAAATCTGCGGCTGTTTTTTCAGCTCAGCAAATGGACTCAGCCGTTGTCACCGCAACTTCCTCTTGAAAACATTCAGTTTGATAATTACCGGGAACAACCAGCTGTGACGCCTCCGACTGAACCGGCTGTGGTGGTACAGCGCCGTTCTTTAATTCCGGTGTTATTACTGTTGTTGCTGGCAGCTTTGGCTGTGCTAGTCGCTTTTGAGATGCGCACTGCGTATTACAGCGCCAAACCAATCAGCGATTATGCGAAAACGCTCACTTATCAATTACAAAATGCACCAGCCAGCCGGGTCATCTATCCAGGTGCCGGCCCTTTTGACGAACGTCATGGCTACACCAAATTACCGGATTTATTAGCACGGTTACAGGAACGCGGTTTTGTCATCCGCGCTCAGGCTGAATTCTCGCCGGCGATGCAAAGTTTTGCGGCACAAGGTTTTTTTCCACCATACCGCGAAAAAGTCCAAAGCGGCTTATTTCTGGCCGATTGTCGCAACGAAACCATTTTTGATTTTAATTACCCGCAACGGGTCTATCAGCATCCGCAACAAATTCCGTTGCTGGTTGCCCATAGTCTGTTATTTATTGAAAACCGCAACCTGCTGACTATTCCGCCACAAGCCAACCCGGTAATGGACTGGCCGCGTTTTGTAATGGCGGCGGTCAGTCAGGTTGGCAAAGTGCTGGCGATTGGCGGTCAGTCGGCAGGTGGCTCGACGCTTGCGACCCAAATTGAAAAATTCCGCCACTCACCGATGGGCCTGACCCAGAGCTTTGAAGACAAAGCCATCCAGATCATCTCCGGTACTATCCGTGCTTATCAGCACGGCCCGAATACCCAGGGTGTGCGTACCCGGATTGTGCAGGATTATCTCAATACAGTGCCGCTGTCATCCGCGCCGGGACACGGTGAAGTGCATGGCGTCGGCGACGCGTTATACGCCTGGTTTGGCACCGATTTTAACCGCGCCAATATGCTGCTGGCGCAGCCGGAACAGGCGGAGACTGCAACCGAACGGGCGCGTTATTTCCGCCAGATGCTGTCATTGATGATTGCCCAGCGCCGGCCTTCTTATTACCTGCTGCAAGGCCATGCCGATCTGGAAGAACTGACTAACAGCCATATCCGTTTGCTGGCCCGTGCCGGTATTATCGATGCGTCCTTGCGCGACAAGGCGCTGAATGAACAGCTGACTTTTGTCCGGTTGCAGGCCAATAAAGCCAAAGACGAAGCTGACAGCCGCAAAGGCATCAATTCAGCGCGGCTGCGGCTTGGTAATCTGCTGAATCAGCCGATGTACGACCTAGACCGGCTGGATTTAAATGCCCACAGTACTTTACACGGCGACGTGCAGCAAAAAGTCAGTGCTTATTTAAAAAGCCTGGCGAACCCGAACACTGCCGCACAGCACGGCCTGATTGGTGAGCGGCTGCTGTCGGCTTCCCGTACCGGCGATGTGCTCTATAGCTTCACCCTGTTTGAGAAAACCGCCGATGGCAACAGAGTGCGGGTGCAAACTGACAGTACCGACCAGCCGTTTGACTTAAACGAACACAGCAAACTGGAGCTGGGCTCAACCGCCAAGCTGCGGGTGCTCGCCAGCTATCTGGAAATTATCGCCGAATTGCATCAGGCCTTTGTCGACGAACTCCCCGACAGCCTGCTGACGATGGACATCGCGCCTAACGACCACATCACGCGCTGGGCTGCGAACTATATGGCGACCACCGCAGATCGCAGCCTGCCGGCTATGTTAGAAGCTTCGCTGGAACGCACTTATTCTGCCTCACCGGCCGAACGGTTTTTTACCGGTGGCGGTCTTCAGGTGTTTAACAATTTCAACAAAGACGAAGACGGCAAAGTCCCGTCCATTCGTCAGTCATTACAGCAATCACATAACCTGCCATTTGTCCGTCTGCTGCGCGATATTGTCAGCTACGCCAGCAGTTATCAGACGCAAGGCAGCACCTCGTTATTGCTGCGCGCCGACAATGACCCGAAACGGGAAGAATATCTGCGCAAGTTTGTCGACAAAGAAGGCAGCGAATTTCTGCGCCGCTTCTTCCGCAAGTATCAGCAAAAGCCGATGGAAGAGCGGCTGGAAACCTTTTTTGATGGTCTGAAGCAAACGCCGGACCGCCTGGCTGCCGTGCACCGCTATTTATTGCCGGACGCCAGCTTCACCGACTTCGCTGCTTTTTTACGCAACAAACTACCGGACAGCGACAAACTGACCAATAAAAAACTGCAGGATATGTATGCGCAGTACGGCCCGGGCAAATTCAGCCTGCCGGATCAGGGTTATATTGCCGGCGCCCACCCGCTGGAACTCTGGGTACTGAATTATCTGAATAATCACCCGAAAGCGACGATGAAAGAAGTGATCGAAGCCAGTGCCGAACAGCGCCAGCAGGTCTATCGCTGGTTGTTTAAAACGCCAAACCGCAAAGCGCGCGACGCCCGCATCCGTATCATGCTCGAAGTCGAAGCCTTTACCGACATTCATCAGCGCTGGGCCAAACTCGGTTATCCGTTTGATCACTTAGTGCCGAGCCTGGGTACTGCACTGGGTAGTTCCGGCGACCGACCGGCTGCGCTCGCTGAACTGATGGGCATTATCCAGAATGATGGCATACGTTTGCCGACTATTCGCATCGACAGCCTGCATTTTGCCGCGCGCACGCCGTACGAAGTGCAGCTGGGCTTTAATGCCAGCGCCGGCGAACGTGTGATGCGGCCCGAAGTCGCGCGAGCGCTGAAAAAAGCCTTAGGTCAAGTGGTTGCGGACGGCACAGCACGACGGTTAAACGGCAGTTTTGTCAAAGCAGACAGCTCACCTTTACAGGTAGGCGGCAAAACCGGTACCGGTGATAACCGCGTGGCGACACAAGTGATCCGCGGCAAAACGGTTGCATCCACCGCGACCAGCCGCACCGCCACTTTTGTATTTTATTTAGGCGACAGCTATTTCGGCACCCTGACCGCATTTGTACCAGGTAAAGGCGCTGATGATTTCAGCTTCACCTCTGCCCTGCCACTGCAGGTACTCAAAGGTATGGCGCCGATACTGCGGCCTTATGTGGTCAAAACCAGCCCAATGTGTCAGCCGGTACAGCGTTAATTTGAGGGCCGGCTGATTTGATAACGCACTTCAGCCGGTTTTGCACTGCACTGAACCATGTCACACTGAACCATGTCACACTGACGCATGCCACACTGACGGACTAAGCGCAGTGCCGCCAGGTTTTGCGGCTGCATGCTGGCAAAAACCTGGAAAAATCCAAGCGCAAAGGCTCGTTCAATCAGCGCTGAATAGGCTGTCCTGGCAAGTCCAGGCTGCTGACGGCCCGGCAGCAACATAATTCCCAGTTCCAGTAAACCCAAAGCAGGTTCGATGTTAAATACCGCCAGCATACCGGCCAACTGTTGCTGCGGGTTTTCTAATGCCAGATAAAATTTTTGCCGTTGCGGTTGTTGGTTTGCTTCAGCGCAAGCTGCGATACGGTCGATGGCATCAGCGTCGGTCAGTAATTGCCCGACAAACTGCTGAGTACGGGCGTCGGTGTAAATCGCCACAAGTACGCTGGCATCGGCTGCACACACCGGTCGCAGCCGGCAGCCAGCCTGTTGCAAAGTGAAGTCAGCAACCGACAGCATCAGCGCTCCTGCAACGCCTGCAGCCTCGCCAGCATTTGGGAGTTTTTCTGTAGCGACCGGGACGGCGGCAACACCAGCGTTGATTTCAGTGTCAGGCGCGCGGTCGGTAGATCGCCAAGCGCAATCCAGTCCATCCGCGGCTGTTCAAACGGCATACTGGCGGCTTCATAAATCACCACCTGATGCTCAGCAGGATAGTGCGGCGCCAATAATTCAACCAACAACAGCAATTCAGCCTCGCCGGTATCAAACCGGGCAATGCTGCGATCGCCGGCCAGACTGATTTGCCATAACACCAGATAAGCGCTCGGGTCCACCACGCGCTGATAGAACATAAACTGACTGGCTTCATAATACTGACAACCAACCCGGCCCGGATCTATGCCCAAATCAGCGTGCAGGCAATCTGCCGCACTGATACCAGCCAGCATCTGCGCGTCATAACCTCCCTGCCGCGCCAGCGCTATTACTTTGTGCGGCGCATAAGCAAAAACGCCGGGATGACCATAAAAAGCACCGACGACAAACTTGCCGGCCCGCACTTCGGTCAGCATCAAATCAATCATCTGCTGATAGGTTTCATGGCGGGATTTACCCAATTCATACAGCGGCGCAAAGCTGCGGACATCGTGATGCATCGTCTGCAACCATTGCTCGGTGATCGCGTCAGTCACCGCAGCAAACACCACATCGGCAGCCTGCAAGTGGCTTTTGGCTACCGGAGTGATATGGGCGCATAACATAATGCCTGTCCCCAGAACAACCAGTCTGCCCTTTTGCATAAATTTAATAATCCTGATAAACGAAGACCGATGATTAACATAGCACCAGTGGTTAAAGCAACAACATCAGCCCAATGTTGACACGTGACTAAAGATCTCAAAGCATGACTGTGAAATTAGCTTTTCAGTCGGCCCAGAACCTGTTTTACTGACACATTGGTACCGGTAAATACCGGCACAGCCTGTTCAAATCGGACTGCACGTCTGTGTCTGTCGCTATGTTTCAGCATAAGGAAGATATTATGTCAGAGTTAGTCGAGGTCTTAGCACAGCTGGCGATCAGTACTGCGCCTGCTTCAGCACGCCAGGATGAGATTATTCGTATTGCAGCGACAGTTCAGTTATCAGCAGAATTAACTGACGCAATGCAAAATGCTGATTTGTCGGGATTAATTCAGGCCGCAGGGATACCAGGTCGCGGCTGTTTCCTGATTGTCGCGCCGGACGAACCCGAACAACCTGATGAAGACGAACCGGAAGATCCGCCAGTGAAAATCCAGCAACACTAAAGAGCCTTTAGTCGTTATGTATCGGTGGCAACGTTGGTTTGGCGCAGCCTTGTTGGTGATCTGTTCACAAACTGGCTGGGCTGACAAAAAAACAGATCTTGATCAGTTGCTGCTCGCAGCCGATGAGCAGCGCAGTGCCAGTCCGGAGCGCTACGAGGCGTTGTTGAATCAACTTCGCCTTGCTACTGCTGAAATGACTGCGGAACAGCGCGATTATTTGAACTTTTTACTGGCATATCAGGCCGCTTACACCGATCAGTATCAACAGGCTGAGCAACTGTTTAAAGCTTTAATGTTGCCGACAAAACCGGTGATCTTGCGTTTTCGCGCGGCTTTTACGCTGGCAAATGTGCAGATTGTGCGCCGGCAATTTGTTGATGCATTTTCCAGCCTGGCCTTTGCGATGTCTATGTTGCCTGAAGTTGAAGATGCAAAATGGCGCAATCGTGCCTTGTTAAGTGCTGCCAATATCTATTCCGAATCAGGGCTCTTTCGGGAAAGCGAGGATTTTCTGCAGCAATTGGTCAGGGCAAAACTGGAACCCAGAGATCTGTGCATCAGCCAATATCTGCATGTACAAAATCAGCAGGCGCTGAATATAACCCAGACCATAGCTGAAATTGAGCAGGTTTCTGCACAATGCGAACAGGCAGGTGAACACATGATCGCGCAGCTGGCTAATGTGCATCGCGCCATTTTCCACCTGAACAACAAAGCGCCGCAAGATGCCCTGAGCTTCATGCTGAAATCAATGCCGGAGATTGAAAAAACCCGTTACAACAGATTGTTAATCCAGGCATATCAGGTGACTGCACAGGCACAGGCTGAACTCGGTAAAACGGCTGACGCTATGCAGATGCTGGCAAAATTAATTCAAACAGCACATAACCTGCCCAACAGCACTCCGCTGGTTGCCGGTCTGAAGCTTCAGGCTGAATTGCTGGCCAAACAGGGTAATTTTGAAGCCGCATTTCTGGCCCACCAGCAATTTGCCGATGCAGAGCGTGCAATGCGCGACGAGCGTTCAGCACAGGCTCTGGCTTACCAGCGGGCCCAGGGCGAATTGCTGAATAAAAATCAACAGTTGCGTCTGGTGAAAGAAGAGTTCCGTGTACTGGAACTGGAATCACAGCTCAAAGATCAACGTGAACAGCGCAGCATGATTTATATCACGCTGTTAAGTACTGCCAGTATTCTGCTGATTTACATCACTTATCGCCTGCTACGCCGGCACCGCTATTACAAACTGGCGGCGGAAAATGACGGCCTGACCGGCATCAGTAACCGGCACTTTTTTGATTTGCAGCTGCAAAAGCAGGTCAAACGCTGCAAACAACAGCAAAAGTCTTTGGGCGTGATTGTGTTTGATCTGGATTTGTTCAAGCAGATTAATGACAAATACGGCCATGAGATTGGCGATAAAGCGCTGCAGGCCACAGTCCAAATCTGTAACCATTTTATTCGTAGCGGCGATATTTTTGGCCGGATCGGTGGCGAGGAATTTGCGATCGTACTGCCTGACTGTCAGCCAGATAAGGTACTGATGCTGGCGGAAATTTGCCGGGACGCCATTGAGCAGCTCGATTGCAGCGAGATCCAGCCCGGACTCAAACTCAGCGCCAGCTTTGGCGTGTCCTACAGTCAGATCAGTGGCTATCAGGCGAATGATCTGATGCGACATGCCGATCAGGCATTGTACCTCGCCAAATACAATGGCCGTAACCGTGTTGAAAGTTATGATCAGATGCAGCCACATCCTGGGCGGTCGCTGATCAATTCGCCTTCGCGATAAGCTGACGCCGGCGAAATCCAGATTCAGGATAAACGCAGAAATCCGTCCGGCACTTCGTCCACGAGGAATTGCTTTAACTGTTCGTCATCCAGCGGCCGGGCAAAATAATAGCCCTGGCCGACATCACATTTGTGTTTTTTCAACAGCTGCAGCTGGGCGCGGTTTTCGACGCCTTCAGCGACGACAGTGAGTTCAAGCTTTTGCACCATCGCGATAGTGGAGACGATGATTTGATAATCCGCATCGTTTTCCAGCATGCCAAACACAAAGGATTTATCGATTTTGATAATGTCGACCGGCATTTGTTTTAAATAACTCAGGCTGGAATAGCCGGTGCCAAAGTCGTCAATGGCAAAACAAAAGCCCATGGCTTTAAGCTGACGCATCATCTGCAAGGTGGTTTCAATGTTTTTCACCAGCGTGCGTTCGGTCAGTTCCAGCTCAAAATGGTGAGCCGGCAAACCAAACTCGTCCAGCAAGCCCTGCAGCACCTCTGGCAACTGCGGGTCCAGAAACTGGCCGGCGGATAAATTAATCGCAATACGGATATGGCGGTAACCCTGACCGACCAATTGCTGCGCCAGTTCAAAACTACGCCGGAATACCCAATAGCCGAGTTCCACCATTTGCGGCGAATTTTCCAGCACGCTGATAAACTCGTCCGGTGTTACCATACCACGCTGCGGATGTGACCAGCGCAGCAGCGCTTCAAAGCCAACTAAGCGGCCGCTGGATAGCTCAATCTGTGGCTGTAGCACCAGATAAAACTGTTGCAGCCGAATGGCGTCTTTGATGTCACTTTCCAGCTGAATGCGGCTCGACAGACGCTGATACATTTGCTGGTCATAGCCGGTAAAAGCGGCACCACCCTGCTCTTTAGCGTTATACATCGCAATATCGGCCTGACGAATTAAATCATCCGGTAAGGATTGCGGATCAGACGACATCGCCACGCCGATACTGCCGGAAACATAAAACAGCTGACCGTTAAGCTCCACCGGCTGCTGAAAGGCCTGTAGAATACGGTTAGCGACCTCCGCCGGATGTTCGTCAGACATTACATCCGGCAGCACCAGGACAAATTCGTCACCACCGAATCTGGACGCTAAATCGGTTGGCCGGATACAGGTTTTCAGCCGGTTGGCGGCTTCCACCAACAGCAAATCGCCGGCGGCATGGCCCTGGGTATCATTGACCAGTTTAAAATTGTCCAGGTCGAGAAATAACACAGCTATCCGTCCGGGATGACGTTCAAGCGCCGCTAGGTATTTCTTCAGCTGGAACAACAACATATTACGGTTTGGTAAGCCGGTGAGCAGGTCATACATCGCGATGTTTTCCAGCTCGCGTGTATTGTGTTCAATCTGCTGATGCAGATGCTCCAATTCAAGGCTCAGTTGATTGGCCGCGTTGCCGAGCACGTCCAGCTCGTCAGTAAAAACAAAAGGCGGCTTCTGACTGTGTTCCCGAAACTCGCGGAACTGGCGCTGCGCCAACAGCGGTAAATGGCGCGCCATCTGCAGCAAACGCAGACTAAGCCGCTGGGTACTGAAATAAATCAGCACCGCCACCAGTACAAAACAGACCAAAGCAAAAATCACAATCTGATACTGATAGTCCGCTTTGGTGCGGGCAAATTTATTGGTGTCATCCACCACCGCCAGATAATAACCCTGACCGTTGCCGACCAGCGGCAGGAAACTAATCAGATAATGTTCGGCGCCAATCTGCACCGGCAGACCACTTTCGATTGCCTGTTTCACTGTGGCTTCAGCCGGCAGCGCCGCAAACACTGAGGCCATGCGGCTGGCATTGGATAAACTCAGCAGCTGCAGTTCACGGGCCGGGCGTTCCAGCTCGCCTTCAATCCGCACAATAGCAACTTCAGAACCCACACCTTGTTTCAGCGACGCCAGCACATCCAGCAGCGTGGTCGACAATGCCGCCACCGCCACATCACCGCTTTGATTTTGCACCGGCACCAGTACCAGCTTGGCGCAGTGCTCGGCGCAGACGATCTCGCTGAAAGGCTGCAGCTCCATCAACACCTGCTGCACTGCCTGCCGCACCCGGCCCGGCACTTCCGGTGTCGAGGCGTAGAGCAACACACCGTTTTTATCAAATAACCATTGATGTTCGACATTCAGATGCAGTGCTATGGTGTCATAGTGGCGCGCCAATGCTGTGGCAAACTCGCTGAAATCCTGCTGTTCGCGGACATTTGCCATATCAGTGAAGGACTCAAGCCAGCTACGCAGCTGGTTTTCCAGCAGCATATTCAGCAGTTCAAACTGTTGCTGGCGCAGTTGCAACTGCTTTTGTTGCTGCAAACGGAAGTCCTGCTCCATTTTTACTATGGCAAAACTGGTGAGCACCACCGTCATCAGCAACAAAGCGCTTAAAGTCAGCGCCAGAATTTTCCAGGGTAAACTTAAAAATGGCCGCATAAGATCAGAACCAATACATCAGTTGCACCGCCCAGATATCGTGCTGACGACTGCGGTTAATCTCGATGGCCGGCACCACGTTAGGCCCCAGTCGCCCGGTGCCGGTGATCCAGTGATATTCCAGTTTCAGCCGCAGATTACGGTCCAGCTCCTGCGTAATACCAAGGCCCCAGTCGCGCTGATAACCAAAATAACGGGCAATCAGCCCACCGCTTTGCAGCGGCAGCAAAGCACCGCCGCGGTCATCTTTATTGGCCGTGTACCAGTCATAACTGGCATAGAGCCGGGTATTTTCCGACCAGTTATAGCTGCCGAGTAAAAAAGCGCCCTGAGCAAACTGATTGCGGTTAAAACCGGGCAGATAAAAACCTCGGGCAAACACCCGCTCCTGCATCAACTCACTGGATAATTCCCATAATTCAGCGCTATAGCGCCAGTTGGCCATCACGCGCTGCACGGTAAAATCACCGTCAAAAAACAGGTCAGGCTGTGTCTGACGATATTCAAAACCGGAATCAAGCAAGGAGATGCCCCATTGCGTCTGGCTATTTGCAGGCCGGAAAAACAGGGTCGCCTGATGCACGTACTTTTGCTCGGTATCACCTTGCAGTTGTGTGGCGATGACCCGGCGCGACATTTCTTTACTGATAGGAGTAGCGCCGTAGCTCCAAATCCATTCAAACTCACCGGCGGCAGTGGTATTAGTCGATTGTAAGGCAATCCCATCGGAACCAACGGCGATATCGCGGAAAGCGTCAAAATACACCGACTGCGGCAGCACTATCATCGGCCTGGTCATCGGCACATCGCGGGTGCTGGAATAGAGCCAATGCATATTCTTAAAGCGTCCGGCGTATAAATTCAGCTGCCAGTCCAGACTGTTAATCGCGGTCCAGTTCAGGAATAAATAATCGACCCGGCCACCCGATGCATAACGATTGCCGCCATCGAGGTACATCAGCTGGCCAGACAGGCGTAAATCAGCGCTGAACTGATAACTGCCATTGACGCCAAATTCAGTCAGTTCAGTGCTGATGGCGCCGTCATCATTGACAAAATTACTGTCGCTCGCCTGTATCAGTCCCTGTGAGACAAAACCATGCCACTGCCAGCTATCAGCCGCAGCAGTATCAGACAGACCGCATATTGCCAGCAGGCAAGCGCTAAGGCCTGATTGGAATGACTTTAACAACCTGAGTTTCATCCTGTATCCCGATATAACCTATGGCACCTGGGGTTGCGGCGACTGCCTGCAACATGGCCTGTTGATCCTGTAATTCGGTAGGGGGCGTTCCTGTCCCGGAGTACGTCAGTTTTTGCCAGACCCGTTCCAGCTGATAAGGAAACAGCTGTAACTGGTCGCGGCAGAATTGCAGATTGACCGCAGAACGCGGCGCAAGGGTAAAAACACGAATGGCGACGCCATCAGGCCAGACCACCTGGCGCATCAGATAAATACTACGTAATTGTGCTGGCGATAAAGCATCAACCTGAACGGACGGATGCACGATGACCCGAACCGGTGGCGAGACTTCTGCAGCAGATCCTGCAACAGCAGCCTGACACCACAGCAAATAAAAACAGAGAAATAACCTTTTCACGATGTCCTTCTGTGCTGAACCATCTGGCAATTCAGGTTGTATCCGGAAACTCAAGGCCATAAAGCCGAGTATAGACGACTTGAAAAAAAACAAAAAAGAATGCTGTAAAACAATAGTTTACACAAAATTAGCATTCAGTACAGGATTTGATCGTATCGCCGGCAAATGCTCCCGCTTTGCTGGTATACCTTGAATATGAAACAAAGCCGGCAACAGCCGGCCTGTTCTGGCAAAGCGGGATTAACTCTTTGGCGTCAGTTCAAACACCGTCAAAGTGCCGCTGACTTCGTTGGCCATCAGCAATAACGGTGTGCCGGTAGGACTATTGGCCGGCGCAATAAAAGACAGCGACTCTGGCCCCAAATCACCGGCTTGTGCCACGTTGCCCGTCACCACTGCGGGCACTTTGTCGTCGTTAATGTTATAGACCGCGTTCACATCGCGGTTATAGGCGTAGTCGACAAACTGCGGTGCATAAGGATTAGAAATATCATAAACATAGATACCGCTCATCCGTTCTGTGCCAATAAAAGCATAAGTACGGCCATTGATTTGGCCGAGGGCCAGCGCTTCGGGCTCCGGGCCTTTATCGTCGGAACGGTTATCGCCCTCGACCGTCAGATGGTTGGAATTGAATTTATCGCCATGGACGCCGGAGGCGATACGTTCAAAATCATTGCCGCTGTCAAACACCTGCTGACCATTCTGGTCCCAGATACTGAAAGAGCGGGCGCCATAAGCATATAAAGCATCATATTCGCCGCTGGCATTTTGCCCCAGCGCCCTGGTGACATTGAGCCGGCCCAAAACATCGGCTGAATAAGACTGACGGGCACTTAACGCTGCCGAGCGCTTCAGCGCCGACACTCGTTTTTGCTCAGAGAAACCAGCCCAGTCCCTTGCATCACCTTCGTTGGCGCTGACATAAAAAGCACTGCCCTGCCAGCTGAAGCTTTGCAGCGTGTCTGGCTGATACATGCCATACAAACCAGGCACTGTTTGCAGATTCACACCGTCTTTGTTGCTGACGTCCAGGCTGTTTTTCGCCAGGCTATGGTCTTTAAAACCCAGCGGTAAAACTTTATCCAGTTTCGCTGTGGCGAGGTCAATGACCGCAATAGCATTATTTTCCTGTAATACGACCCAAGCCTTTTTCAGGTCCGGGCTCAGTGCGATATATTCAGGTTCTAAATCCTGCGCCACGGTGGTGCTGGCAGGCCCTGCGAATTTCACGCCTTTGGCAGCAAGCGCAGCTTTGTCGCTGTTCAGCGCACTGAAGCTGACAGTTTTGGCTTGTGTGGCCGCCACGCCATTCGATACAGAGATCAACGAAACGGAACCTTCCGGATCAACCGAATAATCAGCCACCGGTTCGCCTTCATTGGCGACCAATAACCATTTGCCATCACTGCTGAACGTCAGCATGTCCGGCTGGGCACCCACCCGAATGGCTTGTTTTAACAAAGGCGCGCCCTGGCTTAAATCATATATCAGCGCCACCCCGGCCTCACTGCGGGTCTTATTTTCCACCGCAATCGCCAGTAGCTGACCCTGGATACTGATGGAATTGGCAAAACCTAAAGCCACAGTTTCGTCCTGATCGGCGCTGTTACGCACTGTCACTGTAGCCGGCAAGGTTAAAGGCTGGCTGGTCAGCGTATTGGCGGTCAGTGGGTCCGACAGGGCCTGACTTTTAACCGAAGCAGCATCCAGCACTTCGACCCGGTTAGCCGCGCCATTGACGACAAAAATCCGTTTGGACTGGGCATGAAACGCAGTGATTTCCGCAGCACCGGCGCCATAACTGCCAGTCACATAGCGGGCTACCGCCTGTAGCTGCATGCCAACCGGCGCATTCTGACCGTTACTGCCGTTAGTGCCGGATGGGCCGGTGGCACCGGTTTGCCCCGCCGGGCCTGTCGCGCCCGGTGCACCGTCGTCACCCTCTAATGTGCAACCACTTAATGCCGCCGAGACCAGCAAAGCTGCCAGCGAAACTTTTAACGCCTTCATTTGTCGCTCCTGAACAGAAAAAACAAGACGTTAGCTGTAGTGCATGACAGGGGTGTGAAGTTATGATGGCCATTACATGACAGAAAAAATGTCCGAAAAATCGCGTTGCCCCCTTGTAAATCAGTGCTGGGCGGCAACACTAGATAAAGCTTATTGATGCAAAAAAACGGAGTGCAACTTGAACGCTGCCGAATGTGCTCTTCAGGTCGGTGATATTTTCGCTTTGCCGGATACCTGCCTGAAAATCAAACAAATTATCGATGATGAAATCAGCGATATCGATGAAATCGCCGAACTGATTTCTTATGACCCAGTCCTGTCATCCAAGCTGCTACGACTGGCGAACAGTGCCTTGTACAGCTTTCCCAGACAAGTGGAAACGGTACAAAAAGCCGTGCAGGTGCTGGGCGAAACTCAGGTTTACAATCTGGTGGTGGCCAGCGGCGCCGCTGAAGCTTTTGCCAGTCTGAAACCCACTGCCATCGCGCTGGACAAGTTTTGGGAGCACAGTATCAATACTGCTCTGATTGCTAAACATCTGGCCTTTAAGCTTGGGGTGAAAAAAGATGAACCGATTTATCTGGCCGGCCTGTTGCATAATTTGGGGGAATTGGTGGTGGTTCAGGTAAAACCGGACATAGCCCGGATTTGTGCCCAATACAAAAAAGGCCAAAAACCCTGGCTGAAACAACAAGAACTACTGGGCTTTACTTATGCCGACTGCACAGTAGAGTTGCTGAAGCACTGGCAGCTGCCGGACCGCATTATTCAGCCGCTGAAACAGCTCAATCAGCCTGAATACTCGGCAGCCAACAAAGTGAGTCTTATTCTGCATCTGGCCAGTTGTCTGGCATTAAGTGAAGCCAACTCTGAGGTGTTTCAGCTTTATGATTTAACCGACAAACAAATTATGGATGTACTGGGTCTGAGCAAAGATGACCTGCGTGACGCCAGCAGCTTTGCCTTTTTAGAAGGGATGTCGATCCTGAGTTTACTCAACCCGGCGCTGTTCAGTATTTTCTGACGCAGACCGGACAAATTTTGTTACCCCAAGATAAAACCGGGCCAAAACCCGGTTTTTGCTTGCCACAAGGGCTCAGACTGGCGTGATATCAGTCACGTACAATCGACATCTCATCCAGCAGATTCTGCGCCCCATCAACATATTGCATCATCCACAGCACAAAGCGGATGTCGACATGGATGGCGCGGGTGATCGCCGGATTAAAGTACCAGTCTTTACTGATCGACTCATAAGTCGAATCAAAGTTAAGGCCGATCAGTTCGCCTTTGCCATTCATCACCGCAGAGCCAGAGTTCCCGCCGGTGGTGTCGGCGCTTGATAAGAAATTCAGCGGCACCGAATCAAATGGCAACGCCGGTTTGGCACCAAGGTCGGCATAATAATAACCGTCATACTGTTTCGCCTGATAGGCTTTCACCAGATTGTCCGGCAACTGGAAAACCCCTGTTGGCTGCTGTTTGGCAATCATACCGCGCACCGAAGTGAATGGCGTTTTATAGACCCCATCAGCCGCCGGATAACCGTCAACATGGCCGTAAGTGACCCGCAGCGTGCTGTTGGCATCCGGGTAAACCGGTTTACCTTTGCTTTGATTAAATGCAATCACTGCCTGCATATAGGCTGGACGGGTTTTTAACAAAGCGCCTTGAATAGCCTTTTGTTGCTGCTCCAGCGCGATTTGCTGCTGATAAACCGCAACTGCGGCTTTGATAAAAGGATCTGCACTGGCAGCAAACTCGGCCGGAGTTTTTTCCAGCCAGGCCAGCCGCCCGGCACTGCTGCCTAAGGTCGTGCTGTCATACCAGGGTTTTAAGCTGGCGCTGATTTGTGCGGCGGTCATACCCGGTACTAAACCTAACGCGTCATCCAGCGCCTTGACGCGCAGCAGCGGTTTTTGCTGCAGATAAACTTCAAGCTGTTGGCTCCACAGCGCTAAATCGACCGTGGGCGCAAAGCTGGTGTCCAGCCGTTTTAACCGGCCCTGCCACATTTTCAGGTCGCGCTGCTGATACCCCAGCTCACGCTCCGCATCCGGCTTTTGTCGCTCTTGCGCCAGGCGATATAAGTCTTGGGCCGCTTTGAGCAAATCGCTGCGTTTGGCGTTATCAAAATACCAGGTTTGTTGCTGATACTGCTGTTCAGCACTGACCACTTCTTTGAGCGCTGCCAGCGCCTGCTGATGGCCTTTGCGGCTGCTGTCCGCCGCTATCCAGTCCAGTAACTCCTGCTGTTGCTGCTGTTTAATGGCGTGAATGTCGGTGACTTTAAAGCCATCGAGCAGACCCTGCATTTTTTTCATCCGGTTGTTGTAGCCTTTAACCACCGAGGCATAGCGCACCTGCAAGGCCGGATCTTTGACACCAAAAGCGTCAATAGTCTGGATCATTTGCTTAAATGTGGTGACGCTCGCCGGATACTGCCAGTCGCGGGCAAAGGCAATTTCTTCGGCCAGTCGGTAACGACTGGTTTGGCCCGGATAACCGGCCAATAAAATACCATCACCGGCTTTGACGCCGCCGGCATTCACTTTTAAGTGAAATTTTGGCTGGTAAGGCACGTTGTCTTTGGCAAAAGCTGCCGGTTTGCCGTCTTTGCCGACATAACCGCGCAAAAACGAATAATCGCCGGTGTGGCGCGGATATTCGTAGTTGTCGATATCACCGCCAAAATTACCAACCGCTTCAGACGGTGCATATACCAGCCGCACGTCCTGGATCATCAGCTGTTTGATCAGGAAAAACTGCAGGCCATGATGAAAGCTGACCACATTACAGCGGTAATTTGCATCACTTTCACACGCCTGGATCAGCTGTTTACGGTTGTTTTCAATGGCTTCAAAGCGAGCCAGGTCCGTCAGTTTTGCCGGCAAAGCGCCGCTGACTTTCGCCGTCACATCTTCAACCAGTTCAGTCACATATAACCGTTCTGACGGGCCGGCAGGCAGCTCTTCCGCCTGAGTTTTGGCCAGAAAACCATTGGCTATCAAATTATTTTCAGCGCTGGAATTTTGCTGAATAGCGCCATAAGCACAGTGATGATTGGTGATAACTAAGCCCTGCGGTGAGACAAAAGACGCAGAGCAATAACCGAGACTGACAATGGCATTCATCGGATATTTGCTTAAATCGGCCAAATCGGCTGCCGGCACTGTGATGCCGCGGGCACTGAGTTGTGGTTGTAATTGTGGCAATTGATAAGGTTGCCATTGGCCTTCGTCGGCAACAACGGCGCTACTGCACAGCAGCGCCGGAACCAGCAGTTTTTTATACATTGAGACAGTCCATTCTGACAAAAGACCTAGCCTAGCGCTATGAGCACCCCGCAGCAAGCCATGCCGGCCGACTGCGCGCCAAGGTGCCTGTCAGCAGCGGCCGTTACCTGCGCAGAGTCTGGTTTGGGACTGAGGGGTTAATGGCTGCTGCGGGGCATTGGCCCTGTTGCTGAACCACAGGCCCGCACCTGATAGCGATAACCATACGGCTGGCTGTCGTCAGGTGTGATCACCAGAACTTCGAAATCATTCAGATGCACCAGATGTTCAGCGCCCTGCATCACGCACTGGGATTTACTCAGGCTTTCTATCTGGTACAAGAACCACGCCACAGTCCGATTGATCCAGCGTACTTCAGGATTGATACCCGATATGCCTGATAACTGTTGATTAAACACTGTGACTTCCGGCACTGCAGACCGGGGCGGTGCAGCTTCTGGCGCTGCAGTTACCGGCTGCTGAAACAACTCAATCGCCGTGGTATTACCGTTCAGATAGCCACTCATAGCAGCCGCCATATATATGAAAATGACCGGTAAAAAACACAGGCGAGCCGTCAGAGACAGTTTAGGATAACTCCCCCCCTGCAAGTGGTGACTGCGGACTCCCAGCGGGCGCAACATCACCAGTAACATCAGCTTGACACTATGCAGGATGAGATAGGCCGCCAGTAACACAAAGGCCAGCAGGAAACTCCAGAACGGTGCCAGCAGCATTAAGGTCAGATTGACACTGAAGGGAACGACTTCGGGCCGGACACCAATCAGGTTGTTAACCGAACTGTCAGCCAAGGCAAAACAAAAATTCGCCAGTATTGCATAGCTCACCAGAATAAATGTTTTGCCCGGTAAGCTGTGCCAGATCCGGAGAAAACCTTGCCAGATGTCATTTATAACCGCGGTAAACAAACTAATGCCAAGTAATCCCAACAACCAGGGCTGGGTATTGAGACTGAACAACCAGCACAGCAGCAGGAGCACAGATATCAGGTAACAACGTTGCGACAGATCCAGCTGTTGCCAGATCTGTCCAACGCGGATTTGGCAATCCTTTAGCCATTGCATAGATCTATCCTTGTTGTTGTGCGCGCCGAATCAAACCGGTCAGCACTGGCGACAGCACAAACATCAGCACAGCAGAACCGAGGCCAACCCAGCCCAGTGTGGCAAAAACTTCGGCATAGATATTCAACGCATCCGGCACCGCAGTGCCGGCCGGCATTGAGGCTAAGGCGCCAAAACGGCCGGCAATCATTTCACCAAAAGCAGAAGCCAGGAACCAGACACCCATCATCAGGCTGACTACCCGTGCCACCGACAACGCCGTGACAGCCGATAAGCCGATGGGCGATAACGCCATTTCACCGATGACCAGCACAAAATACGCCAGGATGAACCACCAGAAACCGGCCAGGCCACTTTCCAGCGGGTTCAGCGCAGCATATTGCAGGATAAAATGGGCCAGGCCGGCGCATAACAACGCAATGCCAAACTTGTTCGGCGCGGACGGATTCCAGCCTTTACGGTCCAGCCAGGGCCATAACCAGGCAAATGGAAATGCCAGCAGCACGATAAAAAACGACGCGACAAAAGTCAGCTGTGACGAGTTAAACGCGAAACTAAATAAACCCAAATCAAAGGTCGGGCTTTGCATCACCCGGTCCGAATAGGCCAGCCAGCTGCCATAGGTTTGTTCGTACAAGCCCCAGAACACTGCTGAAATGGCAGTCAGCACCATCAGCATAATCATGTTGGCGCGTTCCAGCGCATTACACTGGATGAAAATGAATTTAAACCACCAGACCATCAGCACCAGTGTCAGTGCCACAGCAACCACTTCAGTGGCGGTAATTTCCGCGCCGGGCGCCAAACCGAGCATTGCACCTAAAGCGCCAAAATCGATACTGGTCTGCAGAATTTGCTGTACCACAGCGACGCCAACCAGTGCCAGCAGATAAATCAGCGTTTCACGGCGCAGCCCCGCTACTTTGTCATCAAGCACGGCTGGGTTGGTCGGTTCGGCCTGACCGTGGAAGTGTTTAGTGCCTTTTAAGAACACCACTAAACCCAGCAATAAACCGATACCGGCCGAGCCGAAGCCATATTCCCAGCCGTAGGCAATGCCAATCCAGCCGACAAACAAACTGGAGAAAATCGCGCCTAAATTAATGCCCATATAAAACAATGTAAAAGCTGAATCGCGGCGCGGATCATTGTCGGTATAAAGCCGGCCAACAATGGTGGAAATATTCGGTTTGAGGAAACCAACGCCCACCGCCACCAGGGCCAGAGAGGCGTACATCACTTGCAACGCCAGCACATCGGCAGCGCCTTCGGCACTGGCTTGGGTGCCTTTGTACGCCATGCCTAACATGCCAACCGCCATCAGCGCGCCACCAAAAGTCACGGCTTTACGCATGCCGAGATATTTGTCAGCGAGCAACCCGCCCACCACCGGCAGTGCATAGGCCAGACCGGCATAAGTACCCAGCAGCAGATAACCGTTTTTGTCGTTGAATAAATGGTGTTGTGTCAGATAAAGAAACAGCAGCGCTTTGAGGCCATAAAAGGCGAAACGCTCCCACATTTCGGTAAAAAAACAGACAAAGAGTCCGACCGGATGGCCCAGCCATTGTTTCTGGCCAGCCAGCACGTCATGTGTTGAGGTCATAGGGATCCCACAATAGATTGTTATCGTTATGTAGCACCAAGGAGGGCTTGGGCTTTACTATACCATGAGCGACTGATTAAGGAAGCGCACAGCGAAGAGCCATAGTTAGCGCTGTGCATTAGTAACTGTGGGATTGGCACTACCTTGCAATTGCTCCTGCTGCTGTTGTTGTTGCTGTTGTTGTTGTTGCTGCCAGAGGGCCAGCTGTTCGCGGTAATAATCCCAGACACAAGGGCAGCAGCTGCCACTGCCGCAGCACTCGTTACTGCCGGGCGGTTCCGGTTTCTCCAGCAATTTGACAGGGATGGGGGCTGCAGGCATAAAGACTCCAAAACTTTATTGATATCAGGTGCAGATGAACCCTCATTACAGCCGGATCTGGCAAACAGTGCAACAAATCCCTGCCGGTAAGGTGGCGAGTTACGGCCAAATCGCTGATTTAGCCGGCCTGCCCGGCCGCGCCCGGCTGGTCGGAAAAGCTTTAGGCTACAGCCCGACACTGCTGCCCTGGTATCGGGTGGTGCGCAGTAACCTGAGCCTGGCGTTTACGCCCGGCAGCGCAGAAGCGGCTGAGCAAAGTGCCTTGCTGCGATCTGAAGGTGTGTTGCTGCGTGGCAACAAAGTGCCGGCGCAATATCACTGGCAACCGGATTTAGCCGAATTATTGTTTCAGTTGCGGTTTTAGAAAGGCTAAGGCTTATGCCAGGCGCGCAGCAGCCAGCGTAGTGGTAACTGTGACAACAACATGCCAAATAGCATCAGGGCGCAGCCGGCCAAAGCTCTGAGCGTTAGGGTTTCGCCTAATAACCAGACTCCGCCCACGGCAGCAAATACCGTTTCCAGACTGAGGATAATGGCAGCATGGGCCGGGTGCGCGCGGCGCTGACCGATGATTTGCAGGGTATAAGCCACGCCGGTCGCCAGAATACCGGCATAGAGTAAAGGCCAGGCTGCTGCAGCCACAGCAGCGACCGTGACGGTTTCCAGCATAAAAGCCAGTACGAGGCTCAGTACCCCACAGACCAGACATTGCAGCAGCGCCAACAGCACCGGTGTCAGCTTCGTCGCAAAGTGGTCTATCGTCAGTAAATGGGCGGCCCAGAACACAGCGCCGACAAATAACAGCAGATCGCCGGTATTGATGTGCATCGTGCTGTCGACCGATAAAAAATACAGCCCCAGCAAAGCAACCAGCCCACCCAGCCAGGTATTGACACTGGTTTTATGCCGCAGCCATAAGCCAAGCAGCGGCACCAGCACCAGATATAAACCGGTGATAAAGCCGGCTTTGGCCGCAGTGGTATATAGCAGCGCGACCTGCTGCAAACTGGCACCGATAAACAGCAAAATGCCAACCGGCAAACCAGCGCGCCACATCGTTGAAAAATCAGCGCCCTGTAAGCCACTGCGCTGCTTCTGCCACAGCACCAATGGCAGCAAACTCAAGGCCCCAAGCAAAAAACGCACACCGTTAAAAGCGAAGGGCCCGAGACTATCGAGCCCCAGCCGCTGGGCGACAAAACCAAAACCCCAAATAGCTGCCGCCAGCAGCAACAGCACATTAGCTTGCAGCACGAATGCGTTCCGAAGTTTCAACGCCGGGCTGATTCAAGATGATGCCGGCTGGTAAGAGGCTGCGCAGCGCCACAGCGCTGGCCAGATTATTTGCGGTCATTGCCCTGAATAAAATAACTGACCTGCGCCCGCGGATTCAGATATTCATACACTGCCTGCGGCAGTGCTGAAGGCTTCAGCACTTTGACAATACTCAGTTTGCCTTCCTGCAGCGATATCACCGGTGCTTCCAGGCGGGGAATTTGTGAATCATACACCAGCACATTCGGGTACAACAGCTGATCGCTGTTGACCGACATCACCAGCCCGACCCGGTCGTCGCTGAGCTGGACAATAGTGCCGGGCGGATAGACGCCCATCATCTTGATTAACTGACCCATTTCACTGGCACCGAGTTTGCCTTTCATCGTTTTAAACAAAAACGACATGGCATGATGCGGTGAGCGTGCTTTGCTGACATCTACCGGGTGGCACAAATTATCAAACTCATTGACCACGGCGACCACTTTGGCCATGGCGTCAATCTCCGCATCTTTTAAACCCAATGGATAACCAGTACCGTCCAGATATTCATGATGCTGCTCGACAACGGGCCACGCCGCTTTGGGGAAAGACTCCGTCAGCTTCAGCAGTTCAATGCCGTAGCGAGTATGCATTTTTAGTAAGTTAGCTTCTGGCGCCGTTAAAGGCTCGGTTTTACGCAGGATTTGCGTTGGGATCTTGAGCTTGCCAATGTCGTGGAACAAAGCGCCGAGGCCGGTCAGCTTGACCTGCTCTGCAGTCATGCCGAGATTTTTTGCCAGCATCATCGATAACACTGACACGTTCAGCACATGAAAATAAATGCTTTCCTGCTCTTTACCGGCTTGCGAAATCAGATGCAGCACTAACGAATCGGCGTTGATGATAGTGTCAGCGATTTGGTTCACTAGGCCGGTCGCTTCATCAACAGCCTGCAACGGCCGGCTGCCAATTTTCGACATCACATTGCGCACCTGCACCATCGACTGCTCAAAAGCTTTTTCGGTGCGCTGCAGCTGACGGCGCTGTTCTTTAGCCTGTTCTATCCGCTCGTTTTTTTCCCGCTCCAGTTTATAACGCAGCTCACTGGCCTGTTGCGCCAGTTCGGCTGCCGGCGCTGCATCTTCAGCAATTTCGACACTGCTTTTGTCCGGAAAGAAATAAACAAATTCCAAATCCAGCGTTTGAATAATGGCAATTTGTTCATGATTTTCGACTTTAAATTTATTGGTCAGAAACGGGTGTTTCATCCAGTTCAGCGGCAACTGAATGAAATAACCAATTTTGACCTGAGACGGACTTATTTTTGCAACTGACACGCCACACCTTTGATTCGGCTATAGATTTAATGAAGCCGGATAATGAAAAATGCTGAAACTGACTTTGGGAACTCTGAGCAGTCTAGCAACCTATGCTGTAAATGTCTTTGATCTGGCTGATGTTCTGCAGTTTTTTGCCCGGGAAGAAACCGTGGATGTAATGAAAATGCAAACCTTTACCCAACCAGATGTAAGCGCTGCTGATAACAGAGCCTGAGGTCAGCAAAATGTGCCAGCACAAAATCGGCCTGTGTACGGTAATGGCCATTCTGGTCATTAAGGTACAAACAGCCCGGCATGCCGGCGGCCCGCGCAGTCGCTAGGTCAAAATGAAAATCACCAATAAAAATTAACTCAGCGGGCGGCAGCTGCCAGGCGCTGGCTATCTGTAGCAAGCCGGCCGGGTCTGGCTTGGCCGGTGCATCTTCCCGCGTCAGCACTATATCTACAGCAATCCCGAGGCGTTCCAGACAATGCCAGGTGGCGCTGCGCATATTACGGGTCAGAATCGCGGTCGGGATTTGCTGTTGTTGCAGCAACGCCAGCAGGTCGGCTGCGCCCGGCATCCACTGTGCCGCTGCCGCGCCTTCCAGCTCAAATTGTTCGATAATGCCAAGCGCGCGCTGATATTCGCGTTGGTCTCTGACCGTCGCGAGATGTTCAAGTATGGGCGTCCCGGCCGGCCAACCGAGCCGCTGGCATAACAGACCGAAATCCAGCTGCGAATCCACCAGTGTGCCGTCTAAATCAAAAATCACACCGCGATGTTCACCTAATTGCATGCTGTTGGTCCTGTGTCAGTGGCTGTTTTTTTAATATGGCGCATGAAATACGGCCGCCCAGTCATACTCGCTCAGTTGCCGGCTGAACCATAACAATGCCTGCCCCGGCTGACTCTGTCGACGCCAGCCCAGATACATCATAGTGCCGGCCCGCGGCACTTCGCAGGTTTTGGCAACCAGCCGGCCAGCCCGGATCTCATCACTGACCAGGTGCTTTGGCAAAAAACCCACGCCAAGTCCGGCCTGCTGCGCGGCGATTTTGGCCTGCATACTGCTGACCACCACCCGGTGCCGGCTGTCATAGAGGCCGGAATCCCGCGCTGGTAAGTCCAAGGCTGAATCACTGACCACAATCGCCGTTTGCTGTTGTAAGTCCTGCTGCGTCACCACCCGGTTGAGCTGCGCCAGCTCATGATGCGGCGCCACCGCAAAAACAAAATCCAGCTGCGCCATCGGCTGCAACTGAAACTGACCGGACACCCCTTCACCGGATAATCCAACCGCTAAATCAGCCCGGCCACTTTGCAGCGCCTCCCAACCGCCCGCCATCACTTGTTCCGACAACACTATTTGCGTCAGCCGGCCCAGCTGATGAAACTCGTCAATCAGACTGAATAACGGCTGCAATGGCACTACTGAGTCCACCGCGATCACCAGTTGCCGCTCCCAACCGGTATCGAGCTGGCGCACCGCTTCCTCTAATTGCTGACTGGCCAGCAATAAATGCCGGCCTTGTTGCAGCAGCAGTTGCCCCGCTTGCGTTAACTGGGCCTTTTGCCGGCTGCGGTCAAATAATTGCACGCCAAGGTCGCTTTCTAAGCGCGCGATGGTGTAACTAAGTGCCGAAGGCACCTTATAAAGTGACTCGGCAGCTGCAGCAAAACTTCCTTTACGATCAATAGCATCCAGCGCTCTGAGCGCCTCCAGCGTCAATACAGGCTGTAGTGCCATCCGGCCATTCCTTTTAATTCAAATTTTTTGAATATTAGTGTCAATTTATTCCGCTTTTTTCCCAATAGCAAGCCGGTTACATTTATCTCAACGCAGCAGAACGCAGGCAGCAATGCAGGTAGTCATCGCGAATGCGGCAAAACCTTAACAGCAGATTTGGAGCAAAACAGATGAAAAATTTAATCAAAACTTTCGTACAAAACACCCAAGACTCAACCAACAGCATCGGCAGTCTGGCGCTGCGGGTTCCTGCCGGCATCATCTTCGCCGCACACGGCGCACAAAAACTGTTTGGCTGGTTTGGCGGCTATGGCCTGCAAGGCACTGCCGGCTGGATGGAAAGCATCGGGTTAACTCCTGGTATTCCACTGACATTAATGGCCGGTGGTGCTGAATTCTTCGGTGGCCTGGCGTTAATCCTGGGTCTGTTAACCCGCCCGGCGGCTTTTGTGCTGGCAATCACCATGCTGGTGGCGATTTTCAGCGTGCACTTTGCCAACGGCCTGTTTATGAGCAACAACGGCTATGAATTTGCCCTGTCGCTGCTGGCTATCAGCGTGGCCCTGACGTTCAGCGGTGCCGGTCGCTTTGCCATCGACAACTGGCTGGCAAAAAAACTGGCCTGAAGCAACATCGCAAAGCACGGCAACCCGGTGGTTGCCGTCTGACGCTCACAAGTTTTACAGGAGTCATCTGATGATCGAATTAAGAAAATCCAGTCAACGCGGCAGTGCAGATTTTGGCTGGTTACAAAGCCGCCACAGTTTTTCCTTTGGCCGTTATTACGACCCGGCGCAAATGGGCTTCTCTGCCCTTCGCGTGATCAATGATGACCGTGTCACCCCAGGTGCCGGTTTTGATACGCATGGCCATCGCGATATGGAGATTATCAGTCTGGTGCTCGATGGTGTCATTGCGCACCGCGACTCCACCGGTCAGGTCGCCGAATTGCCGGCTGGTGAATATCAGCTGATGAGCGCAGGTCGCGGTATTATGCACAGCGAATTTAACGCCAGAGCCAATCAGCACCTGCATTTCCTGCAAATCTGGATTGAACCGGACAGCCTGGGTGGTGAACCTGGTTATCAGCAAAAGCCGTTTGCCCAAACGCCGGGGCTGACCTTGATTGCCTCGAAAGATGGCGCGGCAGGCAGCCTGCTGCTGAAGCAAAATGCCAAACTGTTTCAGCTGCGGCTGGACGCGCAAAGTGCCTTGAACTATCAGACTCAGACCGGACGTAAACTCTATCTGCATCTGGTGTCAGGTAGTCTGAGCGGCCAAAGCGGCGAACAGCATATCAGTCTGCAGCCGGGTGATGGGGTGAAAATTGCCGATTTGACTGACTGGCAATTCAGCAGCGGCGCTGAACCGGTTTTTGCGTTGTTATTTGATTTACCTTGATAAAGCCCTGGGGTTGCCCCGTAGCTGACAGTGCAAAAGCCCGCTTGGCGCGGGCCTTTGCGCAACTGCTTACGGTCATCTCAACGACCCTGCACCATCACACTGCCTTGCAGCGGTTTGGCGGCAATGTCCTGAATATCGACATGACCACGCACATATTTTTTCAGATGCTGATACACCGCGGTATTACCGGCCTGAAAGGCAAAACTGGCCACCGGCATGTCATTGCAGACCAGCTTGTTGGCCGCAACGGCCGCACCAACCCGGTTGTATCTCAGCTCTTGCTTAAAATCAGCTTTTTTATCAGTAGCTGCGCTGATACATAAAGCCGTTTCCATCGACTGATCGGCCGCCACATATTGGGGTTGGGCTACAACGGCTGAACTGGTTAACACACAACAGATTAATAACAATGTACGCATGATGGCTCTCCTGTTTGCTATCGCCATGATCAGAGTCGCAGATCTGCAGGAAATAGTTGTGAATAGCCGGCCTCAGACTGTAACAAAGGCTGGCAGCCGTCACCCCTCAGTTTTTGCTAACTGCTTTATTTTTAAAATCTTTCAGATAACCGGTAGAAAAAGTGGGACAGCTCTGGTTACAGAGCTGTCGTCTGTCTTGCACCAAAGGGTCTGAACAGGTTGGCCTGACATTTTTGTTGCCTGCCTCTTGCAGCATCAAACTGAAGCAATATACTGTATATATAAACAGTATATTGGTGAAGTTATGCAGCTGTCTGAACTGAAGCAACAAGGTCATGTCTGGCATCTGAACCAGGCTCCGCGCCCGGAACAAGCGCTGTGTCCGACCGGTTTCGCTGAGCTCGACGTCTTACTCGGCGGCGGCTGGCCTTGTCAGCAGGTGATTGAACTGCGCACAGCCTTTGGTATCGGTGAATTTCGGTTACTACTGCCCCATCTGCAACAGCAAAGCAGCCGGAATAAATTACAGGTCTATATCAACGCCCCCGCCCAGTTACATGCACCGTTTCTGCGCAGTCAGGGCTTACCGCTGTGGCAACAGCTCGAAGTGCGGGCAAAGGAGCAGGATGCGCTGTGGGCCGCCGAACAATGCCTGAAAAGCGGCAGCTGCAGCACAGTATTGTTGTGGCAGCAATCGCTGAATATTGCCCGCCTCAAACGCTTACAACTGGCTGCAGCAGAGGGCCAGGCTGAGTTATTTCTGCTGCGCCCCTCCGAGCCATCGCAGCTGAGTTTACCTGTTGGGCTGAGTCTTGCGCTGAGCCCCGCCCCACAAGGTCTGCAGGTGCGGGTGTTAAAACGTCGCGGCGGCTGGCCCGGCGCACAGCAGCTGGTTAATTTCAGTCAGCGCTGGCCAAGGCTGGTTCAGCCAGCACTGTCGCCGCAGAAAGAACAACTGACTGCCCCTGCTGCTTTGGCGATCTGACCGATGAAAAATTTCAGGCCATTGAACGCCATAGCAGCCAAACTCCGGCGATCAGGGGGCCGCTGATGCAGACCCTATGGCTTTATCTGTATTTTCCGCAGTTGCAGCTGGATTTATTGCCACAGCTGCAGGCGGATGCGGCAACACCAGATTTATCCAAGCCAGTGGTGTTATTGCATCCACAACAGTTGCAGGTACAACAGGCGAATCCGGCAGCGCAGGCCTTGGGCATCCGGCCTGGTCAGAGCCTGGCGCATGCCTGTGCGCTTTGTGCCGCACTACAGGTCCTGCCCTGGCAGAGTGAGCTGGAACAACAGCTGCTGGAGCTGTTGGCACAGGATTGTTATCAGCTTTGTGCCGATCTGGCACTGGCGCCGCCTGCTGCATTGTGGCTACGCCTGGACCCGATGCTGCAACTCTATGGCGGGCTGGATAGTTTTCTCCAGCAACTGGAACAGCTGCTGCAACAAAAGCCGGGCCTGCAATTTCAGTACGGCGGGGCTGTCACTGCCGAAGCGGCCCGGTTGTTGTGCCTGACGCAGCCCGGTCAGATAGCGCCAACCCAGGCCGCGCAGCGCTTAGCACTTTCGCAGTGTCCGGTCACGCTGCTTGATTTAACGCCCGCATTATTACAGCAGCTGCAACGGCTTGGCATCGGCCAGCTTGGCGCCCTGCTGCAGTTACCGGCGACCGAGCTGAGCCGACGTTTTGGTGCAGAATTGCAGCATTATCTGCAACAGATCCAAGGTCAGTTACCACCACTGCTGCATTATTACCAGCCGCCGGAGCAGTTCTGTGCCCGGCTTGAATTGTGGTACCAGATTGAACATCACCCGCAATTACTGGCGCCACTGCGGCACCTGCTGTTGCAACTGCAACATTATTTGCAGCGCCGGGCCCGCCGCTGTTATCAGCTGCAGCTGGAATTGAGCCTGCGCGATCAGCCACCACTTTGTCTGAAGCTACATTCACCGCAGGCTGAAGCCCTAGCTGAGCGCTGGCTGGCCTTATGGCAACTGAAACTCGAGGCCTTAAAGTTGCCGGCACCAGTTCTTGCTATGCAACTGCAGGCCAGTCAGTACTGTAAAGAAGAGATGCACAGTGCCGATCTGTATCAGGGCAAACAAGGCCAATACAGCCCATTGCAGCTGGTTGGGCTATTGCAGGCCAAACTCGGCACTGCACAGGTGCGCCGGCCCACTGAACATGCCGCCTTTTTGCCGGAGCTCGCAGGCAGCAGCCAGGCCCTGCAGCAAGCCGGCGAGCAGACAATCACGCCACAGCTGCCAGCTCCTGAAATGGCCGCTCTGCAGCTACACCAGCCAGCAGCCTTGTATGCCACAGCAGTGTCCAGAGCAGCAGTAAAAACCCCAGCGCAGTCGACCCATTCAGCCCCCACGGCAGCGCCTTTGGCACCAGGACTCTCTGCCACGCTATCTGCCACGCCACACCGCCCGGCATTTTTATTTGCAGCGCCTGTGCCGCTGCAACAGCAGGTGCAGCTGATGCCGGGGCTTGAACGCATCCAGAGCCACTGGTGGCAAGGCCAGGCACAAGCGCGGGATTATCTGACGGCACAAAGTGCCGACGGCCGCTGGTTATGGCTGTATCGCACTGAACAGCAGCAGTGGTTTGTGCATGGAGTATTTGCCTGATGTCCTACGCCGAACTGTTTTGCCAAAGCAACTTCTCTTTTCTGAGCGCTGCCGCGAGCCCGGAGCAACTGGTGACTACCGCCGCCAGTCTCGGTTATCAGGCGCTGGCACTGACTGATGAATGTTCAGTAGCCGGCGTGGTGCGGGCCCATCGTCAAATCAAACTACAGCAGCTGAAACTGCAGTTGATTGTCGGTGCTTATTTTCGCTTCACCGCCGACTTACAGCTGGTGCTGCTCTGTCCGGACCGGCGCGCTTATGCCGAACTGTGTCGCATCATCAGCAACAGCAGGCGGCGCGCGGAAAAAGGCCAGTACCAGCTTGATGAATGGGATTTAAAAAGTTGCCGCGATTGTCTGGTGCTGTGGTTGCCAAGCGGCATTTCTCAAAGCGACCAGCACTGGGGCGCCTGGCTGAAACGTCAGTTCGGCCCGCGTTTATATCTGGCGCAGCAACGCACACTGGATGCCAAGGACCACGATTTACAACAACATTGTCAGCAGCTCAGCCAGCAGTTTGACTTACCCGCCTGTGCTGTTGGTGCCGTGTTGATGCATGAAGCGGCGCAGCAGCCGCTGCTGGATGTGATGACCGCTATCCGGCTCGGTCAGACCGTAGCCAACGCCGGTCTGGCTTTATCCGCTAACCGGGAGCGCTGTTTAAGGCCCATCAGCAAGCTGAAACATTTATTCAGTGCAGATTTACTGGCGCAAAGCTGTGAAATTGCGGCGCTTTGTCAGTTTAACCTCGACAGTTTGCAGTATGAATATCCGGCCGAGCTGGTACCGCCAGGGCTTACAGCGATGCAACATCTGCGACAACTGGTGGCAGAAGGCTGTGTTGTCCGTTTTGGCGACAACGTTCCCCCGGACATCGCCAGACAAATTGAATACGAGCTGCAGCTGATCGCCGAGCTGAACTACCCCTATTATTTTCTGACCATCGCCGATATCGCCCGCTTTGCCCGTGAGCAGCAGATTTTGTATCAGGGCCGTGGCTCTGCCGCGAACTCCATCGTCTGTTATTGCCTGCAAATCACCGCGGTCGACCCACGCAAAATTTCCGTGTTATTTGAGCGCTTTATCTCCAGAGAGCGCGATGAGCCACCGGATATTGATGTCGATTTTGAGCATGAACGCCGCGAAGAGGTGATCCAGTACATTTATCAGAAATATGGCCGGCAGCGCGCGGCTTTAGCCGCTACTGTGATTTGTTACCGGCTGCGCAGTGCCGTACGCGATGTCGGCAAAGCCTTGGGGTTTGCTATCACGCAGCTGGAATACTGGCTGAAACAGCTGAACCGGCGCCATCCTGATCTCAGCTGGTGGCAACAGCTGGCACAACATGGCCTGGATATTCACAGTTTGCCGGCGCGGCAGCTGATCCAGCTGGTAGAACAAATCCGCGGCAAACCACGACATTTATCCCAGCATGTCGGTGGTTTTGTGATTTCCGCCGGGCCTTTGCATGAGCTGGTGCCAGTAGAAAATGCCAGTATGGCCGAGCGCACCGTGATCCAGTGGGACAAAGACGATTTGGAAACTCTGGGCCTGATGAAAGTTGATATTCTGGCACTTGGCATGTTATCGGCGCTGCGTAAAGCGCTGGCGCTGGTGAATCAACAACGCGAACAACCGCTGACATTGGCAACTATTAGTCAGACTGGTGATGACCCGGCGGTGTACCGGCAAATCCAGCAGGCCGATACGATTGGTGTATTTCAGATTGAATCGCGCGCGCAGATGAGCATGTTGCCGCGATTAAAACCGGCGTGTTTTTATGATTTGGTCATCGAAATTGCCATAGTGCGGCCAGGCCCTATTCAGGGCGATATGGTGCATCCGTTTTTACGTCGCCGCGACGGTCTGGAACCGGTCAGTTACCCGTCCCCTGCCGTGGAAGCGGTACTAAGCCGCACTATGGGCGTGCCGATTTTCCAGGAACAAGTGATTAAACTGGCAATGGTCGCGGCCGGTTTTTCCGGCGGTGAAGCCGACCAGCTGCGCCGGGCTATGGCCAGCTGGAAAAAAACCGGCGAACTGCTGCAGTTTAAAGCCAAACTGATCGACGGCATGTTACAGCGGGGCTACCCGCAAAGCTTTGCTGAGCAAATCTTCGCGCAAATCTGTGGTTTTGGTGAATATGGTTTTCCGGAATCGCATTCGGCCAGTTTTGCTTTGCTGGCTTATGCTTCGGCCTGGCTGAAATGTTATTACCCGCTTGAATTTCTAACGGCGTTGCTCAACAGCCTGCCGATGGGGTTTTATTCTGCCTCGCAGCTGGTACAGGATGGCAAACGCCATGGTCTGCAGGTGCTGCCGGTCTGTATCCAGCACTCAGACTGGGATCATCAGATTGAACAAAGCGACACAGGCCCGGCGCTGCGGCTTGGGCTACGTCAGGTCAAAGGCTTGCAGCAGGAATTGCTCCGGCCGGCTTTGCAACAGCGCCCGGCCGACGGCTTTGCCAGCTTAAGCCAGCTGAAACAAACCGGTCTCAGGCAAGACCAGCTCAATGCGCTGGCCAGCAGTGATGCACTGAAAGCGCTGTGCGGCCACCGCTTTGCCAGCCGCTGGCAATTGCTGGACCGTCTGGATGAGCTGCCGCTGTTTCGCCAGCCAGCCCATCAGCCACTCCATCAGCTGATGCGCCAGCCACAACATACCAGCGCCGCGAGCCCCGCGCTTTTACAACAGCTGGGGCTGGATCTGACGGTCGAACCAGCAGGCGACAGCCCTGCCGCCCCCTCTGCAGCACAACAGCCTGACCTGTCGTCTTGTCCACTACCGGCACCGGACGCCTGGCAGCAGCTGGGCGAGGATTATCAGAGCCTGGGCCTGAGCCTGCAGCTGCATCCAGTCGCCTTGTTACGCCAGCAGCCGGCGCTGACGAAACAATCGCTGCAACGCGCCTGTGACTTGCTGGCAGTCCGCCCTGGCCAGATGATAAGAGTCATAGGCCTGGTCACAGTCAGGCAAAGCCCGGGCACTGCCGGTGGCGTCACTTTTGTCACGCTGGAAGATGAGACCGGCCAAATCAACCTGATTGTCTGGCAGGCAACGGCGCTGGCGCAGCAACAAACCTTTATCAGCAGCCGGCTGTGGCTGGTGCATGGTGTGCTGCAGCGTGAAGGGTTGGTTTGCCATCTGGTGGCGGGCAGGATAGAAAGCCTGGATCCATTGCTGCCAACTTTACCGATCCCAAGCCGGGATTTTCATTGATCTACCGGCCCGCACTTACAGTAAAATCAGCAGTAAAATCAGCCCAGCGCAACCAGAATCCAGAATCCAGAATCCAGAATCCAGAATCCAATGACTGCACCAGATAAATATCAGCGCTTTGACCAGTTCCTGCAAAAACGTCGCAGCGGCAGTTTGCCAGACCGTCAGGCAACCAGAAGACGTCACTCCCGCCTCGACAGCCCCAAAGGCGCACAGGAAAAAAGCATCGACGCGACAATTTTGCAGTTACACAGTGCCATGGTCGATAAAATTCTCGCCAATCCAGTGTTGTTATCACCGGTCATCGTGCAGCTGGAACAGGAACAGCAACAAGGATTATTGCGTCACAGCGCTTATTTATTCTGGAGCTGCGCTTTTGCCATGATTCACCAGCCGGAGTTATTCAGAGCAGCGTTATTAAGCCCGGAACCCACCGCGTGTAAACAGCGCCGGCGTACCCGCTTACGCGGTATTTTAACCGAAGCCGAACGCGCGCTGGTGTTAGCCGGGCAATGGCAACCCCCGGCAGCGGCAAGTACCAGCGCAGCACAGGACGAAACCAAGCGGATGTGCAACTCATTGGAGCAGATCTGACACAATGAAGAAGCTCCAACCGCTGATCAATGTTTTCAGCGCTAAAAAGCTGACGCCGGGTGTACCCTAAGCCGTTCCCTTTGAGTACACTCAGACATCTTCTTGTTGGTTTTTGCTGGGTTTCTCCATGTTGCTGAATGCTATTACCCGAGGCTTGCGCGGTCTGAACGCCGGAGCTGCGCTGCCGGCCGCTTTATTGTTCTCTCCGTTATTCTTTTTCTCAATGCAGACGCTGGCGCAGCAGACCGTTGCGCAGCCAGCTATCCCCCAGACTGAATTGCCCCAATCCGACAGCGAACAGTCAGACAGCGCACTGCCCGCAGAAGCCGTTGCCGCGCAAAGCACCACAACGCGACTGGCCGGTGAACTACAAAGCCGTCAGCTGCAAAGTAAATTTGGCAGTGTCAGTGTTGAAGCGCTGACGCAAAAAAATGACGATGGCAGCGTCAACAGCAGGCAGTTTGTATTAAAAACCGGGCCTGCAACTGCACCGGTGGAGAAAACCATCAGCCCGGCCAGCACTGACGCGCTGCTGCTCAGTAAAAACCCGCTGTTTGATGCCGCCTTTGCGCTTAGTCAGCTGGAACGTCAGCAAAACAGTGTCAGTGAAATTACCGATTGGGGCTTTAACGACCAGCAAGCACTGCCTTGCCCTTGTTTTGAAACCGGCGCCAAGTGGCATTATGTCTGGACCCGCGACTTATCTTATGCACTGGATTTAGGCCTCAGCGCACTGGACCCAGAGCGCGCACAAACTTCCCTGCTGTTTAAAACCTCGCAAGTGCGGCCAGAACTGATTGCCCGCGGCGTGGAAAACACCGAAGTCGCGCTGCAGGACACCGGTTCCGGCGGCAGCTGGCCGGTCAGTTCCGACCGCGTGGTCTGGGTGTTAGCCGCCAGCGGCCTGACCGCACAGGACCCGGAAGGCGCGTCGAATCAGGCGGCCGCAGAGGCCTGGCAGCAGCGTTGGTATGCGATTGCGCGTAATACCATCCTGCAGGACCGCAGTTATATTTTTGACACCAAACTAGGTTTATATCGCGGCGAAACCTCCTTCCTCGACTGGCGTGAGCAGAGTTACCCAAGCTGGACTGCCAAAGATACTTTATTCCTCGCAGAGTCCTTTTCGCTCTCGACCAACGTGTTGCATTATGTAGCGTTAAGCCGCGCCGCTGAAGCCGCCAAAACGCTGGAACCGGCCCGCGCCGCAGAACTTACGCAATGGGCACAGGCGCTTAAACAAGCCATCAACAGCTGGTTCTGGTTGCCGGAAAAGGGTTTATACGCGCGTTATATCGGTGAAGCCTATAACCCGCTGGCCGTTGAACACTATGACTTATTGGGCTTGGCGCTGGCGATTAATCATGGCGTGGCCTCGCCGCTGCAGGCCCAGCAAATTCTGCAAAACTATCCGCTGACCCAGGCCGGCCCACCGGTGATTTTCCCGGCGCTGCCAGACGTGCCGATTTACCATAACCGCGCCATCTGGCCTTTTGTCAGCGCTTATCTGCTGCGCGCGGCGCGCCAGCAAAATCAGGCTGAGCTGTTCCACAAAGTGGCCGTGTCGTTGTATCAGGGCGCGGTGCTGAATCAATCCAATATGGAAAATCTGGAATGGCTCAGCCAAAAAGCCCATGTGGAAGATGGCGCTTTATCCGGCCCGGTGATTAATTCTGAGCGCCAGCTGTGGTCTGTTGCTGCCTACGGCGATTTGGTGGCCGGTCAGCTGTTTGGCGCTGAGCTCAAAGCCGGCACGCTTCACATCAATCCGTATATACCGGTTGATTTGGCGCGTGAACTAGACCTTGGTCATAACCCGGTCCTGCAGAACCTGACGCTGGCCGGCACCACGCTGGACTTGCAGCTGGAGCTGCCACTACAAGCACGGCGGGGCCAGGTCTACCGGCTGGCGCAATTAAGCCTGAACGGCCAGCCGCAAGTGCTGACCGGCAATCAGCAATTCAGTTTCAAGCTCAGTGATTTCTCGCAACAGCGCAACGAGCTGGTGCTGAAACTGCAAGCATTTGACGCACCTGCATCCAGCGTAACTCAGCTACGTAGCAGCAACAACGCCGGCCCGCTCAATGGTCTTAGTAATAGCGAAAAACGCAAACTGTTAGCGCCAAAAGAGCCACTGCTGCAGCTGAGCCTCAATGAAAAAGGCATTCCGACCTTGCGCTTTGACGCGGCCGGCGAAACTGACACCCGCTTCACACTGTATAAAAATGGCGTACCGGTGAAACTCAAACCACGTCAGCAAGAGTGGACTGACAGCAAAGCCAAAGCGGCCTACAGCCAGTGTTATGCCCTGACGCAAAGTTATAAAGATTCAGGCCTCAGTTCACAACCAAGCCGCACTTTATGTACGCCAGGTGCAGCGGTCAACTTTGTTGCCGGTCAGGGCCTGGTCAGTGCTGATCATGACATCAGCGATTACCTCAATCAGCCGGTGTTTAAAAACTGGGGCGCACCGGAGCAACAGCTGCAACTGAACTTCAGCGCCAGCCACGACGGCCTGCACGCGCTGCGTCTGCAGTATTTTATCGATAACGGCCCAATCAATACCGGCATTACGGCGGTGGTGAAACGCCTGAGCGCCAATTGTCCGCAGTCTGGTTTGCAACAGGCGACGCTGGTGATGCCGCATCTTGCCACCGCACTTGAGGCCGGTTGGTCCAGCCGCGCCATGTTCCGCGCCAAAGCCGGCGAACAATGTACAGTCACTATCAGCGATGGCTTTAATATGAGTTATCTGCAGCACTTTAACCTGTACACCGGCGGCAAAGGCGGCCGCACCGGCCCGCTGAATCAGGCGGTGATCCAGCAGGCACAGATCCAGCCGATGGCGGAATAAGTCAATACCAGGCCCGGCGTCGACTCGCCGGGCACCTGATCCCACGGAGTTGTTGTGAATTTTTATCTGATCCTGGCCCTATGTTCGGCAGTGTCGATGGCCAGCAGTGGTGTCATCGCGCGTTTATCCGGCCTTGGCGCCGCCGAACTGACCTTTTACCGGCTTTTTGTCGGCGCAATCTGCTTAGGTGTGCTGGTAGCCGTGCTGGGTAAACAAGCCGACCTGAAACAAAAGCCGGACCGGCGTATTGTGTTAAACGGTGTGCTGCTGGCGAGCTTTATGTTGTGTTTTCTCAAAGCCATCAGTTTTATCAGTCTCGCCAATGCCATTATGCTGGTGTATCTGGCGCCGGCACTGGCCGCCATTGCTGCGCATTTCCTGTTCCGCGAAAAACTCGACGCGCTCTCCGGGCTTTTGATTGCCTTGTCATTTTTAGGTTTTGCCATGCTGCAGCAGTTTAAACTCGATTTGGTGTTAACTGCGGAGCAGTGGCCGGGTTTTGTGTATGGCGTGCTGTCACTTTTGACCTATACCGGCTTTTTACTGGCTAACCGCCACAGCGGCAAATCGGCATCGCCACTGCAACGCGCGTTTTATCAGCTGTTGCTGGGCGCGCTGTGTGTTTTACCGTTTTTAACCGCAGCGCCAATCCCTGCCGCAGACCAGTGGATTTGGGTATTGTTGGCTGGCTTTTTCCCAGGTTTTCTGGCGATTTATCTGGCGATTGTCGCGCTGGAACATTTACCAACCCGGGTGTTTGGCACTCTGGCTTATATTGAGCCTGTGGCGGTCATTTTGGCCGGCTGGTGGCTGTTTCAGGAAAGGCTGAGTCTGTTGCAGCTCGGTGGCGTGGCGCTGATTTTACTGGCCGGTTTGCTGCAGTCAGTACTGCATCAGCAACCGGCCCGTCAGACTGCGACATCGCAATGAACTTTTTCGCCCATCTGGTATTGGCCGAACCAACGCCACAATCCCGGCTTGGCAATCTGATGGGCGATTTTTGTCAGGGATTGGACCTGAAAACTCTGCCGGTGGCCGTGCAGGCCGGCATCTGGCGCCACCGCGCCATCGACCGTTTTACTGATACTGCCGCCGAAGTGCTGCAGGCCAAAGCATTGTTCAGCCCGGCACGCCGGCGTTTTGTGCCTGTGATGCTGGACGTGTTATTTGACCATTTGCTGCTAAAATATTGGCCGCAGCTCGATGGCCGCCCGCTGGCGCCGCTGTGCCAGCAGTTTTACCAGCAATTGTGGCAACAACGCAGTGCGATGCCGCCTGCGATGGCCACAACAGTCACCGCCATAGTGCAACAAGACTGGTTTGGCAGTTATCAGCAGCTGGACAACATCGGTATGGCGCTGGACCGCATTGCCAGCCGCATCCGCTTTGCCCATCAATTTACCGGCAGTATCGATGAGATCCGCCAGCATTTGCCTGCGCTGGAAATCTTGTTTTTGCAGTTTTATCCAAAGCTGCAAAGCTATGTCCGCGAACTCGGACCGGAACTGACTGCTTTGACTGCACGCCGACAACCGGAGTAAAGCCGTCCGGACTAAAGCCTTCCGGCAAAAAATAGTGATACAATAAACCCCTTTAGCGGCCGCCCTGGCCTTCCCCCCTTCTTCACTCGGAGCTGATATGAGCCAATTTCCTGACGACGGCAACGGCGATATGCTGCAAGCCATGCAAGATTCCGGCATGGATTTAACCAAATCATTGGATCTCGATTTTTACCTGGTATTCCCGGACCGCGCCAAAGCCGAAAAAGCGCTGGAAGCCATGACCAAACTGGACCAACCCGGCGAAGTGGAACTGAATTTAAACGATCTGGACCAATGGGAACTGATTGTTTCGCTGAACATGGTGCCAGAGCACGCCGCCATCACCGCCAAAGAAGCTGAACTGGACAAGTTCGCCAAAAAATTCAGTGGCCACAACGATGGCTGGGGCGTGATGCAACATCAGGACGGCGACGACGAATTCGCCGACGATCATGACCACGAATGTGATGATGACTGCGATCATCACCACCACTAAGGTAAAACCAAGCCATGGCTTTTACCGCTGAACTGACCTATCGCACGCTGGGCTCGCTGTTTTACCAGACAGTGGCGCCAACGCCGGTGTCGGCACCGGACTGGTTGCTGTTTAACGACGCTTTAGCTGCCGAGTTACAGTGGCCGGAAGACGCTCGGCAGACACCGCTGGGCCTTCAGTATTTCAGCGGTAATCAGCTGGCGCCTTGGATGCAGCCGACCGCTTTGGCCTATACCGGCCATCAGTTTGGCTCGCTGGCGCCGCGTTTAGGCGATGGCCGCGCTTTGTTACTGACCGAAGTGTTAAGCCTTAGCGGCGCCCGCTTTGATGTGCAGTTAAAAGGCGCAGGCCCGACGCCATTTTCCCGCCGTGGCGATGGTCGTGCTGCACTTGGCCCGGTGCTGCGGGAATATCTTATCAGCGAATGGATGGCCGCCGTCGGTGTACGCACCAGCCGCGCTTTAGCAGCCGTCACCACCGGCGAGGTGATTTACCGGGATAGCCGGGTGCCCGGCGCTGTGCTCACCCGCGTTGCAGCATCGCATATCCGCATCGGCACTTTTCAATATGCCTCTATCCATGGCAGTGCTTTGGATGTCAAAGCGCTGGCTGATTATGTGATAAAACGCCATTACCCGCTTTTAGCAACAGACACAGAACCCTACCTCGCATTGTTACGCGCCATCGCTTCTGCGCAGGCCGATTTGATTGCGCACTGGATGAGCCTGGGTTTTGTGCATGGCGTGATGAATACCGACAATATGACGGTCAGTGGCGAAACCATCGATTACGGTCCTTGTGCTTTTATTGATGCTTTTAACCCCAATGCCTGCTTCAGTTCTATTGATACCCAAGGCCGCTATGCCTATCGCAATCAGCCGCCAATTGCGCAGTGGAATCTGGCGCGCCTCGCCGAATCCTTACTAGTGCTACTGGATGCCGACGAACAACAGGCCATTGCAAAAGCCATGACAGTACTGAATGACTTTCCGGCCATGTATCAGCAGGCGCGATTACAGCGCTTTGCTGCTAAGTTAGGGCTGCAAACCCCGCTTGAGTCTGACCTGCCACTGATTGACGACCTGCTGAGCTTACTGGCAGAGCAACAAATTGATTTCACAATGTTTTTCCGCGAATTATCCATTGATGCCGCAACGCCGGGCCAGGCAGCCAGAGCACTTTTTGCTGCCCCCACCGCGTTTGATGCCTGGCACCAACGCTGGTTCAGCCGGCTGGCGGCAACCCCAGTTAATCCTGCAGCATTAAGCCAACAACTGTTGCAGGCAAATCCGGCGTTTATTCCACGTAACTATCGAATTGAACAAATTATCGAGAGCGCACTTAATGGCGATATGGGGCCGGCCAAGGCATTTGTGAAAGCGAGTCAGACGCCTTTTATCAATGACGACTATTGGGCAACTTTACCGCCGGCTGATTTTTGTAACTTTCGGACTTTTTGCGGCACCTGAAGTTGCCCCTTAAATAGCAGCCGGCACCTGCTTGGATTTTTATCAGCCACGGGTTGATCTTCAGGGCCTTGCCAACGCTATAACGACTACATTATTCAGCACGACGCTATTGGCCGGAGTATTGACATGGGACTGGACTGCCGGGAAATTCTCGACGTCAAAGAATACGAGTTTTTACTGAACTGGTTTATCCGCATGCAGCAACAACATCAGTTGGCAAGCCTACAGGAGCCACTGAGTTACGACGGCCATTCCGAATACGACCAGCTGTTTAATCTGCTGTTAGACCAGGCACGTATCGCCTTTATCGAACAATTCGGCTATCCGGCGCCGCCATTGGTGTTTACCAACCTGTTTCATCTGGCCGAGCTCGAAATCGCCGGCAAACGCAATGCCCGTGGCATTAAAACCCCGCCGCAGCTGATGTAGTTTTGCGCTATCCACTTGAAATACAAAAGCCCGCAGCGCGGGCTTTTGTCTTCAGACTGCAAGCTACCTAAGCCTGATACAAAGTCCTAATCCATTTCTCTTCGGTGATAAAGTTCCAGCTCCAGCTTTTCCACTGCGCAGACAAGCCTTTCGCCACTGCCTGATCCGCAGTTAACCCTTGGGCTTTCATCGCCTGTACTTCCGCTAATGTCTGTTCCATCATCGCCAGAAAACGCTGCAAGCCGGCTTTATCCATCAGCTCGCCATGGCCGGGAATAATTTTGGTGCTGTCGTTGATTTGCCCGAGGATGGTTTTGGTGTTGTTAATGTAACCGGCGACTGAGCCGCCGCTGTTGAGGTCAATAAACGGAAAACGATCGGCAAAAAACAAATCGCCCATATGCAGCACATTCTGCGCTTTAAACCAAACGACTAAATCACCGTCGGTATGGCTAACCGGCATGGTTTGCAGCAATACCTGCTGGTCATTGATTTGCAGCGTTTTTTCGCCGCTGAAAGTTTCTGTCGGTAAACCGGCTTGGTTGAACTTGGCATCGCTTTGCAATCGGCTCAATACCGCCTGGTGAGCAATGATTTTGGCTCCGCCAGCGAGCGCAGCATTACCGTCGGTATGATCTTTATGAAAATGGGTGTTGACCAGCGTATTGACCTGTACGCCGCTTTGCAGCCGTTGCAGCTCTGCTTTGACCAATGGTGCAGTCGCAGCAAATTGGGCATCCACCACCAGCGCGCCATCTTGACCAAGCAGAGCACCAATATTGCCGCCACTGCCTTTGACCAGATAAAGATTTGGCGCCAATTGCTGACTGCTGACTTTGGGCGCATCGGCCGCCAAAGCAGAACTCAAAAACAAAGTGCTGCCAAGCAGCGCAACGGCCGGAAATAAACGAACAGAGAGTGTCATTGGCAAGGTTCCTGTGCTGTTTTTATGAAGTTGTTTCGTATCCAACCTCTTACGATACTGAGGCTAAATCTGATCAGTACCGCAACACAAGCCTTTGCCTGTCAAGCGAGGTTAAGGTGCGACCACTGGCGTCTCGCAGCGATGCTCGCTTTTATATTTGCCTTCCCGATACAGATAAGACGGCAGCTGCACTTCAGCCAGCGCCTTTTCATATTGCTGCCGGCTGGCCGGTAAATCACTCAGCTGCAATGTCTTTTTCGCCTCGTCGTAAGTGCCGCGCACCACGCTGCCGTCCGGTTTTAAGATGGTCAGGCCGTCTGGCTGTTTTAATGCAAAGTATTGATCAAACTGAATAAGCGCCCGCCCCGGCGAGCTGTTATCAAGCGTCAGGTCACGGCCTGTCATCGGATGGCAGCTGCTGACGCCCAGCATCGACAATAAAGTCGGTGCCAAATCAATCTGACTGCTCAGCGTATCAATAGTGCCGGCTTTGGTATCAGCGCCTAAAATCAGCCCCGGAATGCGGAATTTCTCTACTGGAATGAGGTTAGAGCCGTACACGCGGTTGTCGTGATCAGCCACAATCAAAAATAAAGTGTCCTGCCAATAGCTGCTGTTACGGGCCTTTTTAAAGAACTGCCCCATGGCCCAATCGGCATATTTCACCGCGTTATTGACAGTGTTTTTTGGCTCTTCATGTAAATCGATGCGGCCATCCGGGAATTCAAAAGGCTCGTGATTGCTTGACGTAAACACCAGACTGAAAAACGGCTGGCCACTTTGCTGACGTTGTTGTTGCAACCGGGTCAGCTCCGCATCGGCTTTATCAAATAAATCCTCGTCACTGGCGCCCCAGCTGGCGACGAATTTTGGTTTTTTCATTTGATTGATATCAACAATCTGGCTAAAGCCGTTGCCGGTGAAATAACTGCGCATATTGTCAAAATGCGCTTCACCGCCATAAATAAACTGGGTGTGAAAACCGGCGGCTTTAAGCACTGAAGCGAGCGTAGTGAAATTCTGCTGGCTGTTGGACAGCTTCACTGTGCTTTGTGCCGGTGTTGGGGCAAAGCCAGCGACCACAGCTTCAATACCACGCACCGAACGGGTACCGGTGGCATACAGCTGATTAAACCAGAGGCCCTGGGTTTTCAGCTGTTCCAGCTCAGGCGTGACCGGCACACCGCCGAGCGACTCAACAAAAGTGGCGCCCATACTCTCTTGCAGCACAATCACCAGGTTCAGCGGTTTGTCGCGCTGCACTGTCGCCTGCTGCTGATGCCATGTCGGCATCGCAGGATCAGTGAACTGATACTGCTTCAGCCACGGCCAATCCAGCGCCTGCTTAAGCATCGTGGCTTCATCCAGCTTGCCGTACATCTCGGTCGAACGCGCTTCGTGGCGCAGGCTGTAAATGGCATAAAGCACCGAATAACCTGAGCTGATGATCAGCGAATTGACCATCGCATCGGGCGTAATAGCAAACAAAGCCGGATTGGCCGGTCTGTGCTGCGTGGTCGAGCGGATGCTGATAAATACCAGCACCACCACCAGTGGCCAGGTCAGCCATAATTTTTTATTAGAGGTACAGCCCTGCTGCTGTGCCACAGCGCGAAAATGCCGCGCCGCCAGCACCACCAGCAATACAGTAAAAGCACTGCCAAGCAGCAGCGGCAGCCGAAAGCCATGCCACAAAGTGCTGAACACTTCTTTCGGGTATTTCAGATATTCAACGTACAAACGATTGGGCCGGATGTCGTATTGCAGTAAAAATGAAGGCGTGGATAATTCGATAAAAATCAATAAGGTCAGCGCAACAAGGCACCAGACATAACTAAAGCGGCGCCAGATAGTTTTAAAACGGGACAGCGCCAGCACCGGCGCCAGCAGCACGGGGATCGCCAGTAACAAACCAAGTAAAATCAGGTCGGCGCGTACGCCCTGCACGAACATCCACAGCGGGTTACCAGCCGCTTGCACCCGTTCCCATTGCCACAGCATCAGCGCGATACGGCTTAAGGTTAAGCCGGCCAGCGCCAGCAGAATAAAATGCGTGAAAACCAGATAAGGGCCGCTGATCCGGCTGAATAAAGACTGTTGTGACATCAAATCCCTGCAACTTTTTATTGTTTTACATCGGGCATTGTCGCGGCCGAGTCTTAAAACAACCTTAAGGTTGAGCAAGCACTGACTGTGACAAAAGCGTCACAAAACTTACCTAAATTGACCATCAACAGCAAGTCTTTGCTGCACCGACCAGCGCTGAACGGCTGGCCGCATGACTAAAGGCTCAGAATTCATACTCCAGCGCAAACCGCAGCGTGTTATTGACCGTTGAAGCGTCGATGGCGAATATCACCGCCAGCTCCCATTTCAGCATTTTCATTTGTTCAAATTTTTGCACGCCCATTAAACTCGGGCCGGCGCCTTTGTAATTCTCGCCGGCATAAAACTCAAAGGCTGGCTGCAACTGCGGCAAATACCGATAGCGATATTGCAGGCGGAATTCGCCCTCCAGCTCGTTTTCGATATTGTTGCCCCATTCGTACACCGCCAGCGCGTTTAAGGTCAGGCTGGTTGGACCAAATTCTTTTTCCATCAAAAGACCGCTGGTAAATTCGAAATTACCCAGATGGTTGACCCGTTCCAGTTCAAACAACATACCCCAGTCGGCGCTGTATTGGCCTTGTTCGGTCAGCATCCAGCGCATTTCCAGCTCATAACCGCTGATATGATAATCCTGCGGCGAACGGCGCTCAGCCATGATATAGAGCTCCAGCGCCAGTCGGTCCGCGATAGCCCGGCCGTAACCGAGTTTTTGCGCCATATCATTGTCGTTCTGATGCTCGCTTTGCTTCTGATAGACGTAACGATATTCAAATTCCTGTTCGTACGGCTGCACATAAGGATGATAAACCTTGTCCACCACCCGGCCGTCAGCCAGCGCCTGCTGGAAACAACCGGCAAGCAGTAACCACAGCGCTAAAACTCTGGCGAAAAATACAGGCTTCATGATGTTGACTCCCGCTGGCGCAGCGCCAGCAACACAAGCAGCGTCAGGCTCCATGCCAGTAACTGACCCTGACTGGGGCTGGACTTGTAGCCCAGCAACGCATTGAGAAAATAACCGAGCTCCGAGCTTTCATCGATCCACAGGTGTTGTGACCACACCGGTGCCGCGCCGCCCAGCCAGTCCATTTGATGCAGAATAAACACCGCCGCACTGATTTGCCGCGCCGCACTGAAACACAACAACACCGCGGCGACCTGCCGCCAGTGCCAGCGCAGTTCCAGCACCAGGTGATACATCAGCACCGCAATACTAAGACTGATGCCACTGCCAAGCGCTGCGCCCAACCACAGACTCTGACTGTCATCAAGCTGGCGGGGATATAAAAACAAATACAGCACCAGATTACTGCCATTGACCAATAACAACGCCACCACGGCCGCGGCAGCTAACCAGTGATGCTGCTGCTTCTGCAGCAAAAGCGCCGCGATAAAGAGTGCACAAAGGCTGTAACAGCAGGCATACCAGAATTCCAGCCCCTGCCCTTCCAGCAGTTCGGCCAGCAAGCTGTACTGACTGCTTTGCAGCAACAGCAAAGGTGCGCCGAGCAATAACACCCGCAGCAAAATGGTGCGCATCGCCGCTGGATTAGCCGCCAGCAGCAAACTCAGCAACAGCACCACCGGCAATAATTCGCGCAGCAGCAAAATTACGGTATTAATCAGCATCATTGCCTCCGGCCTGCAGCGCCTGCCACTGCGCTTCCGGCAGTGCAATCAGCTGGCCTTTGGCACTGTCCGGGTTGTATTCGCCGGTAAAGGGATAAGTGCCGGGTTGCAGCGGCCCGACAAACACCACACCGCTGCTGTTGCCTAAGATGACTTTCTCCCGGTTCATTGAGAAGCTTTCAAATTCTTCCGGATTCGGGTCCTGGTTATGAATAATGATTTTGACCTTTTTGCCGGCCGGCACCTGCAAAGTACTGGGGCTGAACAGATGATCTTTCAGCGTCAGCTCAAATACCGGCAGATTGTCAGCAAAGAGCGGCGCCGGCCAGCACAGCAGCATCAGCACTAACTGAAAATAGCGTCGGGGCAGCAGAGGTTTTAGTGTAGGTTTTAGTGACACAGCGGTAACTCCAGCGTCACAGCCAGGCCACCGAGCGCCGAGCGGCCAAGCGCCAACGTGCCCTGATGCAGCAGGGCGATATCCTGCACTATGGCAAGGCCAAGCCCGCTGCCGGGCTGCCCCGACTGATGCCGGTCTCCGCCCACCCGATAAAAACGTTCAAACACGCGCGCATATTCCTCTGGTGCTATCCCGGGGCCCGAATCCTCGACCAATAACCGGGCCTTTTGGCCATCCTGCTGCAGCGTCAGCTGAATGTGGCCTTGCTCCGGTGTGTATTTGCTGGCGTTACCAAGCAGATTCACCACCAATAATTTTAAGGCAAAAGCATCACCTTCCAGCCACACTGATTCGTCCCCTTCCAGCGCAATCTGTTGTTGTCTGCGTTCGATTTGCGGGTACAAGTCTATCACCACTTCCCGGCACAAGGCGGCAAAATCCAATCGTTGTAATTTGGCAGAAAAATGTGCCGGATTGGTACGGTTCAGCAGCATGATCTGTTCAATCAACGCGCTCATCCGGCTGACACCATCCTGCAAGGCCGGCATGATCCGATCCGGATCGGCAAGGCCCGCTTCCTGCCAGCGCTGCTGCGCGTTATGTAAATTAACCTGTAATACGGCCAAAGGCGTGCGCAGTTCATGTGCTACATCGGCGGCAAAGCGTTTTTCTCTGGCAAAAGCATCATCAAGCCGCGCCAGCAGCTGATTGGTGCCGCTTAACACCGGGTCCAGCTCTGTCGGTGTCTGCTCGAGCTGTAACGGCGTTAAATCATCGGCTTTTTTCTGTGTCAGCTGGCGTGTCAGCTCCAGTAATGGTTTTAAACCACGGCCGACCAGCAGCCAAATCAAGAGCGCCTGCAGCGGCAGACTCAGCACCACCGGATAAATCGACGCCAGCACCACCTGATCCGACAGTGCCAGCCGGTCCTGCAGCGGCTGCGCCACTATCACCGTCAAATCATCGATGCTCTGGCGAAAAGTTTGCCAGCGTTTGCCGGCAAAGTTTTGCTCACTGTAGCCGTCGGCGGCACTTAACAAAGTTTCGGGGGTTTGTGCACTGTGATAGACCAGCTGACCGCCTTGCCATAACTGAATGGCGTTGGCTTCCGCCAGCGTCGACGTGCTGTGCGGGTCGTCCGGTAAATAAGGTGCCAAAACACTGGCGGCTAAGGCTTTGAGGTCATCATCAAACAGTTTTTGCGCCTGAGCACTGCTTAAGCGATAACTTTGCAGCGCGGCTAAAAAACTGGTCAGCGTCAGTAAGGCGATTAATAAAGTCACCAGATAACGCCGGATCGAAGTCATGCCACGCTCACACTGTAACCGACGCCACGCACGGTTTTGATAAAGTCTTTTGGCAGTTTTTTGCGTAAATTCGATATATGCACTTCCAGCGCGTTGCTAGCAACTTCTTCGCCCCAGGCATACAAACTGGCTTCAATCTGCTCGCGGGTTTTAATGCGGCCAGCCGACTCCAGCAACAGTTTCAGCAGCACGTATTCGCGCCGTGACAAAGTTAAAGTTTCACCGTCGACCTGCACCTGATGAGCGCTGCTGTCGAGCACCACCGGGCCTACAGTGATGAGATGGCTGCTGGCGGTGCCTAGCCGGCGCTCAATCACGCGCAGACGGGCAAAGAGTTCAGGTAAAGCGAAGGGTTTGACCAGATAATCGTCGGCGCCTAAATCCAGACCGCGGATGCGGTCGTCAACGCCATCGCGTGCGGTCAGCACCAGTACCGGCAAACGCGGGAATTTATGCCGGGTTTGTTTTAATACATCGAGGCCATCCATATCCGGCAGGCCTAAATCCAGCACCACAGCGTCACAATCGCCGCTACGAATACTGGACAGGGCTGCCGCCCCAGTGCTGACATGGTTGACGGCAAAGCCCTGTGAGCTCAGCGCCAGCTGCACACCTTGCGCCAGCGCCTGATCGTCTTCAACTAACAGTACCCGCATCCCTTCTCCACACTTTGGTTCAATTTCAGTTATTTTTTCAGCTTTTTCTGCACCTTGGCCAGCAAGTTCGCAATTTCCTGCTGCCGGCCGGCATCAGCGCTTTCGCGGCCCGGCCGTGGCGCGGCGGCCTTGGCAATTTCAAGATAACGCAAAGCCTGTGCCCAGTCGCGTTTTCCTGCTAAATAATCGGCGTAAAAGTAGTTTGGATCAATCCCTTGCGGGTTTTGCTCCAGCGCTTTTAACAGCAATTCTTTGGCTTTTTTGTTGTCACCAAAACCAATAGGCCAGCCCGGCACTTTAGAATACAACACGCCCAGACTGGTGTAGGCCGAGCCTTGCAGCGCGGTCGGGTCCAGTGTGATCGCCTGCTCTAAATCGGCTTTGGAAGCTTCGGCCACTGACAAAGCACCTAAGCCGCCTTTGGCATTGGCATAACTCGACTTGATAATCCCGCGCCAAATCAGCGCTTCAGCTTTATCCGGATTGCTGCTGACGACTTTGTCCGCGGCAGCCAGTAACTCCGCAAAAGCTTTTTCACGGTCATCTTCCGGCAGCGCATAGTTCACTTCAGCCCAGCGGTCCTGCAGCGGTTTGATATCCGCCAGCACGTCGGCCAATACGCTGGAGCTCAGCAGCAAGGTCACTGCAGCGAATAAAGATTTGATCTGTGTTTTCATGGGATTAAGCCTCTGAATGAGAAAGTTGTGCGTAACGACGGATCACAGCCAGTTTGGCGGCCAGTGCTTTGTCGACAATACCGGGGAAAATCGCATTGACCCGGACGAATAATTGCTCAGGCCAGCCGACAAAACACCGCGCCTGCCCTTGCTGAATTTGCTGCAACAGAGCGACGGCCACCAGCTGTGGGCTGTCACTGTGATTGCCAAGCTCCTGGTTCATCGCCACTACTGCATCGCTGTTAATGGCGGTATCGGTGGCTCGTGGTGCGAAGTACAACACCTGCACGCCTGTGTCGGCGAGCTCGCGTTTCAGTGCTTCGGTAAAACCGCGCAGGCCAAATTTGCTGGCGCTGTAACCGCTAAAACCCGGATAGCCAATGCTGCCAAAAGCCGAACCGACATTGACAATCATCGCCTGAGCTTTGCGCTGCAATTCCGGCAATAAGGTTTGCGTCAGTAACATTGGCATTAACAGGTTAGTGCCAAGCTGTGCGGCGTAATCCTGCTGCGCCACCAGACCAAACTGGCTGATACCGGCGTTGTTAATCAGCACATCAATCCCCTGCAGCTCGCGGACGAAGGTCAGCAGATGCTGCCGGTCTTCTTCTTCGGTCAAATCTGCGCTGAAGGTCTGATGGTCGGCCGGATATTTGCTGACTAACTCTGCCTGCAGTGCCGCCAGGCGCGTGGTATTGCGCGCCACCAGCACTAAACGGGCACCAGCGGCTGCGAGCTCGAGCGCTATCGCCTGACCGATGCCACCACTGGCACCGGTCAATAACACCGTTTTGCCCTTGAGGTTCATTACACCGCCTCCGCTGTCGCTGCAACAGCCAGTTTGGCAATGCCATGCTCTGGTGTCAGGGTGCGGAAAATGTCGCCATACAAGCGATAGAAACGCTTCGCCGCATGGATAATCACCGCCTGATCGGCCGGGTCGTCGATTTTATCCATCAGATTTTCATAGAATTTAATATGGTCCTGGTCCAGCGCTCCGTGCGATGTCAGGTAGCTGAACGCCGATTTTGGTAACTGCAGTTTAGTGGCGATGGTTTCGGCCGCATTTTCTGCCAGCGCTGTCGACGTGCCTTCGAGCACCAGCACCATGCCAAAAAAGCCCACCGGATTGATACGACGCACTGTGTCATAGGCATAAGCGACCATCATCTCCGTGGCGAAAGACGGCGTGCTGCGACGGGCCATTTCTTTGTCATAACCACTGCGTTTGATGTCGTTTAAAATCCACTCCTGGTGGCCTAATTCTTCTTCGATATATTCCGCCACGGCTTCGCGCAGCCATTCTTTTGATTCAGGTAATAAAGCACCGACGCTCATCAGCAGCGGCACTGTATGTTTGACGTGATGATAAGCCTGGGTCAGAAACGCCACATAATCGTCGCGGCTGATGTCACCATGAAAACAACGGGCGATGATTGGCGCACCCAGCAGATACTGACGGTCTTGTTCGGTCGCTTGCAATAAAGTCTGGTAAAAGCTCATAAATCACTCCGATACAGCGGTTTTCCGCAAAAAATTGGGTTCAGTGTTTCAGTCAGCCGGATACAGTGCTGCTATCTGCTGTTGATAAGTTTGCATAATGGCGGCGCGGCGTGGCCGGCCATTGCTGGTTAAAGTGCCCTCAAGCTGTGACAAAGCGGTGCTCAGGCGGTGATAACGCGCCACCCGCGCATAATCAGGCAATTGCTGATTGACCCAGTCGATATAAGCGCTGAGCTGGGCGTCGCTGACCGTTGGCGCGGCGTAGAGCACGGCCACACAATAGGGTTTGGCATCGCCACACAGCACGGCCTGTTGCACCAGACCGGTTTTGGTCAACTCGCTTTCCACCCATTCCGGTGAAATATTGCGGCCAAAACTTGAGATCAATAAGTTGTTGCGCCGGCCCAGAATTTGTAAATCACCAGCGTCAGTCCACTGACCTAAATCGCCGGTGGCCACCCATTCATTGCCTTGCGCTGCGGGCTGACCGAGATACCCCAAAAACGGTGTTCTGACCTGAATTTCGCCTTGCTCAATCCGCACTTCCAGATGAGGCAGCGGTTTGCCGGTGCTTTGTAATTCATCATCTGTGGCGTGCGCGGCATCGACACTGCAAAGTGCGACGACAGAGCCACATTCACTTAAGCCATACCCCTGATAAACCGGCAATTTCAGCGCTGCAGCCTGACGCAAGGTATCTACCGCCACTTTGGCGCCACCGACCGCAATAAACTGCAGACTTGCCGGCACAGACCAGCCTTTTAACGCCGCCTGCACTAACAATTGCAGTAATTCCGGCACCAGAATGAGGCTATTGGGCTGGGTTTGACTGATAAGGCCCAGCAATTGCTGCGGGTTCGCCAGACTGCTGCCGGCAAAACCACGGCCGGCATCCGGCATCAGCAGCACTTCACCACCGGCTAATAACGGCGCATAGACACCGGCGATGTTTTCCAGCAGTAAAGACAGCGGCAGCAGGCATAAATGCCGCGGTTGGCTGTGCGCCTGCAGTTTGGGGGCAATCCGCGTGACCAGGCTTTGCGCGGTATTCAGCTGAGTTTGTGCCGACAGACACACACCTTTAGGCTGACCGGTTGAACCTGAGGTAAAAGTAATTTTTTGCGTGCCAGCCGGCACTGGCAACGCTTGTTGTCGCACTGCGGTTGGGGTCTGGTACAGATAAAAACTGCGGCAGCGGCCACGTAAAGTCAGGCCAAGCTGCTGTGCCCAGGCTGAGGGCACTTCGCGGTCCGACAATAAAAACTCCGGACCCACCGCGTTTAACACATGCGTTAACTGGCCCTCGCTGGCAAACAGCGGCAGCGGCACCAATAACTGCTGGCTATTGAGGCAGGCAATATCCAACAACACCCAGTCCAGACTGGTATCAGCCCATAACACCAAGCGGCGGGCGGACAGGTCAGTTAATAATTGCTGCCACTCCATTACAGCTGCTTCGATAGCGCTTTGATTTAATGATTGCCCGGTGACTAAATCGGTCAGACTGGCACTGGCAGGGACATTAAACTGCATGATGCGACTCCTTAATGACCCGCTTGTTCAGACAAACTGGCGCCTGCGCTTTGCAGCAAAGGCAGAAAACCACTGAGCATTTGTTGTAACTGCGGCTTGGCCATAATCAGCTGATAAGCCGCCGCTAAATCCAGTTGGCAAACCTGCGGATGACGCTGGTAATAGCTGCCCCAATCGGCAGCAGCATCGCCTAACCGGCTTGGATCGCCTTCAGCCAGCACGTTTAACTGCAGACCATGACGGCTTAACATCGACATCACGGTCGGTGTGGCGCAGCACACCAGATGACGATAGCCCTGCTGATACAGCGCCACAGCCATGGCGATAAAGAGTAATAAGGTTTGTTGCCGGCCACTGGCGTACAGATTGCCAATCTCGGCAACCTGAGCACGCTGGGTCTGAATACCGGCACTGGAAAGCACTGTGCAGATGTCTGCATCAAGGTATTGCTCAACAAAAAGACGTGGCGCTAAACCACTGCGGATACCGAGCACCGCCTGCCACTGACCGTGCAGTGTGACCGCCAGCAAGTGCGGCATAAAATGACTGATGCGGGCGTCATAGGCTGCGGCAAAACCGCCGGCGATGAATTGCTCCAGACTGTGACGACCAGCGTGATTGCGGTCGCACCACAACAGCTGGGCCTGGGATGACTCGGTACGCTCAGACTGGCTATCTTTCAAAGCCAGAGGGGGCAGGTATTCAACCGGGGACAGCGTTACAGCAGCAGTCATTTCAACCTCTCCACAGGTCTTCTTTGATGATGCTGATTCTGGCGGGGGAAACTTAAAGCAACCTTAAGGTTAATTAAGGTTGCTATATTTATAGATAAATTAAACTAACTAATTGAAATGAAAAAAATTTTATTTCAAATAAAAGATTAGCCGCCAAAAATTAACTGCCAGAATGACGGGCTTCTTTCTTTGTGATATTGCTTTTTCAGCGCATCAACTTCGCCCAGCAGTTGTTTGGCTTTGTCGAGATCCTGTTCAGCCAGCGCGCCTTGTACTAACACTAATTGCGTGGCGACTTTATCCAGCCCTTGCTGAAACAGCTGTTGTTTTTCCGGCGCAAAATGATAAGCCTGCACCGAGGCGGTTAAATCAAGCAGTGCCTGTACTTTGGTTTGCATAGCTGGCACATCAGTCGCCTGCATCGCCTGCTTAAAATTCAGTCCCATCTGTTTCATTGTCGCTTCGACATCTGTGGTCGCTGCGACTGTGCTTGCGACCGGCTCTTCGGCCAATACCGGTGCTGGTTGCATTAAAAGCCCATTGAGAAATACCAAGGTACAAGAATAAAACTGCAGCCCTTTCATAACTACTACTCCGAAAAATGGTGCGCCAGTTTAGCACAGTTGTTTGCTCTGTTGCCTCAAAGGGGCGGATTGGCTAGACTACGGCGGTTTTTTCCGACGTTAATCAAAGTGAGAGAGCAGCCATGGGCGCGCAATGGAAATCCAAACACAAAGCTGATGCCGCAGCGGCAAAAGGCAAACTTTTTACCAAACTGGCAAAAGAAGTCATGGTCGCGGCGCGCAATGGTGCAGATCCGGCAATGAACGCCAAACTGCGCATGGCGATTGAAGCCTCACGTAAAGCCTCAATGCCAAAAGAAACGCTGGAACGTGCCATTAAAAAAGGCGCAGGCTTACTCGATGGCCCGGTCAACTACGAACACGTGGTTTACGAAGGTTTCGCGCCGCATCAGGTGCCGGTGATTGTCGAATGTCTGACCGACAACAAAAACCGCTCTGCGCAGAGTATGCGCATTTTGTTCCGCAAAGGTCAGCTCGGTTCATCTGGCTCTGTGTCATGGGATTTCAAACGCTTAGGTCAGATTGACGCTTCACCGGTTAACGCCGATGCCGACATTGAAATGGCGGCCATTGAAGCCGGTGCGCAGGATTTCGAACCCGGCGAAGACGGTGATGCAGTGTTTTACACTGAAATGACTGACCTGGACCTGGTGGCCAAAGCCCTGCCTGAATTTGGTTTTACCGTGTCAGCCGCCAAGCTGATTTATAAACCCAACAACCCGCTCAGCATGTCATCACTGTCGGCCGAAGCTTTGGCCGAAGTTGAACACTTCCTCGAAGCCATTGAAGATGATGACGACGTCCAACACGTTTATGTTGGCCTTGGCGAATAAGCCTGCTCTGAGTAAAAAACCGCCTGTTGGCGGTTTTTTTTCAGACCAAAAGCGCCAATACCGACACCAGTCCAAACACACCAACACCGGCGCAGACCGGCCAGCCGAGTGAACGGGTACGGCGCCAGACCAATACTGTCACCACACTGGCCAGCACTGTCGCCAGCCAGCCGCTGGCGGTTTCGCTGACCGGGATCAGCGACACGCCGAGCATCGCGGCAATCATGGTCGGGGCCAGCACTGTGAGCCACAGCGGCATCGCCTCACCCTGGCGCACCGGGTCACGCCGGCGTAAATGACGCTTCATCCACAGCAACGGCAACATCCGCAGCAACAAAGTGCCTACGGCACAAGCCAGTAAAGTCAGCCAAATCTCAGTGCTCATGCTGCGCCTCCGTCCGGGCGGCCTGTTGTTGCAACAGATAAAACACCACAGCACCACACAAGGCAGCCAGCGGGATAGCCAGATTGCTGTGGCCGGCCAGTTTCAGCATCAGCGCCACCAAGGCCGTGCAACTCAAAGTGCTGGTCCATTGCCAGGAAGTAAAACGCGGTGCCAGCAACACAATAAATAACGCCGGCAATGCAAACGGCAGCACTTGCCCGAGCAGCGGCCAGCGTGAGGTAATTTCTGCTCCTGCAACTGCACCAAGCGCAGTGCCGGCAATCCAGCTGCCCCAGGCAATCAGAGCTGCGCTGCAATACCAGCCGAGGCGCTGCGATTCGTGCAACTGCGGTAAGCGGGTATGCGCCAGTGCGAAAATCTGGTCGGTCAGACCATGCATCAGCCAGGGCCAGAGCCGGCCCGACGACAGATAAGGCGCCAGATTGGGCCCGTACACCACATGACGGGCATTAATCAGTAAAGTCATCACAATCACCAGCCACAGCGGCGCACCGGCGGCAATCATGGCAATAAACAGAAACTGCGAAGCACCGGCATAAATCAAGGTCGAAATCAGCACCGCCGCCCCTGCGGTAAAACCGGCTTGCACTGCTATCAGACCAAAGGAAATTGCCACCGGAATATAACCGCCCAGTAGTGGTAAGGCATCAAGCGCACCCAGTCGCCAGGCTGAGATGTTACTCATCACTCAGCTCCTTGTGTTGATAAACAATAGTCAGCAGCGCCGTGACCCAATGCTCACCACTGTGATACAAATGTGGCACATCGGCGGCAAACTGATGGCTATCGCCGGCTTTGAGCCGTTTTATGCTGCCAGCGCCGCCCACTTCAAGCTCGCCGCTAATCAGGCAAATCATCTCGACGGTGCCGTTGGCGTGCGCTTCGGCCTGCCGTTCAGTATGCGGCGCCACCGACATCCAATAAGCATCAACCGCCGGCTGATCTTTGCCTTGATCCAGCAGCCGCACCTGCACGCCGGCATCACCGACCAGCGCCGCTACCGGCGCAATTAAATTGCCAAAAGGCACACCAAGCTGCAGCGACAGCCGCCAACTAGTATCCAATGTCGGATTGCCGGCGCCCTGCTCCAGCCGCGACAAATTCGATTTGGCAATTCCAGCCGCTGCCGCAAGCTGTGACAACGACAACCCTTTGCTCACCCGCAGGCCCTGAATATGCCGGCCCAGTGTTTGTAAACTTTCCGGATCCACGCCGCTGCCCTCTTGCTGCCACAGTAAAATCGTTCTTTATATAGAACGCTCTATATAAAGAACGTACAAGTGTCAAGATCAACGAATGGCTTACAGTCTGCCTGAAATAGAAACAGGAGCTGAAATCAGCTCCTGCTTTAATGACCGACGAGAAACTGCAGTGCTGCTAAAACTTCAGCGCCACTTTGACTGAAGCGTCAACTTTGCTGGCATCGACATACCCAATCACCGACGGATTAGTCGCGACCAGCTTCAGCATTTCTGCGTCACTGCTAATTTCTTTCGGCGGTGTGCCTTTGCCGGTAAACACCAGTTTCGACCAATAAGCTTTAAGCTGGCTGGACGATTTTTTCAGTACCGCATCGTTAAATGCCGCGCTGGCCGGCGCGCTATCGGCTAAAGCCAGTGGCACCACTGACTGACCGTCAGCAAAGGATTTTTCCCGTCCGAGGAAAATCTTCGAGACTGTCGCCTCGTCCAGCTGATTGTTGTTCGACGGATGCACTATCACAGCAACTTCAGCAAAGACCAGCTGACTAAATAGCAAACTGCTGATTATCAATAATTTTTTCATCACGCTCTCCTCAGAACACCAGATCGATGCCAAATGATAAGATTTTGTAGTCGCCAACCGCAGCTCTGGTATCGGTACCGCTGAAATAATCAGCTTTGAAGGCAGCACTGGGGTGGAAGTCATAACGCACCGTCAAACCAACACCATCAAACTCGCGCTGACCAAAAGCGTTGTTGATTCCTTTACCGGTCGCCAGCAACGCCGGATGAGCCACACCATTGAGGAATTCATGGTCCGGGGACTGGGCATAATCTTCGGTATGCACCGTCAGTACCACGTTGTCAAAACGCCGGCCGAGCGCCAGATACCAGGACTGGTTGACGGCATCAGTCGAGTCTTTCACCACATAGTCAACAAACTCAAAATCCAGCAGCCAGTTGTCCCGATCAATCGCAAAGCCGCTGAACCAATAAAAGGCGTCTTTATTGTCCCAGCCAATGCGCGATTTGAAATCGTCAATTTGCCCGGCCGTGGCGCCGGTTTTACTTGCGGCGCTGATGCCGGCGGCAGCCAGCGGAAATACTGTGCTGCTGTCAATGTTGGCGCCATCAATTTGGGTGGCAAAGGCACCGGCAAACAGCTGCCACCAATCGCCCGCCAGCGTAGCATTGGCGCTGATGATATTGTCCATACCAAAATCGACAAAGGTGTTGGTCACAGCACTGAAGGTTGCACCGGACCAGCCGCCAAACAGCACTTTGGTCGACAGACTGTAGTCGCCAATATTGTACTGACTGTCCAGCGCGACACCCTCAATGGTGCTGAATTCAAAATCGATGTAAACCGCTTTGGGTAAACGCGAAAAATTGTGGGCGTAGCCAACTTTTTCGTATTCAGACTGATGGAAGATCGGGTTGGCGAAACGGCCGGCGCTGAGCCTGTGGGTATCATTAAACTGGTAGCTGATGTAGGCCCAGCGCGCTTCGACTTCAAAGTCACTGCGGCCTTCACCAAACAGCTGCACTGTTGCCGACAACCCTTCGCCGAGATCGGCCTGCGCCTGCAGCGCAAACAACGACTCCGGATTAAAGGACAGCTCGCCTTCTTCAAATCCGGGAAACGGCTCCAGCCCGCCATCGCTCGACACCGAAGTGCCGCGTATCGATGCAAAGCCGTTCAGAGTGACCTCGGCCAGTGCGGTGGCCGGCAATAACGCCGTGACCAGCACCAGCCCGAGTGACCGGAATGATTTATTAGCCAATACAATAGGTTTCATCTCTATCCTGCCTTTTTTTATGAAATGCCCTTCAAGCGTAGCTGAAGCCGCAGGCAGCAGAGAAAATTCGTTTGAAAACAGCGCCTGAGACAAACAAAAAAAGTCTAGGCTGAAATTGGGCAATTCAGCTCAGGCAAAATGCAAGTCCGCTGGCGAGCCGGTATACTCGGCATTTTTCGTTCAGAAGGAAATTCGCTATGTCCTGGCAAATCGCCGTTGCTTCCACCAATCCAGCCAAAATCAATGCTGTGCGTGATGCTTTCGCTTTGGCCTTTCCGGACACTCCCTGTCAGGTGACAGGCTTTAAAACTGAATCCGGCGTCGCAGCGCAGCCGATGAGCTCAGCTGAAACTTTACTCGGTGCCGACAATCGCCTGCGCAATTTACAACAGCAGCAACAAGCTGATTTTTATGTCGCGATAGAAGCTGGGCTGGACGATGGCATGACCTTCGCGTGGATCCGCATCAGTGATGGCCGCCGGGAAGGCCGCGCCCGCTCGGCGTCACTGCAGTTGCCGCCAATGGCGGTGCAGCGTTTAGCCCAAGGCGAAGAGCTTGGCGATGTGATGGACGATTTATTTGGCACACAAAATATCAAACAGGCGGGCGGCGCTATTGGCCTTCTGACGCAACATAAACTGAGTCGCAGCACCGTCTATCAGCAGGCGCTGATTTTGGCGTTGATCCCGTTTTTAACGCCGGAGTGGTTTTAACAACTGACTAAAAAACAGGGGCCGTTTTGGCCCCTGTGATTTGTACTTACAGCTTGCGTACCCAGATATTGCGGAAACTGACCTTGTCACCATGGTCCTGCAGTTTCAGTGGCGCACAGCCATGTGGCTGCTGCTGCGGCGGACCAATCCACTCGGTGGTGCCTAAAATCTCAGTATGGTTTTGCAACAACACGCCGTTATGCAGCACTGTGACATAGCCAGGGCTCACGCGCTTGTCACCGTCAAAACGCGGCGCTTTGTAGATGATGTCGTACACCTGCCACTGTCCGGTTGGTTTTGTTGCATTCACCAGCGGGATGGTTTGTTTGTAAACAGCGCCGGCCTGGCCATTCGGGTAAGTCGGGTTTTGATAGGAATCCAGAATTTGTACTTCGTATTTCTCCTGGAAAAAGATCCCACTGTTATTGCGCATTTGACCGGTTTTCGCCGGATCTGCCGGTGGTGACTGCCACTCCAGATGCAGCTGAATGTCACAGAAATTCTCGACGGTGCGGATATCCCCACTGCCAGGCGTGACTGTCATCACGCCGTCTTTGAGTTGCCACTCTGCCGCGCCGCCATCTTTCACCGCACGCCAGGCCGATAAATCTTTGCCAAGCAAAGCGATAGCATCGGAAGGCACGTTGTTTTGGTCAAAGCTGACCACCGGCGGCACCGGCGTCCAGACTTCAGTGCGGGCGGCCTGCGCATGGCGCTCGGCGTCTGTCATTTTGGCCAGTTCTGCCGCGGTTGGGAAAGTGCCGCTTGCCGCTTGAGAAGCTGGCGCCACCACGCTGAACACCAGCGCGGCGCTGAATAAAACCGATAATTGCTGCATAAAAAATTCTCACAAAGTGATTCGATGCGCTGCTAAAAGCAGCGCCTTCTGTTGTTTTTGAACCAACGCTTACCGTCAGGTCGCCCAGGCTCTATCGCCTTTTTTGTAAGGCAGCGCACCGTCATATCGGCCCGGCACCGCGACATACCGCAGCACTTCGGTTGCGCCCGTATTAGAGGTGAAAAACACAAAAATACTCAGCTGTTTCAGCAGTGTAAAATAGTGCGGTTCGACCGAGACATCACCTTTGCGGTTTGACACATTAGTGCTGTCATTGCTGGCAATTGCCGCATTGCGGGCACTGGCTTCTTTATCGAGTTGCGTTAGTAAAGCTGTACGCTCGGCTGCACTAAGCTGCAAAAAATCCCGCTGATATTGTTGTTTGCAGGCTGCCTGCAATGCAGCAAGGCCGGCGACAAACAGCGCTTGTTGTTTGGCGTCATAACAATCCTGCACCATCACGGCCATCTGCGCGCCGCAGGCCGCGTCTTTTGCGCCCGGCGTCGCTGTGCGCGGCAAAATGGTTTCGGCAATTTCATCCAGCAGCATAATGTCGCCGGCACCGAATAAAGCTTTGCTGGCTGCTGTAGTCTTGACGCCAGAAGCCCAGGCTTCACCACCGACAAAAGCCAGGCCGGTGGCGGCGGCGATCATTTTTAACAGGTCACGTCTTTCCATCTCAGAGCTCCCCTTTTTTCAGTGCTTCGACGGCAAAGTTGGCGGCACGCGCGGTCAGCGCCATATAGGTCAGCGACGGATTGACGCACGAGGCTGATGTCATACAAGCGCCATCAGTGACAAACACGTTCGGCGCATCCCACACCTGATTATTGGCATTGAGTACCGAAGTTTTCGGGTCACGCCCCATCCGCGCTGTGCCCATTTCATGAATGCCCATGCCCGGCGCGTAATCGCCGTTATAGCCATGCACGTTTTTCACACCGGCGGCCTCAAAAAACTCTACCGCATCCTGCATCATGTCTTTGCGCATGCGCAGCTCGTTGGCTTTCATTTCGACGTCCATCGCCAGCACCGGCAGGCCCCACTTGTCTTTGACTTTGGGGTCGAGGTAAATCCGGTTGTCATGGTGCGGCAGCATTTCGCCAAAACCGCCCATGCCAATAGTCCAGTGGCCGGGTTCGGTCAACGCAGCTTTTAAGTCAGCGCCTATGGTCAGTTCAGCCACGTCGCGCCGCCAGTTTTGCCGGCTGGCCGAGCCCTGATAACCAAAACCACGTAAATAATCACGTTTATCGCCGCCCCAGTTGCGAAACCGTGGCACATAAAAACCGGTTGGCCGGCGGCCAAAATGATATTTGTCGAGATAACCTTCCACTTCGCCATAGGCCCCGACATTTAAGTGGTGGTCCATGACGTTACGGCCAAGCGCATTGCTGCTCGAGCCTAAACCGCCTTCCCAGATGTCTGTGGCTGAATTCATTAAAATCCAGGTCGAGTTAAACGCTGACGCATTTAAGAAAATGATTTTGCTGGTAAATTCGACGGTTTGATTGGTTTCACTGTCCAGCACTTCCACGCCACGGGCGCGTTTTTTGTCTTTGTCGTACAGCACCTGGGTCACAATCGAATATGGCCGCACCGTCAGATTGCCGGTTTTCATCGCCACCGGCAGCGTCGACGACTGGGTGCTGAAATAAGCACCAAAAGGACAGCCTAACCAGCATTTGGCGCGGTATTGGCAGTTCACGCGGTTTTGCTCTGGTTTTGGCTGCGTAATGTTGGCCGTGCGGCCACAAATCAGCTGACGACTGCCACCAAAGGCTTTTTTGATCCGGGCCGCCACGTCTTTTTCGACGATGTTCAGCTCAAAAGCCGGCAGATACTGACCGTCTGGTAACACGTCTAAGCCGTCGCGGTTGCCGGAAATGCCGGCAAAACGTTCGACATAATCGTACCAGGGCGCTAAATCGGCATAACGAATAGGCCAATCCACCGCCACGCCTTCTTCCAGGTTGGCGGTAAAATCACGCTCGTTTAAACGATAACTTTGCCGGCCCCACAATAAAGAACGGCCGCCCATGTGATAACCGCGATACCAGTCAAAACGTTTTTTCTCGGTGTAAGGCGAATCCTTTTCGTTGGCCCACATACCAAAAGTACTTTCATTCAGCGGATAATCGCGTTTGAGTACCGGATAATCCTGTTTCATTTGTTCGGTCGGCCGGTCGCGGTGCGGGTAATCCCAGGCCTCTTTCATCGCATTCGTATAGTCTTTGATATGTTCGATGTTGCGGCCACGTTCGAGCAGCAACACTTTTAAACCTTTTTCGGTCAGCTCTTTGGCGGCCCAGCCGCCGCTGATGCCGGAGCCCACGACGATGGCGTCGTAATGATTTTGCGCAGTTGTCATCTCTGTTACCTGTGATATGTGGGCGCTCTGCCGGCGCCTGCTGTCGTTTGATAAAGCTGTATCAGGTTAAACGTCACAAATCCGCACGGCAGCCGCCAAAGACTGCACTTTGCCCTGTGGCGTTGCCGGCGTCGGAATGAATTCCTGCGCCAGATAGCCTTTAAACCCGGTCGCCACTATCGCTTTGGCGATCGCCGGGTAATACAGCTCCTGCGTGTCATCAATTTCATGGCGTCCCGGCACCCCGGCAGTGTGGTAATGGCCAAAATACTGATGGTTGTCCTGAATGCTGCGGATAATGTCGCCTTCCATAATTTGCATATGGTAGATATCAAACAGCAGCTTAAAATTATTTGATTTCAGTCGTTTACAAAGCTCAATGCCAAAGCGTGAGCTATCGGCCAGATAATCCGGGTGATCGACTTTGCTGTTAAACAGCTCCATCTGCAGCACCACGCCGCGTTGCTCCGCCTGCGGCAAAATTTGCGACAAGCCAGTCACGGCGTGATTCAGTGCCGTTTCGCGGTCCATGCCGCGGGCATTGCCGGAAAAACAAATCAGGTTGGTGTAACCGGCGTCAGCGACCAAATCGATATGCGCTCTGTAGCGCTTGATAAGCTCAGGGTGAAACTCTGGGTTACACCAGCCATTGACCAGGTTAATTTCAGCGCCATTACACATCGAGCAGTCGATGCCGTATTTCTTCAGCGTCGGCCAGTCTTTAGGCCCGACCAAATCAATAGCACTGAAACCTAAGGATTTGACCAGCTGACATAGCTCCTCAATCGACAGATGGCCATAAGTCCAGCTGGCGACAGAGTGCTGCACCCGGCCTTTGAGCGCCGCTGCAGCGTTATTTGCTGCGACGCCATCTGTAGCCGGCGTTTGCGCAGCCGTTGCTGCACAGCCACTCAGTAATAATGACGGCCCGGCGACGCCAAGCGCCACACTGCCGGCAGCGAGCTGTTTCAGCATATTGCGGCGTGACTCACCAGAATACTGGGTGGTTTTAGTCATGACGGCCATCCTGCGCAGCTAAAGTCTCGTTTTTGAAAATCAGCGCAAACAGCACCAGCACTACCGCGGCAAAACCAGCCGGGAACAACCAGCTCTGGGTCCAGTCGGTGCCCGCAGCCGTGGTATAAGCCTGCGTCACTTGCCCTGCCACGCTAAAGCCGATCAGCATGCCAACGCCGTAGGTGGCCAGCGTAATAAGGCCCTGCGCCGCGCTTTTGTATGCCGCACCGGCTTTGCTGTTGGTATAAATCTGGCCCGAGACAAAAAAGAAGTCATAACAAATGCCGTGCAGGGCAATACCAACCAGCAATAACGCCACACCACTGCCGGCATCGCCGTAAGCAAACAGTACATAACGCAATACCCAGGCCGCCATGCCTAAAATCAAAGTCCAGCGAATACCAAAACGATTTAAAAACAGCGGCAACGCCAGCATAAAAGCGACTTCTGATACTTGCCCCAGCGTCATTTTGCCGGTGGCATTTTCGACGCCAACCGCAGTCAGAAAGGGGTTGGCATTCTGGTAATAAAACGCCAGTGGAATACAAATCAGAATGGAGGAGATAAAAAACAGCGCGAAGTTGCGGTCTTTTAATAGTTTCAGTGCATCCAGTCCAATCAGTGCACCCAGTTTGACCTGAGTGCCGCGCGCCGCCGGCGGTGTGGCTGGTAAAGTAAAGCTGTACAGACCAAGCGCCAGAGACGCCACCGCACACATCAGGAAAGTGTTTTGCAGCGCACCGGCGGCAATCGCATCGGCCGCATCCCAGCCAAACAGGTAGCTGATGACCAGACCCGCCGCAATCCAGCCGATGGTGCCCCAGACGCGGATTTGACCAAACTCACGCTCAGGCTGCTGCATCTGACCAAAAGACACAGAGTTGACCAGCGCCAACGTTGGCATATAAGCCAGCATATAACCGAGCACTAACGGATAAAACGCAGCGAAATCCGTCGCCTGTGCCATCAGATACATCAGCACAGCACCAATCAGATGCAGCACCGCCAAAATCCGCTCGGCGTTAAAAAAGCGGTCAGCGATAAGACCAATAAAAAACGGCGCGATAATGGCGCCCCAGCTTTGGGTGGAAAACGCCATACCGGTTTGCGGACCGTCTGCGCCCAAGTTCTGGCTTAAAAAAGTACCCAGCGTGACAAACCAGCCCCCCCAGATAAAAAACTGCAGAAACATCATCGTACTGAGGCGTATTTTTATTGTACTCATCGTCATCCCCGTGATTTTTGTTGTTGTGTTATTTGTTCTACTTGTTGTGTTTCGAGACCGCTATGACAAACCTCTGTTACAAACCGCTATTCGAGGCCCAAAATCCGTCTGTTACGCGCTGCATCCGAACTGCCACCGGCAAAATCGTCAAAAGCGCGGCCGGCGCGGTCAATCAGATGCGCAGCGATAAAAGGTGCGCCCTCTTTCGCACCCTGCGCGGAGTCTTTTAAACAACATTCCCATTCCAACACGGCCCAACCGCGATAACCGTACTGAGTTAACTTACTGAAAATGCTTTTAAAATCGACCTGACCGTCGCCTAATGAACGAAACCGCCCCGGTCTGTCCACCCAGTCCTGATAACCGCCGTAAAAACCGGCGCGACCGTCTGGCCGAAACTCGGCGTCTTTAACATGGAACATTTTGATGCGGTCATGGTAGCGGTCGATAAACGCCAGATAATCCAGCTGCTGCAGCACAAAATGGCTGGGGTCAAACAGGATATTAGCGCGCGGATGAAAGTTGGTGGCCTGTAAAAACCGCTCAAAACTTGCGCCGTCGTGTAAATCTTCACCGGGGTGAATTTCATAACAGACATCTACACCAGCGGCGTCAAAGGCATCCAAAATCGGTAACCAGCGGGCGGCTAATTCGGCAAAGCCTTGCTCGACTAAACCGGCCGGACGCTGCGGCCACGGATACACCAGATGCCACAACAAGGCGCCGGAGAAAGTCGCGTGCGCCTTTAAACCCAAATTCAGGCTGGCTTTAGCCGCCAGCTTCAGCTGCGCAATGGCCCATTCAGTGCGTGCTTTCGGCTTGCCACGTAAATGCGCCGGCGCAAAGTTATCAAAGAGTTCATCATAGGCCGGATGCACCGCCACTAACTGGCCCTGCAAATGAGTGGACAGCTCAGTGATGCTGATCCCCACAGCCGCACATTGCGCTTTGATGTCATCGCAATAGGCCTGGCTGTTTGCCGCTTGTTCCAAATCAAATAGCGCCGGGTGATTGGTCGGCACCTGAATGCCTTTGTAGCCTAAATCCGCCGCCCATTTCGCCATCGTGATGAGATTGTTAAATGGCGCGCTGTCGCCCATAAACTGCGCCAGGAAAATCGCCGGGCCTTGAATACTGTTCATTGTGTGTCCTTCAAACCAAAATTCGTCAAATTCACGGCGTCAGCCACCCTTTTAATTAGCCCACATCCGGCACGGCCTGCCATTTTTCGCTGCTGGCAGTGCTGACGGTGTCGATAAACGCCATGCCGCGTAAGCCGGCGCTGATGCCGGGGACTCCGGTTGGCGTGCCGCGCTCGCCTGCGCGAATAGCCTGAGCAAAATCACGGTACAGATTGGCCATCGCTTCTAAATAACCTTCCGGGTGCCCTGCTGGTAAACGGCAACGTTTCAGCGCTTCAGCCCCTAAACCGGCCTGACCGGCACCGGCGCGCAGCACATAAAACGGCGCGCCGTGTGGCCGGACTATGATGCTGCTTGGCTCCATCTGCTGCCATTCCAGCCCGCCTTTGTCGCCGTACAGGCGAATTTTCAGTGCGTTTTCTTCGCCGGCACAGATTTGACTGGCAATGAGCACGCCACTGGCGCCGCCATTGGTTTTAAACAGCGCCGCACCGTCGTCATCCAGCCGCCGGCCCGGTACATGACTGGTCAGTTCGGCACAAAGCTGATTGATGCGCTGGCCGCTGATAAATTCGGCGAGGCCAAAAGCATGAGTACCGATATCAGCCATACAGCCGCTGTTACCGGCCTGCGCCGGATCTGTGCGCCAGCTTGCTTGTTTCTGCGCGCTGGCTTCTAAATTGTCGGTAAGCCAGCCCTGCGGGTATTCGACATAAATTTTGCGTAAAGTGCCCAGCACGCCGTCGGCCACCAGCTGTTTGGCCTGCCATACCATCGGGTAACCGAGATAAGTATGCGCCAGGCCATACAAGCGGTCGCTTTGCGCCAGCTCGGCTGCAAGCGTTTGTGTTTCAGCTAAGCTGACACCAGCCGGTTTTTCACAAAATACATGAAAACCTGCAGCAATGGCGGCGCGGCTGACCGGGACATGCAGCTGGTTCGGCGTAACAATTACCAGCAGCTGCATGCGCTCGTGTTCCGGCAGTGCCGCTTCACCGTCCAGCATCTGTTGCCAGCTGTCGTATACACGTTCTGGCGCGATATCGAGGCTTTCACCAGTACGCTGATTATTGCCAGAGTCGCGGCTGAAGGCACCGCACACCAGTTCAGTCTGACCATCTAATGCTGCAGCGTGGCGATGCACCGCGCCGATAAAAGCGCCTTCGCCGCCACCTAACATGCCTACACGAATTTTCTGTGAACGGGGGCGAACGGAGTGGGTCATCTGGTTATCCTGCATCATCTTTAAACGGAAATTGGCACCGGGCTCAGGCATCCGGTGTTTTTGGGAACACACGGACCAAGCCACTCGCAAAAAATGTAACGGATTACATTTTACCACGTCAACCTAAAATCCGGCCAAAAGCAAAATATTTGCGGCATTTTTGCACAAAACCAATTTAAGCCGCGCACCAAAAACGAGCTTTTGCACTAAATTAATGCCAGATTTTGACCAGACACCTCTTCCCTGCACGGCGAAGATCGCTTATAAGTGATACCGGTTACATTGAAAGCTCTTGCATCCTCAGTCCTGCAACTGAGTAGAATGCCGGTTTGGATCCAACAACAAGTACACTTATGTCCAATATCCGCGAAGTGGCCCGCCTGGCCGAAGTGTCCGTGGCTACGGTGTCCCGGACTTTGCAGCAACCCGATTTGGTGTCGCTGAAAACCCGTAATAAAGTGCTGGCCGCTGTCAAAGCGGCCGGTTACAAACCCAATTTGATGGCGGTGCGTTTTCGCTCCGGCAAGACGCATAATCTGGTGGTGTTGGTGCCGACAGTAGCCAACGTGTTCTTCGCCCGGGTTATCAGCGGCATGCAGGAAGCCGCACACGAAAACCAATACGCGCTGCTGCTCGGTAACACCCTCGGTGATGACGAGATGGAAGCGGCTTATGCCCGGATGGTGCAAACCTCGCAAGCTGACGGCCTTATTCAGCTGCGCGCCCACAACCCGTTTGATGCGCTGCAACAGCAGGACTCCGCTGACGACAGCCCGGCGCTGCTGCCAATGGTCAATGCCTGTGAAGTGCTGGATAAAGCGCCCTGCCCAACCGTGGTGCTGGATAACCGCGCCGCTGCCTGCGCCATGACTGAACATTTATTAGCGCTTGGCCATCGCCGCATCGCGATGATTAAAGGCCCGGCCCGAAGCCCGCTGACACGCGACCGCGTCGCCGGTTATCGTGACGCACTGCAAGCAGCCGGAGTGCCTTTTGCTGCTGAGTTACTGTCACCCGGTAACTTCTCGCTGCAATCTGGTTTTGACGCTGCCGCCGATTTACTGGCGCTGCCCAATCCGCCAACCGCAATTTTCTGTGAAAACGACGAGATGGCGATTGGCGCCATGCAACGCATTAAACAACAAGGCCTGCGTGTGTCGGCGGATATCTCCGTCGCCGGCTTTGACGATATTTCTTTTGCCGCTTTTGCCGATCCGCCGCTGACCACAATCGCTCAGCCGGCGGAAGAGTTTGGCCGCACAGCGGTGCGCCTGCTGATTGATGTGCTGGAAGGCAAACTCAGCAAAGCGCCGAAAGTGATTTTACCTTTTGACCTGGTGATCCGCGCCAGTACCGGGCCTGCACCAGCACCAAAAGACAACCAGTCGGATAAAACTTAGCCAAACCGATATTTGAACCACCACAACAGGGAGCTTCATCATGTTCACCACCGAAAAACTGCCATCGCCGGGCCGCCGCCAATTCCTGCAGCACAGCAGTGCTGGCCTTGCGGCACTGGCTCTGCTTGGCAATCCGTTTCAGGCGCTGGCTGCTGGCTCGGGCAATTCCGCGAAAAAAGCCGGCCTGCAGCTTTATACCTTGCGTGACATGATGGAAAAAAGTGTCGCCGACACGCTGAAACTGGTGGCTGGTGTTGGTTTCGGCGATGTCGAATTCGCCGGTTATTTTGGCCACAGCGCCCAGGATATTCGCAAACTACTTGATGCCAATGGCCTTGCTGCGCCTTCAGTGCATGTGCCGCTCGAAGTGCTCAGAAGCGCGCTGCCGCAGGTGATACAGGATGCCAAAGTCATCGGTCATCACTACATAGTGCTGCCCTGGTTATCTGTCGAGCAACGTGGCGATTCGGTCGACAACTACAAAAAACTGGCGGTGGAGCTGAACGGTTTTGCCAAACCAATCAAAGACGCCGGCCTGCAGCTGGCTTATCACAACCATGATTTTGAGCTGCTGCCGGTCAAAGGCGGTGTACCTTATGACGTGCTGCTCGGTGAGACGGATAAAGACTTAGTCAAAATGGAGCTGGATTTATTCTGGGCGGTCAAAGCCGGTGTCGACCCGTTAAAACTGTTTGCCACCAATCCGGGCCGGTTCCCACTGGTGCATGTCAAAGATCTGGCCAAAGACGGCGCAATGGTCGATGTTGGCACCGGCACTATCGATTTTAAAGCGATTTTTGCCAAGGCAGACCTGGCCGGCATTCGTCATCAGTTTGTCGAACATGACAACTCTGCCAACCGCATCACCACCATTCGCCAGGGCTACCAGGCGCTGTCACAGGTAATGAAAGGTTGAACATGCAGCATGGGGCGCCGTCGCGGCGCCCTGCTATCGTTTGACTGGTTGACTGACTTAATTTTCGCAACAGCCCCTGAGACTTGAATCACCTGACTAACTCCTGATAACCTGAAATTCACCTCTGAGCAATAACATGGATGATTTGCATGCAAGCCGCCTTACGTTTTTACAGTCTGCTATGTGTTGCCGGGCTCAGCGCCTGTAGCAGCACAACTTCGACGCCATCCACTGCCAGCGCTGCAACCACAGCAGACAGCTATCAGTTCGCCGAACTACCCGTCAATGATGCTGAGCTGCTAAAACCGCAGTGGCAGCTTTTGAAACGCTTTGAGCCCAGATATCCGGTCGAAGAAGCAATCAAAGGCCGTAATGGCTGCGCGACGGTGGAATATGTCATTACCCCGGATTATCAAATCAAAGATCTGCGTGTGATCACCGCAACGAGCCAGCATTTTGCCAAAGAATCGATGGCACAGGTCAGACGCTGGCGCTGGCAGGAATTGCCGGCCGGCATTTTGCAGGCGCCGGTCAAAACCAGCAGCCGTTTCGAGTATTGTGTCTCCGGTAAAATGGGACCGGAAGATGAATGCAACCGGGCGCTGATGAAACAAAATGCGCAATGTACAGGTAGCGATGTCCAGACCACAGTTGGCTATCGTATTCGCAAAAAACTGCTGTAAACATCTATTGCAGATGCCTCTGTAAAAGCGCTGTCAGCCAGACCAGCAGCCCATGCTGATCTGGCTGCTGGCAGACACTTCCAGCCTTGCTGATCATGCATCGCATTCCAGACCAGAAGACCTGAATTGTTGTGTCGAGCATTCGATTTTACCCCTTCTTGCGCTTTTTTCTAAATCGATTAAGATTCTGCTATACACAGTCGCGAAACCGGTGTAAAACTAATGTACGACGATTGGCGGGACTTCTGCCTGCCTCGCCTCGTGCGACAGCAAACAACAACCAAACAACAATATAGTGCCAATCAGGCCAGGATCAGACGAGATGCCAAACACTATTGCCCAGTTGCTGGCTGAGCCGGCATTACTGCAGCGTGAAGCCGAGATTATCCTTAAGCGCCACAGCGCCAGCTTAAAAGCCACCGCCAAAACCAGCTGGCCGGCTCTGCAACCACGTTTAGCGCAGGTGCTGCCGGAATTGCTCGGGCTTTATCTGCAACTCTATGGCGATTTGTTTGACTGTTATCATCAGCTGGAGCAGCTGCTGAAGCTACTGGCCAAAAGCGCGGCACAACGGCCGGATTATCTGCAGGCGGAAGATGCCGCACCGCAAACCTGGCATAAAAGTCATCAGGCTTTGGGGTCTGCCTGTTATGTCGATTTATTTGCCGGCAATTTCGAAGGCTTAAAACAGCGTATTCCTTATTTAAAACAGACCGGGATTAATTATCTTCACCTGATGCCGCTGTTTAAAGCGCCAGAGCCCAACAGCGACGGCGGTTATGCGGTGTCTGATTATCGCAGCACTATGCCTTCGCTTGGCACTATGGCTGAACTATCCAGCCTGATGCAGGAGCTGCATCAACAAGGCATCCGCCCGGTGCTGGATTTTGTTTTTAACCACACCTCAGACGAGCACCGCTGGGCGGAAAAAGCCAAAGCCGGTGACCCGGTGTATCGCGATTACTACTTTTTCCTGACCGAGGCCGAACGCGACCGCTATGCGCCAACCTTACGCGAAATTTTCCCCGAGATCCGCCGCGGTTGTTTTACCCAGGACAAAGCTTCTGGCCTGTGGGTCTGGACCACTTTTAACAGCTTCCAGTGGGATTTAAATTACGCCAATCCGGCGGTTTTCACTGCCATGGCTGAGGAAATGCTGTTCCTCGCCAATCAGGGCGCGGCGGTGTTACGCCTTGATGCGCTGGCCTTTGTCTGGAAAGAGGCCGGCACCGGCTGCGAAAACCTGCCCAAAGCGCACTTACTGATCAAAGCTTTTAATGCCGTAGCGCGTATTGCCGCACCGGCTTTGCAGTTTAAATCCGAAGCGATAGTGCATCCGGACGAAGTGGTGAAATACATTGCACCGAACGAATGCCAGCTGTCCTATAACCCGCTGCTGATGGCGCTGCTGTGGAACTCGTTAGCCACGCGCAAAACCCGGCTGCTGACCGAATCGCTGCAACGGCGCTTTGCGATTAATCCACACTGCAGCTGGGTCAATTACATCCGCTGTCACGACGATATTGGCTGGACTTTTGACGATAATATCGCCTGGCAACTTGGCACCAACCCGGATCATCACCGTCAGTTCCTCAACCATTTTTATACCGGCCAGTTCCCCGGCAGTTTTGCCAGCGGTGTGCCCTTTCAGCAAAACCCGGTCACCGGCGACTGCCGTGTTGCTGGTATGCTGGCGTCGCTCGCCGGCGTCGACAAGGCCGAAGCGGAACAGAACCACGAACATCTGGAGCACGCGCTGGCGCGGATTTACCTGCTCAACAGTATCATCCTCAGTATTGGCGGCCTGCCGTTACTGTACATGGGTGATGAACTGGGCCTGCGTAACGATTACAGCTATCTGCAGGACCCGGCGAAAAAAGACGACAGCCGCTGGGTCAACCGGGTGGCAGTGACTGCATCCCAGCTGGCAGAAGCAACGCAGCCGGAAACGTTATCCGGCCGGATTTACCAGCAGCTACAGCATCTGGTTAAAACCCGGGCAAGCTTGCCGGTGCTTGGCAGTGGCACGACCAACATCCTGCACAGTGATAATCCGCATCTGTTTTGTTACCAACGGGAATTAAATGGTGAGCGGCTGCAAGTTGTGGTCAATTTCAGTGAACATCCACAGTACTGGCACAGCGACACTGGCGGCAGCTTCACCGACGCCCTCACGGGCGCCCGGCTGCAGGCAGGCGCTGTTGCGCTCCGGGCTTATCAGGTGTTGTGGCTGACCAACTGACGGCTGTTCAGCTGAAGCGCCGGCCCGGATAGCAGAGCGAAAACGCGCCGGCGTTGTTGTTGGTAAAACCTGAAGGGAATAAAAGGGACAAGTCCTTACCAGCACAGTATGATCTCCAGCTTTTCCAACACAGCAGCCGGAGTGTCCGATGATCAAAACTGCAGTAATTGGCTTTGGCCTGTCCGCCCGGGTGTTCCACCTGCCTTTTCTTGCCAGCAATGCCGACTTTAACCTGGTCGGCATCAGTACCGCACAGCCAGACGCCGCTTTGTGTTGGCCCGGTGTAAAGATTTACACCGATGCCAACAGTTTGATCCAGCACACTGACGCCAGTCTGATTGTGATCACGGCGCCAAACCGCACACACTTCAGCCTCGCCAAAACCGCTTTGCTCGCCGGCAAAGATGTATTGGTGGAAAAGCCGCTGGCGGTGACGATGGCCGAAGCCATCGAGCTTGAAAAGCTGGCACAGCAGCATCAGCGCAAACTGACGGTGTTTCATAACCGGCGTTTTGATGATGATTTTGTCGCGCTGCAACAGCTAATGCTTTCAGGCCAGCTTGGCACTGTGCAGCTGATGTACTCGCGCTTTGACCGCTTTCGGCCACAAGTGCAGGCGCGCTGGAAAGAGTCGGCGGAGCCAGGCAATGGCGTGTTATATGATTTAGCGCCGCATCTGCTGGATCAGGCCATTGTGCTGTTTGGCGCTCCGGACAGCATCACTGCAAGCTGTCAGAGCCTGCGTGGCGACACATCACAAGCAGCGGCCGGTATCGATTATTTTCAGCTGCGGCTTGATTACCAGGCAACAGCGGCGTTGCCCGCCCGACAGGTTTTGCTCAGTTCATCACCTTTTTGTGCCCATCCGGCACCGCGTTTTGAATTACACGGCACCGGCGGCAGTGTGGTGAGTTTCGGGCTGGACCCGCAGGAGCAATTACTGCGTAGCGCGCTGCAGCAGACTCCCCATCAGCCCACGGCAGTGTTTGATGACGCTGCCTGGCAACAGCGCTCGCTGCAGCGCCACGCCGACATTTGGACCGCATCAGGACACGGCACACTGCCATTTACCAACAGCCATTATGGTGATTTTTATCAGCAACTGGCGCTTTATCTGCAGGATCTCGGTCCGGCACCTGTTGCGCTTGCCAACGCCATACTGGGCTTGCAACTGATTGAGCTGGCGCTGCAAAGCAGCCGGGAGCAGCGCACCATCAAGACCGGCTCAGCCAGCTGTGACGCCGGGGGAGCCTGACGCTGAGTCGAGCAAATACGGCAAAAACTGCGCTTTGCGTTTCCAGAACAATAAACCGGCAGAACCCTGCTCAAGGGCACCATAACTGAAATAGTCGATGCCTTGCAGCCAGGGTTTGTCCCGTTGCAATAACATGCTGACCAACTCCAGATGCAAAAGGCTCATCACCCCTTGATGTTGGTACTGCGCATGCCCCATCAGTTCAGCATAACGCAGCATATTGCCTATCCGATGTAGCCGGGCATAGGCCAGTAATTGTTGTGACGTGACTACGTCCCCTTGCTGGTAACCGCTAACAGGTTTAAACACCCCCAGATACAAATCCCAATGTTCAGCGGCGTCGGGCAGCTGTAGTGGCTGAAACTGCGTCGGAGCGCCGCCAAGATCGGATAATGTCAGAGTGAAAGCATCGAGCACAGGTCCAAAAGCACGAACTTTTCGTGACCGGCGGATCGCCAGCATATCGGGCGTGTGGTTGGCCAGCATAAAAGGTTGCACCACCAAACCGGCGCGACGGGCTTTTTCGGCTTCGCGCCAGAAATTGCCGGCATTTTTCTTCAGCTGACGATTGAACTGCAGCGCATCGGCGTAATGACACAACGGCAACAACATTGCGATGCCGCGCCGCACTGGCTGCCCGGCCTGCACAAACTGGCGGTAGTAAGCCTGATATCGCCGGATCAAGGGCGACGTACTGCTCCCGGTGCCACTAAGATTTAGCTGCGCGACCGGCAACGCAGTGGTCGCAAGCGCCGGGACAAATTGCGCTAAGCGCTGTGGCCGTCGGCGACGAAACCACAAAGGCTCCAGCTGCTGCGTGTACCATTTACTGATCGCAGAGGTGAATTTACTGAAGAAAGCCAATAGCTGACCCTGTCCGCTAAAAACCCAGATCCTAAAGCGCAGCCGGCAATAACTCAATGCCGGCTGCACAGATCTGCCGATTAATGCGGCACGAACTCCATGGCAGCGCCACCACCGGGTGCCAACGACAGCTCCAGCACATCTTTGCTGTTAACCGCACGCCGCTGAATTTGATACGCCATTGGATTGGTTTGCCAGTGCGCTTCCGGCGCATCCAGATACAGCACAGCGTCATAAATCTTGTCAGCGTCTAAAAACGACAACGGCAGTTTGACTGTGCGGGCCTGCTCATTACTCGTAGCGCCGACAAACCAGCGGTTGGAGTGTTTATCCTGCCGTGCCATCACCAGGTACTGACCGATTTTGCCGTCCAGCGCCACACTCTGTTGCCAGTCGGTCGGCACCGCACCAATAAAAGCAAACGCCGGATGCAGTTTGCCGCCCGGTGCATAATTTTCCGGCAAATCGGCCACCATCTGCAGCGGGCTATACAAAGTGACATACAGTGCCAACTGATTGACCAAGGTGCTCGGCACACGGTTATTCGGCCGGTGTTTTTGGTAGTTGAAGTTAAAAATGCCCGGCGTGAAATCAATGGGCCCGGACAAACCGCGGGTAAAAGGAATAATCACCGTGTGATTGGGCGCATTGCCGGTATCCGGGCTGCCGCCGTTATACTCCATACCGCGTACCGATTCGCGTGTCATCAGATTCGGGTAAGTGCGGCTTAAGCCAGTGTCTTTCACCGTTTCATGCGCATTGACCATCACCTTGTGTGCAGCTGCAGTGTCGACCACTTTTTTAAAGTGCTGCACCATATACTGGCCGTCATGCCACTCACGTCCGTCCAGCCGTTTGCCGACATACCCCATCTTGACGCTGTGGATACCAAGGCGCTGGTAGTACTTAAATGCATCGGCCATTTGTTGTTCGTAATAAGTGATACCAGCAGCGGTTTCATGATGGCCGATCAGGCCAACGCCTTTGGCTTTGGCATAAGCGGCGACTTTATCGATATCGAAGCCTTTCACTGGTTTGGTGAAACTAAAGGTCGGCGGCCGCTGCCACCACTGCCCTTCCCAGCCCTGATTCCAGCCCTCAACCAATAAGCCGTCGATGTCATGTTTGCTCGCAAAATCAATATATTGCATGGCGCGTGCTGTCGTTGCGCCTTGCAGCGGGCCCGGCGACCAGTCTCTTTCGCCAATATGCATCTCCCACCAGATGCCCATGTATTTACCCGGTTTAATGTAGCTGGTATCTGTACCGGCAGCCATTGGTTCATTCAGGTTTAAAATCAGGCTGGAATTTAAAAGTGCCGCTTCAGTCGGCGCGATTTGGATAGTACGCCATGGGCTTTGGAATGGTGCTTTGGTGTAAACCCGTTCGACCTGTGCAGCAGTATCATTGCCAGAATTGGCACCGCCCCAGGGCATCAGGTCGGCTTTCAGCGTGATATGGTTGTCGGTGATATTGCGCAGCGTCATTGAGCTGTAATCAACCAGCGCTGCTTCATGCACGGCCAGCGCGATGCCATCATCAGTTAAGGTCAGCGGCGTATGCGCCACCGATACAGTCGATAACGCCGAATTCATATACTGATATTCAAAACTTAAGTTGCGGTACGCCTCAATCCACCAGGTGGAGAAGTTACGGGCAAAAGCAAATTCAGTCAGCTCATCGGTGATGACCAAATCGCCCGCCAGCGCCGGCTGCGCTGGCAGCTGGTAACGAAACGCCACCCCGTCATCATAACTGCGAAACACCAGTGTGAACTTGCGGCCTGGCGCTTTGGACTCCTGCAACTGCAACGTCAGTTCATTAAAATGATCGCGGATCTTGCTGCGTTGGCCCCATACCGGCTGCCAGGTTAAATCCTGACTGCGGTTACTGACCTTGCCCGCCACCAGGCCAGTTTTTAATGGCGGCTGGCCTTTAAACACCAGCCCCAGCACCGACGGCTTTAACACCGCTTTGCCACGATAACTGACCTGATAGGTCAGCGCTTCACCAGACAACACCAGCTCCACGCTAATTTGCTGGTCCGGCGACAACAACTGCCAGCGCTGCGGCGTTATGAGCTGCTCTTCGGCCTGCACTGCGCCAACCAGTAGCAGGACACTGAGCGTCAACACGCGGCTGATGTGATGATAAAACGCCATAGCTGCTCCATTTTTGTTCATCGGTTTGGATTGTTCCCTTGGATTTCCGGTTGCATTATTCAGCGCGCCACAGCAAATGCTGTGGCTGAAAATTCAGGCTACAGCCTTGAAAAAATGCGGCCAGCTGAAGCTCAGTAAAAGCGTCACTGACGCCGGCCGGCTGCGGTTGGCGCAGCGGCGGAAATACGCCATACCCTGCCAGCAGACAATGCCAGGACGTGGCACCGAAATGACTGTCGAGTTGTTGTCGGGCAATTTCATTGGCCAAATCCCCCTGGCGAAACCACACATCCAGAATTTGCCGCAGTGACTCGGACAGCTGCATATTGCTGCTATTGGCACGCCAGTAATGGCTGTCACTGCGACTGCTCAGTTTGTAATGCGCAACGATGTAATCGCGCACCGCTTCAAAGCGCTGGTGCACCTGACGGTTAAATTCGGCCTGTCCTTTCGCAGTAAAATCGGCAAAAGCATCAATAAATTGCTCAATCGAGCTTTGCACCAGATGCAGCGCGGTGGCCTCCAAAGGCTCAATAAACCCTTGGGACAAGCCAAGCGCCAGACAGTTTTTCTCCCAGCTACGACTGACCTGACCGACTTTCATCTGCAGATGGCGGGCATTTACCTCAGTATCCGGCAGCCCCAGGTGCTGACGTAATTCAAGCTCAGCGGCGTCTTTGGCAATAAACGCCGAGCTGTAGACATAGCCGTTGCCAGTGCGATGGCGCAGCGGAATTTGCCAGGCCCAGCCATTGCTCAGTGCCGTGGCGCGGGTTTCCACCGGCGGCATGGCAAAAGCGTCGGTGGGCAGTACCACCGCGGCATCGTTAAACAGGTTGCTGGCAAAAGATTCAAACGGCACCTGCAACGTCTGTTGCAATAAACTGGAACGAAAGCCAGTGCAATCGACAAAAAAATCCGCGCTGATGACCTGTGTAACTTTGGCCCCGCCGTCCGCTGTTTCACCAGTCAGGCTGCCAATGCAGCCATCTGATAACTGATTGACTTGCGTCACAGTCATCGCGTGATAGTTCACACCAAGCGCCAGCGCTTTTTGCTTTAAAAACTGGCCCAATAACCCTGAGTCAAAGTGATAGCCATATTCGATGCGAAACGGAAAATTCGCACTGGGCAGCGGTGCCAGCTTTTCTGCCGCCAGATAGCCGTTGAGCAGAAATTTCTCCGGGGATGTTTCGACCGCAAGCCCGAGCCGGCGCTTAAAACAATTGCTGTAAAACGCCGTTTCGCTGTGCAAATCCGGCTGCGAAATAAACGGATGGCTGTAGTCTGCACCCAGCCCCATCACTTGGGCCGCCGGGCTCCAGTTCACAAAACGGATATTGGTCTTGTATGTGGCCTGACAGGCCGGCATCCATTCATTGTCTGGGATACCAAGTTTTTGGAAAAAACGTTTCAGTGACGGCGTCGAACCTTCACCGACGCCGATAATGCCGATATCGGGCGCTTCCAGCAGCGTGATTGTTACCGCGCGCTGATTCGCTGCGGCAGGTTTAAGCCATTTGTCAGCAAACAACAAAGCCGCCATCCAGCCGGCGGTGCCGCCACCAAGAATGACAAAATGAAAAGGCTGAGATGTCGCTGACAAGGTGGCAGTCATGGCTCAGGCCTTGCTGTAGCGGGCGAGGAAATCATCATGCGACAACATCTGCGCCAGCGGCTGCTGTTTGGCGTCCTGCACTTTGGCCAGCGTCGCCAGCAGTTCAGTCTCAGTTGGTACTTTGGCAGCAGGATGATAATCCTGCGGCACAATGCCCTGCCCGAGCATCACCTGGATCCAGCTGGCGTCGCGGAAAATATCGTTATGGTCATTAAATACCTGCGCCGACTGCCGAAACAGCGCCATTTTGTCGCGAAGCCGCTCTGGTACTGTCATATTGCGCATATCGCGCCAGAAGGCTGAATCATCGCGCTCATTGGCGTGGTAATGCAGGATGATAAAATCACGAATGGTCTCAAATTCCTGTTTCGAATCAGCGTTGTAGTAATCGACCACTGCATCAGTGATGCCTTGATTCGGGAACACTTTGAGCAGGCGCACAATGCCAGACTGGATCAGATGAATACTGGTCGATTCCAGCGGCTCCAGAAAACCACTGGACAGGCCAATCGCCACCACGTTTTTTGCCCACTGGCTGCTGGTGCGGCCGGTTTCAAAACTGATTTTGCGCGGCTCCGCCAGCGCTTTGCTGTCCAGATTCCCCATCAAAGTGCTATGTGCTTCGTCATCACTTAAATAATCCGAGCTGTAGACAATACCGTTGCCGTTACGGTGCGTCAGCGGAATGCGCCATTGCCAGCCGGCTTTGTGCGCGATACTGCGGGTGTATGGCACTGTTTTGGCAAAACGTTCACTCGGCACTGCCAAAGCGCTGTTGGCCGGCAGGTATTTCGACCAGGATTCATAAGCCACGCCCAGTGTTTTGCGAATCAGCAACGCACGTAAACCGGTACAGTCGACAAATAAATCGCCGCTGATTTTGCGGCCATCTTTGAGTTGCAGCGCTTCGATATGGCCAGACATGCCATGTTGCTCAACCGCTTCAATCATGCCTTCAGTGCGTTTGACGCCGGCAGCTTCAGCAATTTTGCGTAAAAACTGGCCGTACAACGCCGAATCAAAATGATAAGCATACGGCATTTCATACACAGGATTTGGCGTTTTGATAATGTTAAATTTGCCGGCTTCACAGCACAGATAGTTTAAATCGTAGTCCCACAAGGATTGCTTTAGCCCGGCTTGCTTCGCGCGTAACCAATAATGCTGGAAGTTACAAAAACCCAGGCTCGCCCCCGGCGCGCCAAAGGTGTGGTAATAGCTCTCGCCGGGTTTACGCCAGTTTTCAAATTTAATCGCCAGCTTCATCGTGGCGTGGGTGTCACGCAAAAAAGCTTTTTCATCAAGGCCCAAATACTGATTAAAAATCTGAATGGGCGGAATAGTGGCTTCGCCGACACCGACAATACCGATGTCGTCCGACTCGACGAGTTCAATCTCCACACTGTCTGCCAGCACTTTTTTCAGCAAAGCAGCCGTCATCCAGCCGGCTGTGCCGCCGCCGGCGACCACGACTTTACGAATGGGTTTACCGGCAGAGCAAGTTGCAGGTGTTTGATGCATAACAACTCCCTTGCATAATAATGTATGGGTCTAGACTCTGTACGCTACATTAAAGCCTACACCAATACAGAAAAAAGGCCTCAATACCAAGAACTTATTGAGGCCTTTACACCGGGTCGGTTAATAGAACGCGTAGTTCACGTTCAGCATATAAGTCGGGCCAAACTGCCGGCGCGTGGTGACGATGCCGTCGTCGTTGACGGTTTCTTCATCCACATCGGTCAGGTTGGTGCCCTGCAGCGATACGCGCAGGCCGTGTAACGAGGTGAAGCTGCTCTCAGAGAAGTCATAACTGATTTGCGCGTCGACCAGCGTCACGCCATTACGACTGGCAGTCGAGATTTTGTTCGAACCACCGCGCTCATAAGTCAGGAAGTCAGAACGGTCAGTGCCGGCCACCCGTACTTCAAAGCCATTTTTCTCGTAGTAAGCCGTTAACGAGAACACTTTGTCGGACTGGCCAGGAATACGGCTGCCGTCACTCAGTTTGGCGTCAATCAAAGTACCGGATGTCGCAACACCAAAGCCTTCTAGTACATCAGAGAACTTACTGAACGGCACGTTGGCAGTCACTTCCACGCCATGCACGCGGCCGGTCAGACCGTCTTCAAAGTATGAGAAGTAACCATAATTTGGTGGTGTGACTTTCGCGCCAGCGGCGTAGAAAATATCTGCCGGGCCATAAGTACCAGCCTGGTCGATGATACGGTCGTGGAAGCCAGGGATAAAATAGTTGGCGCCACTGTTGGTTTCATCGTTGGTGAAGTTAATCAGCTTGTTACCGTCACGGGTCCAGTTGACCAAATCTTTGTAGAAAGCAGTCACCGACAAGTAACCTTCTTCTTCGAAGTAGCTTTCAAACGCCAGGTCGAAGTTATTGGCTTCCAGCGGTTTTAACAGCGGATTGCCGGCAAATTTCGACCAGGGTGAACCATAGGTTTCCACTGCTGCAGTGCTGTTTGGAATAGCAATCAGGTCGATGTTCTGGTCGAACTTGACAAAACCGGACGCTTTCATCTGGTCGATACGGGCGCGGCTGATGGTTTTGTTGGCGGCAAAACGCACAAAGTTGTTGTCCGACACTTCCATGCTCAGGTTCAGGCTTGGCAGCACGTGGCTGTAGCTGTCGCCTTGCTCAGTGATACAGTCGGCATCCACTTGTTTGTCGCCGTTGTCATCGCAGACGGCAAAATTCGCGCCGACAATGCCGATAAAGCCGCTTGATGACTGGTCGGTTTTGACATATTGCATACCAAAATTACCGGTGACCGGGAGATCCGCCAGCTGGGTTTCAAAGTCAGTTTTGAAATACAGCGTGGTGACTTCTTCGTTGACATCATAGGTATCGCCCAGACGATCCGGCTCTAACAAACCCGCATCATTCAGCTTGTAAGTCCCATCGTTGTATGGTGCGAAACCATCATAAGCCACCACCTGACCCAGACCTGCCCAGGTTAAATCCGCCAGCCCGCCATACAGATACTGGCTTGGAATAGCGGTTGAGAAAGGATAAGACGTTGCTGTGGCAAAGAAGCCTTTGTTGTCTTTGTCTTTGAAGCGGTCAGAGTAATTCACGCCAACCGTCAGTTTGTTAAAGATGCTGTATTCGATATTGCCGACAGCTTCTAAACGGTAGGTTTTCAGCTCTTCGCTGAAATCGGCATAGTTCAGGAAGCCATCCTGCGCGTTGAAGTAGCTGTACGGGTCGCCGTTGGCTTGTTTCACATTAGTGGCAAACTGGCTGGCGAGGTTCGCCATACCACCGCCCCACACTTGCGGGCCGGTCAGTTGTAAGGCTTTTGGATCGGAAAAGGCACCCAGGCCGGTCAGTTTGGTGAAAAACACACCGTCCGGGCTCATGGTGAATTCGCGTGAACCTAACTGCGATGAGTTCAGTGCGCCAGAGCGGGCCAGACCGGCATATGATTCGCCGCGTAAATCGCGTTTGCTGGATTCGCTGCTGGCAACGTCTAATCCAACCTGCCAGTCATCGTTCAGCTGATATTCGACGTTCAGGCCAAAGGTCTGCAAATCGCCGTCTTTTTTCAGCGGGTCTGTGCGCAGCACCGGGTTAGCGCCAACCTGGGTGCCTGTGGTGCTGGTGCCGCTGCCGGTGACATTGGCAGAAGAGAACGGCTCAATAAAACCGCGCAACACACCTGAATCGGAATAATCGATATCCAGCACATCCAGCACAATGTTCAGTTTGTCGTTTGGCTGATATTGCAACACGGTGGAAATGGTATCGCGCTCCAGCTTGGTGCTGATTGAAGCAATATCAAGACCGGTTGGCAGCACTTGACCAGCAGAATTGGCACTATAACCCCAGACGCCATATTTACGCTGGTTATTCGGTGATTCAGTCGACGCCAGCGCAACCGCCAGGCCTAAAGTGTCATCAGCGAATTTCTCGACAAAAGACAACGCATAACGTTTGCCTTTGTTATCAAATTCCGGGTTGTCAGAATCGCGGCTGTTGGATTCATAGTTGCCGTTCACAGTCAGCGTTTCTTTGGCCTGCAGCGGGCGCACCGTGCGTAAATCGACAGTACCACCAATGCCCTGCACCATCAGCGTGGCATCTGTGGTTTTGTAGATGGTGGCGCCGGTCATAATTTCGGATGGGTACAGATCGTACTCCACGCCACGGTTGTCACCGATACCAATCAGTTCACGGCCATTTAACGAGGTGCCGGTGAAATCTTCTTTAAAGCCACGCACTGAAATACCCGAAGTGCGGCCACCGACACGTTCACCGGCAAGGCCTGGTAAACGCGATAATGATTCAGCAATCGACGAATCCGGTAATTTACCGATATCTTCCGCGGAGATGGCTTCGACAATGGATGAGTTATCCATTTTTTCCGCCTGAGAACGAATTAACGAGCCGCGAATACCGCGCACGGCTATCACTTCAACTTCTTCACCGGATTTCGCGGCAGCGCCGGCCGCCTGTTGCTCTGCCGCTGTTGCAGGTACCGCCCAGATGGCGGACGAGACTGCGAGTGACAGTAACGCGGGTTTAAATAATTGTGTTCTCATTTGGTTATCCCTTGTCGATTGGTGTTGCTTATTAGTGTTGTCTTGCCTGGTTCTGTGTTCCGTCTGGCTCTGGCAGACTGGTTAAGGCTAGTTTGTCACTGCATCTTTGTCGTGGATCCAGAAACAATTTATCGCCTCGCTGCAGCGCTGTCCTGACGTGCTTTTCTTTCAAGCTTAATCGTTTAAGTTATTCCTGCAAAAAAACAACATACTCGGCAGCGCCGGATGTTGTTACGACAGATGAAAAATATGCATCCCTCTTAACTTAATCGTTTTAGATGATCTCAATTCTGTCGTCAAGAGCTGTGCGTAAAATAATCAGTTTATCGATTGAACTTTTTGCAGCGGGCCGGCAGTGGCTATGGATCTGCACACTGCTCGGATCACTTGGACAAAAAGAATTTATGCCGGGTTTGAAGCAAAACTGGAATGCGGGTCCTATGGGCTGTTGATCTTTGGTGTTTGTTTTTGCATCAGTTTGCAGCTTTTTATGCAAGGCAGTGCGAGAGCCGTACGTGGTACCCAGTGTGTTATTCTAGACAAACGAGCACTAACGCCGCAGAAAGAGCTGCCAAACGCTGTCCGAAGGGTTCGTTTGGCGACGTTTTGGGCTTTGTCACTCGTTGCTCACATAGAATGACTATGCTACGCGCCTCGTTTCGCGCCCATAACGCCGCCACCACGCGGTGGCCGAAACGAACAAAACTTAATCACCAAAGATCAACAGCCCCTAGCAGTCCCGCTATGACAAACACAGCAGTGAGTACGGTGGAGAGAGGAATGGTGAGCGCGCCACTGCGACGTGTTGAGCTTCCCTCAGCCGCGTTACTAACCCGCCACGCCTGCCAGCGCACTGATAAACTCCGGCACAAAAGGTTTACCTTGTGCATTGAGCGCTGTGCCGGTGATCAAAGCATCCAGCATCAGTTTGCCGTCTGGCTTGCGCCGCACTTGCTGGCGAAAACCAAAGCGCAATTTTGATACCGGTTGGTACTGCACTGTGACAACAAACTGGTCGCCACTTTGTAACGACGCTTTGTAGTCCATCTCGGAGCGAACCACCACCAGATGAATTTTTTCCCGCGTCAGTCTGGCAAAATCAAGGCCACAGGCCAGCAGATATTCGTGCCGGGCGTGCTCGAGGTAATGAAAATATACGGCGTTATTGACGATGCCCTGCATATCGCATTCGTAGTCGCGCACTTTAAAATCAACAGAAAACAACTCAGTCATATTTTTCCCTTTTGCCGCTATGCGGATGTTGACTCTGCAACTGACCATGCCGGCGTCTGTGCCAGTAAAGTTTCCAGACAATGCTGCTGTATGCCATAAAACTGCTTCAGTGCACTGATCTGCGCCAGCACCGCCTGTTGGCGCGCTGCGGCCACAGCGCCGGGCCTTTTTATCGCCAGGATCATTTTGTTTTTGCTGGTATGTTCAAGTGCAATAAATTCAAACACCTGGCTGTCATAGCCATAGGCCTCGAGTAACAGAGCACGGATGCCGTCAGTGAGCATTTCAGCTTCCTGCCCCAGATGAATACCATGTTGCAGCAATGGCGATAACACTGCCGGACTTTGCAGCTGTGGCCGGATCTCTTTATGGCAACAGGGCGAACACATAATCACACTGGCTCCGGCGCGGATCCCCATGTGGATGGCATGATCGGTGGCGATATCACAGGCATGTAATGCAATCATCACGTCAAGACCGCTGCTTTGATAATGCTGCACATCGCCCTGCTCAAAGCGAATGCCCGGCTGGCTCAGCCGCGCTGCGGTGGTATTACACAAGTCGACCAGACTCTGGCGTAATTCGACACCAATCACTTCGGCCGGCAATGCCAGTTGCTGCAGATAATGCGCCACGGCAAAGGTCAGATAGGCTTTGCCAGAACCAAAATCGGCGATGGTCAGATTGTTGCGTTCCAGCAGACCGGCCTCTTTCAGTGCCCGGGCAAAAATCTCAATGAATTTATTAATTTGCTTCCACTTTTTTTGCATAGTCGGCGCAATCTGACCATCGCTGCCGGCAATGCCAAGTTCGCGTAAAAATGCAGCCTGACTATCGATAAAACGCTGTTTTTCCCGATTATGGCTTTGCGCCGGCGCCACAACAGCAGTGGCGGTTTTGCGCGTATTAACCAGCACTTTGCCTTTTTTTGATACTGTCAGCTGAGTTTCGCTGCCGTTACATTCCAGCAGTGCGGATTTAAAGTCAGTGGTCAGCCATTGTGTTAACAGCGGCGTCAGTTCATCCGGACTGAAATTTTTAGTTTGATCAAAGGTTTTGTTTTCAAACAACACACTGAGCTGTGTGCCGGTTTTCAGTAAAATCGGCCGGATTTGGATGCGGTTCAGTTCCGCCTGGTTACCTTCATAACGCGACAACACCAGCCGCAACAGCTGGTTTTGCTCAAAAGCGTCGAAAAATTGCCGGATAAAACCGGTCAGGGATACGGAGAATTCGGGTTGGCTCATCAATCAGTCCGACGGCTAAAGGTTTTGGCGCGCAGTATATCAGACCCGGTCTAGTCCGGCTGCCGATCAGAGCCAACAGCTACGCCAACTGGCAGCTCTAACCAATATTCTTTTTGTTGTAACGGCGTTTCGGCTGGTAGTAATGGGTTTCCCAGCTGAAACACCAGTGATTTGTTGAACTGACTGAGCGGAAACACTTGTTGCGCTATCGGGTGCGCCTGCAAAAAGGCCAGCAACTCGCCGCTGCGGGCCAGTTTATCCAGGCCTTTAGTGAGCCGTTCTGCCAATACCTTATTGTTTTTATTAACGAAATAATACATGGCAAATGGATAGTGCAGCAGCACGCTGGTGTTGTATTCCAGCTCAGGATAAGCGGCTACAAAGGCTTTTTGCTCAACCGGTCCTTCAAAAATACTCCGCGGAAAATAATCACAACGTTCGCGCCTCAGTAACTCCAGCATCTGGTCATGGCGCTCAGCGGTCATCACTTTAAGACCTGCAGCGCGCATGATATCGCTGTCCGGCCATAACTCGCCCTGACAGGCGGTCAGGCGTTTTAATTCACTGAGCTGACTGATTTGCCGGAACGCATGCCGGTCAGTCTTGCGGATAATAAAACCACGCCAGCCCAGCCCACCGCCTAGCAACGGCACCCGGATTGGCAGTAAGTCACGTTCCAGCTCCGGCGAAGTGCCAAAATGATGCACGTCGATAAAGTTTTGCTTCATCAGCAGATAACGATAGTCACCCAGCGGCGGGGGTTGCAACTGCTGAACCCTGGCTGCGCCATACTCCGCTTTAGTGCGGTTTAGTACCAGCTGCAGCAAGTCCTGATAATAACTGACACTGGCTTCACCGGGCGATTGCAGCCCCAGCACACGAATAAGCTGCGGTTGCTCCGCCTGCGCAATCTGGCACCAGCAACTACAGCACAATAACAATCCAGTCAGCAGGCGCATCCGCGTCCTCGTTTTCCAGTGATTTTGGTCCACTATAGTGGATGGAACTGCATCGCAGCAAGCCGCCCGGTACTGCACTCCATCTGCCTTTACAAAGCAATAACCGGCGATTAGCATGCTGCTGCATTGCGCAGTTCTGCGCCGCAAAACCAGATGAAATAAGGGGCCTTATGTTACGCCGGATTTTTATGCTGACTGTATTTGTACAGCTGACAGCCTGTTCCAGTATCAGTAAAGATGAGTGTTTGCAGGATGACTGGTACAGCCTTGGCGTCAATGACGGCAAAGCTGGCGAACTCAGCAGTAAATTCCGCGAATATCAGAAAGACTGTGCCGACCACGGCGTGATGCCGGATTTTAAAACTTATCAGCAGGGCCATAGCCAGGGGCTGGTGTTTTTCTGTGATTTCCCACACGGCGAAGCCTGGGGCCGCGCCGGCAAAGATTACAACACCGCCTGTACCGGCAAGCTCGAGCCGGCCTTTCGGCAGGGGTTCCAACAAGGCCAACGCTGGTATAAAGCGAAAAAAGTGGTCGATGAAATTGCCACAGCGATCGCCGATTTGCAAAACCGTAATCTGACGCTGCGCGAAGATATTTACGTCATTAATCAGCGGATTGCGGTCGAACAGAATGCTTCAGCCCGCGCAGCGCTGCTGAATCAGGCCGACCGGTTGCGCTATCAGATGGAAGGTTACAATCAGGAAATTGGCCGGCTGCAGATCCGGCTGGCGCAAGCTGAAGCCAATTTCGCCCCGCTGAACCGCTAACACCGCTCAGCGCCGTTGCAACTGCTGCTGGTACAGCTCAGACTGCTGATACCGCAGCATGCCCCAGCTCTGCACCAGCTGTAACGCTCTGACCTGATCACTGGCAGATAATTCAGCAAGGTCTGCCCAAGCTGCAGTATCACCGGCACGAAAATGCCGTTGCCGGAAGTCATACAGCAGACGCCCGTGGCTATCGATACGGGCTATTTGCTGCGGCGCGCGCACTAATCCAACCACCTGTAACACTGCAGCCGGTGGTGGTGGTGGCAATGGCACATCCAGCGCTGTTGTCAGCAACAGCGGCGCCACATCGGCATGGCCAAGCACCGGCGGAAAATCGATCTTGCGATTACTGACCATCAGCACCTTGGTTTGGGTGTCATTGAGCTGATGACCATGACCGAGAAAACCATCATCAAATAACGATTCACCATGATCAGAGGTAAACAGCTGAGTGCTGTGCTCACTGAGCTGATAGCTATCCAAAAGCTGTTGCAGCTGGCCAACCAACCAGTCCGCATTAGCCACGGCGTTCAGATAACTGAGCTTTAACAAAGCTTTATTTGCCGGTTGCATTTGCTGGCGGCTGATCGCCTGACGAGTCAGCAGTGGCAACATCTCTTTGTGATGATAAGGGTAATGCGCCGCCTGAATGTTCAGATAAAAAAACTGCGGCTGCGTCCAGTTCACTTGCGCAAAACGTTGTTGTATTTGTTGCAGCAGGCGCTGCTCGCTGATCCGCAAAGAGCCGGCATTCAGCGACGGGTCAAGCCGGTCGGCCAGCGCGGAGTCGGCATCAAAATAATAATGGCCAGGTCGCTTTAAGCGGGCGCTGCTCAACACATCACCAAAACGCTCAGCCTGCGCCGACAACACATTGAGCTGATAACCCCTCGCCTGCAGTGCGTCCAGCAAATTCTGTTGTGGCGGGTGATAACTCAGGCTGCGGTTAAACAGCGCTTTGAGTGAACTGGTGGTAAAACCGGTATGGCTGTAAGCATGTTCGCTATAACTACCCTGACTGGCTAACGCCGCCAGATGCGGCATCACCGCTTTGCCGTCTTGTTTTGCAAATAAGGCATCAGCACGCACACTTTCCAGTACCACCAGAAAAATATGCTGACCGGCGCGCAGCGGTAAGGTTTTAAGCGGGTCAGGCTCTGCCGCTGGCAAGGGTGGCAGATCGCCGGCGATGCCATCTTCATCAATCCCATTACCCGGAATATCCATCGCGCCCGGATACAAGCTGGTACTTAGCGGCGCAGTGTCCGCCAGCGCGCCAAAGGCACCATAACCATCGAGGTCAAGATCGGTCAGTCGATTCAGCAGTCCTGACATCAACTGTTGCGACAACTTTTTTTCCAGGCCAAAACGATACGGCTGCTCTGTCGCCAGCACTTGCCATTGCAGCGGAAATAACAGCAGCAGTAATAAAGCGCTGTAGGGCCACCAGCGCGCACCATCGGCCACCGGGCTGCGGTAACGCCGAAACGCCAGATGCACGCAATATAACAGCGTCAGCCCGATCAGCAGACCCACCAACATCGGTAACAGATGCAAACTGAGCTCGGTCAGCACCATGCTGATGGCGGCCAGCACACTGCCGCCGCCCAAATTCGCCAGTACCTGCCAGTCGAGATTGTCGCCAAAATACTGGTACAACTCGCCGCCCACCCAACCATGGCTAAGCTGCACCAGCACCACCATCAGTGCAAACCACAAATGACTGCGACTGCTGGTCCGCATCCGGCACAGCAGGTTATAAAGCATAAAGGTGCAGGCCACGGCCGTCAGGTCGGCCAGCCAGCCCGCAGATAAATACAGCAGTCGCTCGGAGAATAACAGGAAAGTATGGGGCTGCAGAAAGCCGCCGCCGGTAAACAACTGGTATTTGTGCTGAAACACCACAGCGTCAAGCACTGAACAAAAGACACTCAGCGCAATAACCACAAGCAGGGAACGGCGATCAGGACGTGGCAACAACAATGGCACTACCTTGTGTCAAAAAAGATGAAGCATTGTAAAGTCTGGCAGTATGCCCTGCCGCCGGTCTTGCCGCAATGCGCGCATCAGGGATCAGCTGTAGTGATAAATAATTTCCAGCTGCTCAATCTCGGCTTGTTCCTCGTCTGATCTGAATTCAATCAAAATGTCATAATCGTCCCGATAGAGCTGGAAACGGTCGCCGACATCCTGCATATCAGGAAATGCCAGGCGCAGGCCGGCTTTAGTGACCGGGATTTGCAGCGCCTTTAACAGCGCCGGGATTTGATTCGGCTGCCCGGACTTTCGCATCACAGGTGCGGTCAGCTTAATTCGGTGGATCTCATCTTTGACCAACATCACATGTAGCTGGCTGGTTGGCAGCCACCAGGCCTGGTTTCGCCGCTGCACCAGTTGATGCAAGCGCAAATGCGCTGGGAACAGACTGGCTGCAGGTTGTTGCTGCAAGTTACGTATACTGACACTCTCGACAAATGACTGAACATCCTGCCAGGGTTGTTGCTGCAGTATCATTCGCACCGGCAAAGCTGCGGCACTGCTACTGCTGTAGTGAAAACCAGTTAATATAGCCGTCGCCTGCTGCTGTGACTGTGGGTTAAATTCCTCAAACCGCAGCTTCAGTTGCTGACCCGGTTGCTGTTTGCGCCAGAGCAGCGGCCTGACTTTGTGCCAGGAGCCTAATTTTAAGGCGGCCTCCACCATATCGGTTTTATAGGCGACTTTGCCTTCTACCAGCCAGGGTTTGGCATCAAACTCGGGATGAAACTCCAGTAAATTCCGGCCAATACCACTGAGGATCTCGCTGTCGGTAAACACAGCTTTCACCAGCGGGTCCAGATAAACCCATAACCGGCGGCCATAACCTAATAACCGGGCACCATCCTGCAGGGTTAAATCTGCAGATGGCGAGCCCCAGAGTGCGTAGACCTGCTCGGCAGTCATCTTCAGTTTCAGACCAAAGGCACCTTCCTGTAATGACAGGTGATGATGCGGCGGCACTATCACCCGATACTCTGATGCATCCTGCCGTTGCAGTGCGCCAGACACTGCGGTTTTAAATTGCATCGTACCCAGATCCACTTTGATCTGGCGAGCACCGCTGATGTCAGAACTTTTATCCGACAAGGCATTATTGCCGTCACAAAACCGGAATAATTCCAGCTCAACCAGGACTTCGGAATAGTTGCCGGGCAATTTATGCTCATTTGGTTTGATTTTTTGCACCAGCACCGCATCAAAGCGCCGCGCCGTAGCATTTTCGCGGATTTGCTGCAGATAACGGGCAACTTCAGGCACATCCCGTAACACGGCAAAACGCCATAAGTTATGGTTGCGAACTTTCAGCTCTGTTTTCAGCGGCACCACATCCGCCTGCTTACACTCCGGCAAAAAATCAACCAGTGGCGCCAATGTTTCAGCGTGCAGCGGGGTCAGCTGCCAGGCCAATAAAACACAGCAGAACAACGGCAACTTCATCCGGGATCCTTCAGTACAACTAAAAAACATTTAGTTAACATATAGGCAATTTTATGTAACTGCAAGCTGCGCCAACTGCCGGTCGTGCCAGCGACTCAGTAAAAGCAGTGCCAGGATAGCCCCGAGCAGAGCAAAGCCCATGTCAGCCTGTGTATCCCACGCATAACCCTGCGTGCCAAGAAACTCATCCGCTCCCTGCCCCAGCAACACAGCTGCAGCCCATTCAATCAGCTCATATGTCGCACTGATTGCGAGCACAATACATATCAGTAAAAACTGCAACATACGCCGGCCGTGAATGTAAGCGCCGCGTAACAGAATTTCCCGAGCCACCAGCACCGGCACAAAGCCCTGCATCAGATGGCCGATTTTGTCGTATGGATTACGGTCAAGGCCAAACCAGTCCATCAGCCAGAACCCCAGCGGCACCCTGGCATAGCTATAAGCGCCGCCGAGGCTCAACACCACGGCATGACAAAAAATCAGACTGTACAATAAGCGGGTCAGCGGATAAGACTTGCGGGTCAGCCACAACAGCGGCCAGGCCAGTAACACTGGAAAGACTTCCAGTAACCAGGTGGTGCGGTCAAAAGGCGCAAAACCGGACCACAACAACAGCAGCAGCAACGCGGCGGAACCGGTATAAAATTGTGAGTTTGAAAGCATTGGTTCACCAATATCAGCAATTACTGAACCAGTGTAAGCAGTAACAAGGCAGAGGTAAAGCCTGCTTTTAGGTAAATGTCGTTAACTAATAGATAAATAATGGATAAATATTGATTTTTTGTGCTGCAAAGCTGATAAAAAACGACATCATTCAGCAGGCAGGTTTCCCCCAGCTACAAAGTTGCCGGGACGAGTAAAAGTGCTGTCCCCGGCCAGTCACCGGGTCAACAAACTGCAGCTGTTGCGCCAGTAACTGTAAAGGCCCGGCCAGCGTCAGAGTTTTCGGCAGCAGCACCGGATAATATGGGTCAAACAAAATCGGACAACCTATCGCCTGCATATGCAGCCGGAGCTGATGGGTTTTGCCGGTATGGGGCGTCAGGGCAAATAAGCCAAGCTGCTGTTGCCGGGCGACCAGACGCAGTGTCGAATGCGCATTCGGCTCCCCCTCGACCTGCTGCATCAAAAAGCGTGGCTGAAATTTTTCCAGCCGGTTACGCACCGTGAATTCCTGCGGTAAGGAAGCCTGCAACAGATGTTCCGGCAGCCGGGCTACGGCCTGGTAGGTTTTTTCAATTCGCCCTTGTGCAAACAGCTGATAATAAGCCGGGCGGCTGTGTGGATTGAGCGAAAACAGTACCAGCCCTGCAGTGTCGCGGTCCAGCCGGTGCACCGGCGCGATATCACCAAGCCCGGTATCGCGGCGCAGCCGCTCCAGCAGACATTCATTAACAAATTCGCCGCCCGGAATAACCGGCAGGCCATGCGGTTTGCAGGCCAGCAAGATATGGTCATCCCGATAAACAATCTGATGGGCGGCAGCAACTACCGGCTCTGCCACCACCTCGCGGTAATAACATAAACGCCGGCTTGGCAGAAAAGGCGTCTGCATACCGACGATTTCACCGCTGTGCCAATGCACTTTCCCGTTCTCAAGACGCTCAGCCCAGATCTGCGGTGCGATGCGCGGAAACTGTGCACAAAGAAACTGATACAGATTGTCCCAGCCCTGGTTGACCGGCGGTAGGGTAATTTCGGAAGGCCGCGCCGCTTTAGACATCGTTACTCCTGACAACAGCAGCAGAGTTCGCCGCGGTGCTCGTGGGCGCGCATCTTAACAAATAACAGCTACAGCGCCCACAGCAACAATGCAGCGCTCAGGATAACCAGCGCACTGACGCCAAACAGCCGCCGGCGCAGTCCGGCACTGCCCACCACACTGACCAGTGCTGTTTTCACTAAGGTATTGCTGATCACGGCAATGACCAGCGCGGTCGCAGCCAATTGCTCGCGACCGGCTTGCTGCGCGTATTGCGCCATTGACAGGGTAATAGCATCTACTTCCGTGGTACCGGCGATGGCGGACACCAGATAGAGCCCCTCGGCCGTTGCAAAATGTTCGGTCAGTTTCACCACCAACAGCACGAGCGCAAACATCAGAGCAAACTGGCTGGCGGCCCATAAACTGAACGGATTACTGATGCTGGTGGCGGAATTGGCCTGCAACAGCGGCGCCCGCCGGTAAAAGTATGCCGCCATTGCCAGCGTCACCAATGCCATCGCACTGATAACCGGCCACAATGGCGCCAGCAGCGGCAGGCAAACAATACCGACCATCAGCAGCACCCGCAAAGACATCACAGCCCAGGCCAGCAAAATGCCACAGGCCAGTGCATCATCCTGATTTTCTCCCCCTTGTTGCTGCCGGCTCAGCCGGGCAAAGCTCAGACTCACCGCAGTGGACGACACCAGCCCTCCTGCCAGACCAGCAACAGCTGTGCCGCGTGCCGGCCCCAGCAAGCGGGTTGCGACATAGCCGACCAGCGATAACACCGAGATCAGGATCACCAGCAACCAGATTTTATAGGGATTAAAAGCCTGCCAGGGGTCGAGAGCATGATCCGGCAGCAGCGGTAACACGATAAAAGTTGCGATCAGTAACTTCAGGCCGGCATACAAATCGTCATTGCCGATTTTGTCGACTAAGCCGTGCAGCGGCTGTTTAAACGCCAGAATGGCCGATGTGATAATTGCCAGAGCCACTGCAATACCCGCATGGCCGTGCATCACTGCACCACCGAGCAGAAACACCAGCATCGCACTGAGCTCGGTAGTCAACCCCGGCATTTGTGGCTCTTCGCGTTGTTTGCGGTTATAGGCGGCCAGCACCAGCATTGATATTAGCGCCAGCACCGCCAGTTCCAGCCAGGGTTGTTGCAGTTGCAACCCAAGCCAGGCACCAACCGCCCCCAGCAGCGCCAACAACATAAAAGTGCGCACGCCGCCAAAACTGCTCAGGTTATTCACTTTGTGTTTTTCGCGCTCAATCCCGACTAAAACCCCGATAGCGAGGGCATAAGCGAAGTTTTGCAGAATAGTCAGCTCGGTTTGCATGAATACCTTCGGAGGTTAAACAACGATGAATTGATTTCAGCATTATTCCGGCGCTAAGGCTATGAGCTTGCGCAATATTTTTGCTGGCGGAGCAAGCTGTTGCAGACAAAAAAGGCGCCGCAGCGCCTTCTTTATCAGCTGGTCGCCTTATTACTTTTTATGCAACTCAAACCAGGCCAGTGTATGTTCGATTTTGGCGATCATCCGGCTCGGCCGGCCGGCAATGCCATGCGGCGCGCCCGGTACCCGCACCAACGCAGTCGGCACGTGCTGTAATTGCAGCGCCTGATACAGCTGTTCGGACTCACTGATCGGTGTGCGGCGATCGGCTTCGCCGGTCATGATCAGCGTCGGAGTTTTGATTTTGCCGGCATTGGCAATCGGCGAGCGCTGCCAGTAGTGCTGCAGGTTATCCCATGGCACCCCCGGGAACTGATGATAGGTCTGATACAAATAACTATCCCCGGTCAGCACTTTACTGACCCAGTTGATAATAGGTTTAATCACCGCCGCGGCGCGGTAGCGGTCGGTCAGACCAATGGCATAAGCGGTGGCAATGCCACCGGCCGAGCCCCCGGCGATATAAACGTTGTCGGCGTCAACAAAACCTTTGGCGATCATCGCGTTCACGCCGGAATCATGGTCGGAATAATCTTCCGGTGAGCTGTATTTGTTATGTAGCAATAGCGCAAAGCGTTCACCATAACCGGTGCTGCCGCGGTGATTGTCGTAAAACACCACATAACCTTCACGGGCAAAGCGCTGCATTTCAGCGCTGAAATGCGGGCCGTAAGCCAGGTGCGGGCCGCCGTGAATTTCCAGCATCATCGGGTACTTTTTACTGGGGTCAAAATCTGGCGGTGTGATATACCAGCCCTGAATGGGCTCACCGTCAAAAGAAGATTTGTAGTTGATTTCGTGCACCTGACCGAGCTTTTTGTGGCCCAGCAGATCTTCGTTCAGCTGTGTCAGCTGCCGCACTTTGCCATCCTGCCACAGCGCAACATCGGCCGGGCGCGACGCATCGCCTTTGGTAAATACCAGTTTCTCAGCGCTTTGCTGATACTCACCACTTAAATACGGCTGCGGCAGGCCAGTGCCGGACAATTGGTCAGTCAGCACTTCGAGCTCACCCTCTAAATCCAGCAATGCGACTTTGCGCAGGCCTTTTTCATCATATTGCACCGTCAGCTCGTCATTGCTCCACCAATCCGGCGCATTCAGGTCCAAATCCAGCGCTGCGCCGATATCACGGCTTTTGCCCGACGCGACATCGAGCACTTTCAGTTTGCCATTAGCAAAAGGTAATTTGGCGTTGCTGCCCCACAGATAGGCCAGTTTTTTGCCATCGGGCGAGAACACCGGGCTGGTTTCCTGGCCTGGCACTGAGGTCAGCTGTTTCAACGCACCGGATTGCAGGTCCAGCTGATACAAATCGCTGTCACGTGGCTGATATTCCCAGTCGGGCGCCAGATTGGCCGAGAATACCAGCGCTTTGCCATCCGGGCTGAAGGTCAAATCGTCGCCATAACTGCGATCGCCACTGGTCAGCTGGCGCGCTGTGCCGCCTTCGCTGCTGAGTAAAAACAGATGGCGGTATTCCGATTTCAAAAAGCCCTGCCCGTCGGCCTGATACTGCGCCCGGTCAATCACCACCACAGGTTCAGACCAGTTGGCGTCTTTGGGCTTTTTCGGCATTTTCACCAGCGTCGTCAGCTTTGACGGCGCCGCCGGCAGATTCATGGTAAAAGCCAGCTGTTTGCCATCCGGTGACCAGGTCAGATTGGACGGGCTTTTCTCGAGTGCACTGAGCTTTGTGTTTTGCGCCGTTTTGACCCAATGCAGATGAATTTGCGCTTTGCCGCTTTGATCAGAGATAAACGCCAGCCGACTGCCATCCGGTGCCCAGCGTGGCTGGCTGTAGTTAAATTTATCGGCATACAATGGCGTATGCTGGCCGCTTGCCACATCAATTTGCCACAGCGCCGTGCGGGCACGGTCTGTCATAATGTCGTTGCTGTTACGCACATACACGATAGTGCGGCCATCCGGCGATAACTGCGGATCACTGGCCCATTCCAGCGCAAAAATATCGGCAGATTCAAAATAAGACGGGTTCACTAACGGCGGGGCTTGCGTTGGAATATCAGCAGGCACAGCGCTTGCTGCAGCACTGAAGCCGATGCAGAGTAACAAAGCATTGGCACGAGAGAATTTGGCAGTTAACACGAATCAACCTCTGGCTTTCTATGGCAAATTTTTCAGAGGTTCACACTAAAAGAGCACAGCGCGCCTGACAAGTGCATTGTACGCAATGCCGGTCCAATGGCTGATTTTGCCGGTTAAAGCGCAGTTAAATTTTATCCTGCAGCGGCCGGCAGCGTTGGACGTAACGCAGAAAAATCATCAGCGGCAACAACAGCAAGCCCAGCACAACAGCAACGAGCAAGCAAAGCAAGGTGAAACTAAACCAGCCATGTGCCGGCGTGACGCCAAGACCAACCACCACGGCCAGTGTCAACAGCTGATGCAGCGGCACCGACAACCAAAGCGGATAACAATGCCGCGGCGCGAGCGTGCGGCTTAACAAGTACCAGTAACAAGTGCTGCCACCGAGTAAAGTGCAGCCGAGCAGAAAACCAAATGACAAATCCACGACATCCCCGTTGCTGGCGAATCAGCCCGCAGCATAACCTGTCACATTCTTGGCTGACAAACAAAAAGCCCCAAAGCGGCGACACCGCATTGGGGCTTAATTGGGCTTCTGCCGGAGCTGAGCTGGTCAGTCCGAAGACAGGTTTCAGCCTTTTGCTTTAACGCTGTCAACCCAGTTTTGTACCCGTTGTTCCAGCACTTTCAGTGGCAACGCGCCGCCACCGAGCACAGTGTCATGGAATCGACGGATATCAAACTTGTCGCCTAAGTCCGCTTTGGCTTTGGCACGCAACTCTAAAATTTTCAGCATACCGATTTTGTAGGACGTCGCCTGCCCCGGCCATACCAGATAACGGCGCACTTCAGATTTCACCGCACCTTCCGCCACCGGCGAATTGGCCAGGAAGTATTCTACCGCCTGTTGTTCAGTCCAGCCTTTAGCGTGCATACCGGTATCAACCACTAAGCGTACTGCCCGCCACATTTCGGTGATCAGGCGGCCAAAATCGTTGTACGGGTTCTTATACTGGCCCATCTCTTTGGCCAGCGTTTCGGTGTACAGCGCCCAGCCTTCCTGGTAGGCGGTGAAACCGGCCTGAGTGCGGAACTTCGGCACGCCGGTCAGCTCCTGTGCAATCGAAATCTGCATATGGTGGCCTGGGCTGCCTTCATGATAAGCAATGGCTTCCATTTCATTTTTCGGCATCGCTTTCATGTCTGACAAATGCGCGTAATAAATGCCAGGGCGCTTACCGTCCGGTGTGCCCGGGAAATAATGCTGTGCCGCACCTGGTTGTTCGCGGAATGGTTCAACCCGTTTGATGATCAACGGCGCTTTTGGCAGGATGCCAAAATATTGCGGCAACTTGGCTTCGATTTCGCGGATAAAGGCCTCAGAATCTTTTAAATACGCCTGACGACCTTCGTCAGTGTCTTCATAAAAGAACTGCTTGTCGGTTTTAATAAACTTAAAGAATTCCTGCAAAGAGCCTTTAAAACCAACCTGATCCTTGATGGTGTTCATCTCTTTGGTCAGGCGCGCCACTTCGTCCAGACCAATCTGATGGATTTGGTCAGCGGTTAAATCTGTGGTCGTCGACTGTTTCAGCCGCAGATTGTAATAAGCCACACCATTTGGCTGAGTTGATACGCCAGTTGGATTCACCGCAGTTTTATCCAGCTCGCTGGTGAGGAAAGTCGCCAGATTCTGATAAGCCGGCAGGAACTGACTGGTCAGCGCGTTTTTAACATCATCAGTCAGCTTCTGCGCCGTGGCGTCATCGAGCTTGTCCGCTTTTTTCAGCGCTTCGATTTTGCCTTTGGCATCGCTCCACAGTGGGGATTCTTTGTCGGACTCAGCAAAAGGCGCGCCGGCAATCAGGTTATTAACCTGTTCAATCACCCCTTCATAAGCAAAACGCGGTGGCCGTACGCCGGCGTCGGCATATTTCTTCGCGCGTTGCTGCAATTCAGCAATGGCTTTGGCAATACCGCCGAGGCGGGTGATATAGGCTTCCATGTCTTTGACTTCTTCGACTTTATGGAAGTTGATCATCACTTGTGGTAACAGGGCATGAATGCCCTGCATCTGATTAAACACATACTGATTGACGCGGAAAGGTACAGCGTCACGTGCTTCTTCGTACTGGTAAATCCATAAATCGTAAGAAGTTTTGGCTTCAGTATCGAGCTTGCTGTAGTCGAACTTGCTTTTGAGCTCTTCCACAGTGGCGGCATACCAGGCCAGCATTTTGTCTTCGCCGGCTTCGGTCACGTCATCAATCTGGTCATTTTTGTCTTTGCGGCCCTGGAAGGTCATCTGCAGCGGGCTCATCTGCAATTGTTCTTCGTATTTTTGTTCAAACCATTGATTAATACGTTCGGATTCTGATGGTTGAACTGCAGCAGTTTCAGCTGGCTTTGCCGCTTCAGTCTGCGCCGGCGCTGTGCTGGTGCTGTCTTTGTTGTCCGGAGCCGGATTACAGCCGGTCAGGATGGCGGCGATGGAAAGGGCTAATAAAGTATGTCGCACTGGCGTGTTCCTCTGTATGGGATCCGGACAGGCCGGTTGTTGTTTTGATCGCGAAGTGCCTGCGGCACCTTGCGCTAACTTAAGCTGAAATGTGGTCAGCGTCGAAAGATAAATTGTAAACAGAACTTACTGTTAAAGCTCCATCATCATAAAAACACTATTCGGGTCTTCGTGGTAATCCGCAAAAGGCGGACACTCGCTAAACCCAAAGTTTTGATAAAGCGCTCTGGCTGGCGCAAGCCGGTTCAATCGGGGGCGTGTTTATTTTCAGGCGGCGACGTCGCCTGCATATCCGCTAGATGGGCGGCAAGCAAAGCCGCTATCTCCGGGCCTTGTAAATCATCCAGACGGAAAAAAAACATCTCAGGTCCTGCGTAAAACGAAAGCAGCGCAAGGCGCTGTTTATATCAGTCGGTAGCGGCGGTTCTCCGCAGCACTGCGACCAAAGACCAGAAAAGTGCGACGAAAACCGCCGGCGTCCCCGTCAGTCGTCGCTTAATACTGAATTGGTGCCGGCATGCTGGATGCGGTCGATGACAATAACAGTACCAAGCAGCGGCACCGCCCATTCTGGCCGGTAAATTTCGACACCATAGCTATCCGACCAGCTGAACCAGGCTTTGGACACCCGCGCCAATAATTGATCGTTTTGCGTGATGCGGTATTCGCGTTGCCACAGATTGCCGTCTATCTCTAAAGTACCCTGCGGCGTTTGCACGGAAAAAGCCGCACGCCAGAACGGCCAGAATTTTTTGCGCACCAGCCATTCGTCGCCAGACGGTGCCACCAGCCGGCAAGCTGGCAGAATGGTCAAATATTTACGTTTGATTTTAAGGACTTCCCGCTTCGCCAGATCGTACATGGTCTGGCTGCTGGAAATACTGAAAAACTTGCCTTTGACGGTAAAAGCCAGTCGGCCGTTTTCGTCGTCGATATCAAAACTATCAGTCAGACTCAGTATTTTTTGTTCAATCCGAAATTTCATCACAGATCCCTCTGAAACAGTGCTGTCAACGCGGCCATACCCCAACAATCAAACCATAAGCCGCAAATTGTAAAAGATGATACCCACCATCAATCAGCAGCATAGGCCAGGGCCTGTTCGCGAACTGATAATTGATGCCAAAGCTGGATAACACAAAAAAGAATCCGACCATCAGGCCGTTATGCACCGACAGATGCAGCGACGCCGGCTGACCGAATACAAACACAAATCCAAGCGCTGCTAAAGCTGAAAACAACAGGCTGACACCAAAAACGCGCGCCGGATGGCCTTGTGGTTGATCCATGTCGATCCTGGCGTATTTACACCAGCGTGCACCGAACAGCAACTTTGAATACCACAACCCGCCAATGACAAAAACTGACAACGCCATCGCCGCAATCATGCCGAAATTAGACGCTAGCCCCATGATTATTCACCGGAATTCCGAGTACCAGACGCCCAGCTTAGGCGCTCTGCCAACACAGTGCAACCTGTCCTCAACTCTCCCTGCGCCCCTTCAACGACCAAACCAGCCTGCCTGCTGTGCTTCGGCCAGGCGCAGGGATAAATACTGCCACAGTGCCGGGCAACCCTGTGATATTGGTGCTTCTATCCGCGCTTTCACTCGCTCGTAACTGATGCCGTTTTCACGCCAGCTCTGGCCGTTGTTCGCCAGATTCAGCAACACCGGCATCGCGCGGTCGCAGGCGTGGGCAAATTGTGCTTCGACGGTCTCACCGTCCTCAAACTCCTGCCATAACGCTAACAACTGCTGCGCCTGGCTGGCCGGTAACAAGCCGAAGATCCGCTGTACCGCAGTCAGCTCTTCCACCTTGAGCGCTTGCCAGTCCGCATCGGCATAAACAATGGTATCGCCGGTATCAATTTCGCCAATGTCATGCACCAGCAGTAGTTTAATCACCTGATTGATATCAGTATTTTCTGGTGCATAAGAAGCCAGCGACCAAGCCAGCATGGCAATTTGCCAGCTGTGCTCGGCCGAATTTTCATAGCGGTCGCTATGCAGCGTTTTGGTTTTTCGGGTCACAGTTTTGAGCTTATCAAGCTCAAGGATAAAATCGATCACAGGCTGCATCGGGGCTCCGTTACTTTGCACAGCAAAAGGCAGGCAGTGTAAAACAACAGAACAGCATTGTCCGGCCAGCGCCGACCTTTGCCTGCCGGCGTGCGACTAACATTCAAATCAGCAACTGATCACCAGCATAACGCGGCCGCAAGATCAGCCGCATCGGCACATCCACAATGCCCATCCGCTCGCGCTGGCCTTGCTCAGCAACAAAGCCGAGGTGCTGGTACATCGGTAAGGCATATAAAGAAGCGTTGACGGTAAACTCATCCTGTTCCGGGCAATTTGCCAGCAGCGAAGCCCACAACTTTCGCGCGAGGCCTTGTCCCTGCGCCCGCTCGGCGACAAATAGATGGTACAGATGGTTCTGGCCTTTTACGGCAATCACACCGCCCAGACCTTGGTTGTCCTCTGCCAGCCAGTAACGATAATCAGCGTGCAGATAAGCCAAAATCGCCTCTGGCTGCATCGATTCCCGCAATAAAGCACTGCCTTCAGGCGTGCAATCCGGCGCGATAAATTTATCAACTAAAGGCAATAATAATGCGCTGATAGCTGTGTGGTCGGCCGCGGTGGCAGGCCTGATCTGATAACTCAATCTTGGTTTCCCGCAAAGCGATGAAAACAAACAGTTAACACAGCTATGGTCAAGACTCAAGATTGATTGGCGCTCACGCGTTTTCTGGAAACAATGCATTTCCGCGCAGGCCTTTTGAGTCACTGGCTGAACGCATGATTTTTCGGCATGCTGGAGCAGCAGATTTGCAGGAGGCACAATGTCAGCGCAAGTGTTGTCGTGGCAGCGGGTGAAACAGCTGCCAGCGCCGGTCTGGTTGTTGCTGTGGGGCAATTTTTTTGTCCGCGGCAGCTATTTTATGGTCTGGCCATTTCTGGCGGTGATTCTATATCAGCGCTACGCCTTAACGGCGACCGAAACTGGTTTTTGGTTAACCGCGGCGGCGCTCACTGCCGTGGTTGTCGGTTTTTATGCCGGCCATTTGTCCGATCGTTTTGGTCGTAAACCGCTGATGCTGGCCGGTGCTGTCACTGGCGTGCTGGCATTTTCTGCGCTGGCGCTGGCTGACACTTTACCCATGATGCTGTGCTGTATATTTCTTGCAACCTTGCCGCGCGCCTTATGGGACGCGCCCAGTAAAGCCTGGCTCGGCGATTTATTGCCCGACAGCAAAGACCGCGAACTGGCGCTGCAGGGCTTGTATTTTATGGTCAACGCCGGCGCCGCCTGTGGCCCGGTGCTGGGTTTGTGGGCAGGTATGAGTGGCAATCCGCATGGCTTTTTTATCACAGCGGTATCTTATGCTGTACTGGGATTGGGGCTATTGTGGTTATATCGTCCGGGTAAACTCGCCAGCAGCACGGCGAATAGCCGGCCTGCGCACACGCTGAACTTCGCCGCTATCCTGCAACTGCTGCGGCAAGATCAACTGTTTGCGGTGATTATCCTTGCCAATATCCTGATTAATTTTATCTACGCTCATGCTGATTCGAGCCTGATCCAATATTTAACGCGGGCTGATTTTCCCGAACTGGTTACGCTGATCTCCAGCCTGGTGATGGTGAATTCGCTGATTATTGTCACTTGCCAGTTTCCACTGTTGCGTTTGCTTGGACACTGGCCGGTGATTAAACGTATTCATCTGGGTGTGGTGTTATTGGGCCTGTCACAAATCTGGTTTGCGCTGAATCCGGTGGACTGGTTCTGGGGCTGGTTAGCTGCCATGGCGGTGCTCAGCATTGGCGAAGCCATTCTGTTCGCCAATATGAATGTACATCTGGACCAGCTGGCGCATCCGGCGCTGCGTGGCAGTTATTTTGGCGCCGCCAGTCTCTATGCGATTGGCTATAGCCTGTCACCCTTTATTGGCGGCCTGATTATTGATGTCCTCAGCGGGCCGGCACTCTTTGCCATCAGTGCCGGGCTTTGTGTGCTGGTGTTTGGTTGCTATGCTGTCGCACCGCGGCTGCGCCGGCCAGATTTTAGCCGACTGAACCAGGTGCAGGCGTTAACAAAAGCTGATTAATCAGGCTATGGCGGCATCGGATCTGATGCCATAACGGTTGAAAGCGACCCCGTCGCTTTACTCACGTCTGCCAGCGACAAGTTTTTATTCCGCAAAGTAGCCGGCATATTGTGCCGGCAGCGTATCCAGCGTTTGCAAGCGGATATTCTTGTAGAAAATTTCTGCCGCCTCACTTTGCAGCTGAATTTTGCCTTGCCACATTGGAATATCCCGGCCGTGCCGATGATAACGCGAGTTCTTCAGCACCATCACCACTTGTCCGTTCACAATGTGCAGGCTTTGGCCCTCAAAACAAATCAGCTCCACGGTATTCCATTGGTTGCCGTTTTTTTCGGCATTGAGCTGGCGCATCACAAAGCCCGGGCCACCACTGCCACGCCCGGTTTGCAGGAACGGCTGGGTGATATCCGCCACCGCGTTCATTTCGCCCTCAGGTTGAAAAGCGCGGATATCAATCGCTGAATCAGCCTGCTGCCAGTAATCGCCGGTATGGCCCTGCATGATCTGAAATTCCTGCGACAGCATCCAGGATCGGAAATACTCTTGCCCGTGCGGCCCGTTGGCGTGATACAAAATACCGCTGTCTTTAAGTTTCTCCAGCCGTGGCGGCCATTTTTTCTCGCCAAAACGATATTGCAGAGTCAGGTGATAATTGCGAAAGGCTTGCTTCGAGGTCAAAGCGCCATAGATCTCGCCGCTGACGCGCAACACCGTCTCGCCGTCCTGTTGCAGCAGCGTGAACACGCCGTGCGGGTCCAGCCCCGGAAAAACCCCAAGTGGTGCTACTGGCTTACCCGCCGCATCAGTCGGCTGGGTGCCGTTGTATGGGTCCTGATGCCGGTAGCTGAGAAAAGTTTCCCACTGGCTTAGTTGTGGGTCCAGCAACGAAACTGCGGGACTGGCGGCCAGCGGCGACGCGGCAAAACCAGCTAGCAAGCCCGTCACCAGCAGTGCTGCGCTCTGACAAAGTTTGATAATCATCTGAAATTCCTTTTTGGCGATTACTCAGATAGTTACCCGTTTCCCCAGCTTTGTAAAGCGCTTACATTAATGAGCTCTGTTGCGGGAATTAAGAATTACAACAGTCGGCTTTGGGCGCAGTTCCCCGCCATAACACGATGATGGCAATCAGTCCAATCACCGGTAACAATAACAAAGCAAAAAAGTCTGGCGCACCGGTTAGCACAGCAGCACCCACCGCCAGCGCCCAGAGCAACAGTTGGGTCAGCACCAGTTTAATTCTCATTTTTAACTCCCGGATCGTGAGGGAACACCAGCATAACGCTGGCAATTCCGGCCTTCCTCCATACTACGGCCAATGCGCAATGAGCCGCGACTGGTCGCAGTCCGGGCCGGTTTATGCTATCTTGCGCAGCCGTTTTTCCTGCACTGACCGGACCTGTTATGACTGCCACTGCCCTCTACACCGATTTGTCCGGCTATTATGATTTGATGTGTGCGGACATCAATTATCAGGCGCAAAGTGCGACAGTGCACCGCATCGACCAGTTTTTTGGTAACGGTGGTAAACGCCATCTGGATTTAGCCTGTGGCACCGGCCCACACATCCGCTATTTACTGGATTTAGGTTATCAGAGTGCCGGCCTCGACCTCAATCAGCCAATGCTGGACCTGGCGCAACAACGCTGTCCGGAAGCCAGTTTTTCCTGCCAGAGTATGTGCGAATTTGAGGTCAATCAGCCGGTAGACCTCATCACCTGTTTTTTATACTCGCTGCATTACAGTCAGACTATCGCCGGCCTACGCGCCTGTATCCGGCAGGCACATCTGGCGTTAAATTCAGGCGGTGTGTTTTGTTTTAATGCCGTCGATAAAAGCCAAATCGACAACAACTCCGCCGTGTCACATCAGGCCCGTCAGGGCGACAGCCTGTTTCAGTTCAGCTCCGGCTGGTTTTATCCAGGCGGCGGTGAGCAGCAGCAATTACGGCTGCGGATTGAAAAAACCGAAGATGGCCAGACCGAAATCTGGCAAGACGCGCACCCGATGGTCGCAGTCACTTTTGCTGAATTACAACAGCTGCTGGAACCTTATTTCGACGTGCAGATGCTGCAACACGACTACGACAAACTGGTGGCATGGGACGGCCATTCCGGTAATGCGCTGTTTGTTTGTGTCAAACACTGACCGTTTATCCTCCGCGCCTGCAGCTTAAACGAAAAAGACAGACGTCAGCTGCTGTAACGTGGCAACATAACAACTTCATTTCCCGACGATTGCCAGCCCAAAGCCAGCACGTCCCTGTGAGAGTTGCTTATGACAAGATTGCATCGCAGTTCCATGTTTATTCCACTTTGCGCTGTGCTGCTGAGCAGCTGCGCACTGGCCGCGGACAAGACGCCGCTGCCTCAAACTGAATTTAACCCGGCTTTTGGCCGTTACTTTGCAGAAGTCGCCGCCGACGAGCTGCAAGGCCGCGCGCCAGCCACGGTCGGCGAAGAACGCACCGTGAGTTATATCGAACAGCAGTTTCAGCGGCTTGGCTTAACGCCATTTAGCAAAAACAGCTACCGCCAGGCGGTGCCTGTGGTGCAAATCGACCCGGTGGCGGTGTCAGCGCTGAGTCTCAACGGCGACAAACTGCCAAAAAGTCTGGCCTATAAAACCGACATGATGGCCTGGTCGACGCGGATGCAACCGCAGGTTGAAGTCAAAAACAGCGAACTGGTGTTTGTCGGCTACGGCATAGTCGCGCCGGAATATGGCTGGAACGACTATAAAGATGTCGATGTGAAAGGCAAAACCGTGGTGATGTTTGTCAATGACCCGGGCTTTGCCACCGGCGATAACAAACTTTTCACCGGCAAAGCCATGACTTACTACGGCCGCTGGACTTACAAGTTCGAAGAAGCGGCACGTCAGGGCGCGGCGATGGCGCTGATTGTGCACGAAACCGACGCCGCCGCTTATGGCTGGAATGTCGTCTCCGGCACCAGCCCAATCCGCTTTGAACTGGCCGATAAAAACAAAAATATGCACAAAGCTGCCGTCGAAGGCTGGCTGACAACGGAGAGTGCCGAACAACTGTTTGCCGCCTCAGGCCAGAGCATCAAGAGCCTGCGCCAAAAAGCGCTGGCCAAAGATTTTAAAGCGATCCCGCTTGGTGGCACTGCTTCAATCAGCATCAAAAATCAGCTGCGGGAAATCGATTCCAGTAACGTCATTGGTTATATACCCGGCAAGCGTAAGCCTGAAGAAGCCGTGTTATATATGGCGCACTGGGACCACTTTGGCCTCGACTTCAGCCGCAAAGACGACAAAATTTTTAATGGCGCGCAGGACAATGCCGGTGGCATTGCCGGCTTAATTGCGCTGGCCGAACATTACAAGCAGCAGCCGCCACCGGAGCGTTCTGTGGTATTTATCGCTGTCACCGCTGAAGAGCGTGGCATGTTAGGTTCGCGCTGGTATGCTGCCAACCCGCTGTTTCCACTAAATAAAACAGTCGCCGGCATCAATATGGACGTGATGAATGTGTATGGCCCGATGCGCGATGTGCAGGTGTTTGGTTATGGCTCGTCGGAACTCGAACCCATGCTGGATAAATATGCCAAAGCCCAAGGCCGCTACATTGCACCGGAGCCGACGCCGGAAGATGGCTTTTATTACCGCTCAGACCATTTTCAGCTGGCGCGTTACGGCGTACCGATGTTGTATGCCCGCGGTGGTGTCGATAGCATCGCACATGGCAAAGACTGGGGCCTTGCGCAGCGACGTGATTACACGGCGAATTATTACCACAAAGTAAATGACGAATTCAGTCCGGCCTGGGATTTACGCGGTTCACAGCAAGACTTGTGGTTGTTTTATCTGGTTGGGCAAGAATTGGCGAATTCAACAAAATGGCCAAACTGGTACGAGGGTAAAGAGTTTAAAGCGGCACGGGATGCGTCCAGAGCAAATTAGTCATAAATACCAATAGCTTCCAAGACTCATCAATAACAAGGCCCGCCAGATTGGCGGGCCTTTCATTCGACTAAATCAGGCTCTGACTGCCTGCTTATTTAGTGAAAGTCACAGATTTCTCCACCGAACACGCTGTAGTGCTGGCGGCATTACAGACTTTATAGCTGTATGTGCCTTTTGCCGTTGGGCTGTCGCGATGTGCACCATCATTCACCGTGGTGATGATTTTCACGCCGTTGCGGTAAACGTCCACGTTAGGGGTGGTGGCATTGGCCCAGCTCAGGTTGGCATAACGGGTTTTGCCCTGCATCTGCGCCGTTGCCGTCAGCGTAATCGCTGTGGTACCACCACCGCCGCAACCATTTTGCAGCAGGTAATCGTTGGCCGCTTTCGCCTGCACAATACCGTATCCGAAGTAAACATCTTTACCAGCTGCGCCTGAATCCTTCGCCGTGGCTTTTAATGCGCTGCGGATCTGTGCGCCGCTACAGGTCGGGTGATTTGACCAGACTAACGCTGCAACACCAGACACTGCCGGCGTCGCCATCGAAGTCCCGCTCATCAGACCGTAATCAGTGCCGCCGATAGTGATTGTCGCAGTGGTTGATGCCAGCAACTGCGAGCGATCTTCAAACGCAGCACCTACCGCCGGAATTGACGTCGTGTTTGCAGTGCCTTCACCCAATGTCGCATACAACATGCCTGCGACGTTGTTGATGATCACAGCACCAACACCGCCTGACAGCTGACAGTTTTTCACTTTGTCGTGGAAGGAAATCACACCGCGGTCAATCAGACAGACCTTACCGGCGGCGCCGGCATTGGTGGTTTCCGCAGTGCCCATAAAGAAGGTCGCGGCGCTGGCGTTGCCAATATTTTCCATCGCCGAAGAGGCAAATGCGCCTAAATTGGTGCTGAGGCTGGCATTAGTAGCCATGCCTGCAGGATAAGTTGACAGGGTATCTACACCACCGGCTGTCACTTCAACGCAGATGTTTTCATCAGTTTTGCCATTGGCAGTGCAGCTTGGATATTGTGAGAAACTGGCAATGGCATTGTTATTGTCATTGGCGCCGATCATCATCACCGACGGATAACCTGCCGGATAAGAACGGACATTGTTGCCGTCATTCCCGGCCGCAGCCACTACCAGACCACCGGCGTTAACAAAATTCTGGAAGGCATTTGATTCAGTGGTGTTAGCACCGCCACCACCTAAGCTCATGCTGATGATTTTTGCACCGGCGGCAGTACATTTTTGCGCTGCATAAGCCAAGTCTGACGAATAGCCCCAGCCTTCGGCGTTAAAGACTTTGATGATGTGCATCTTGACGCCTGGTGCCATACCAACCACACCCACGCCGTTATTTGCAGCACCAATAGTGCCCGCTACGTGCGTGCCGTGTGGGCCGCCGTTGACATCCCAGCTGCCGGTGCCGCTGTCATTGTCGCCAGTGATAGAGCCCCAGTCAAAATCGATGTTAGAGCGGTCCAAACCGGAATCGATGACACAGACTTTCGGCGCTGTTGCCGGATTAAAACTGACCTGATTAGCTTGTGACTGGAACACCGCATAAGGCGTGACCTGGGTCTGCATCGGATTGCCGGCCGTATCGTTAAACAGCGCCATCGGCTTACGCACTTCGTCTTTTTCTACCAGCTGAATATGCGGGTTGTTAAAAATGCCTTTGAGTTCTTCAAAAGATTTACCCGGAATTTCTACCGCAACAAAACCATCGGCATCCACTTTCACTTCACCGCCAGCCTGCTTCGTGATAGCCGTGATGATGCCTTTGTTCAGATTGTCGACCTGCAGAATGACCCGTTCGGCCTGTGCAGCAGTAGAGAAAGTCAGAGTCGATGCTACGGCAATAGCGATAGGTGCTATTTTGATCAGTTTTGCATAATAAAATGTTCCTGCATTGGATGTTGTGTACTGACGTTTATCTTTGTATTTTGTTAGTTCGTCGCAGTCAGTTTGCTTAAGAACTTGCTAAAACATCGCAGAAACCGATTCGCAGAGCAAGTAAAAATTTCACATTTGTAATTATTTGTTTCAAAGTAAAACTGCAACCATAGTGCAATTTTTTATACAGCAGCACAGACGTCCGTCAGCTGCTGCGCGTTGGCGCATGTTGTCGCAACACAGCGTAGGTTGATCGGATCTGCTTGCGATGCCCGGGCCCAGTTGCCACACTGGATTATCAGGTGAACTCTAGAGCACCTGCAAAAAAAATTAACAAAAATAACGAGGATTAGCCAAGCCTGATCCACAACCTGCCGGGAACGACTATGCAATCTCAAGCCAAGACCAGATTTATGCTGCGTGCCGCCCTGCTCGCTTTGAGCATCTCAGCCAGCCTGCCGCAGGCCGCACTGGCGGCAAATGCTGAACGTACGCCGTCAGCCCCTGCCGCCGATCAGGGCGAAGGTCCTTATAGCCGGCTGATTTTACGCGGTGGCACTTTTATCAGTGGTGAAGGCGCGCCGCCGGTCGGCCCGGTGGATATCGTGATTGAAAATGATCGCATCAGCGAAATTACCGCAGTCGGTAATCCGGGCGTACCGGTGCTGCCAGAGGGCCGGCCCAAAGCCAAAGCCGGTGACAAAGAAATGGATGTCAGCGGCATGTATATTCTGCCGGGTTTTATTGATATGCACGGTCATATCGGTGGCTCCGCCAACGGCACACCCGCAGAGTATGTGTTTAAGCTCTGGCTGGCGCATGGCATCACCACAGTACGTGAACCCGGCAGTTTTAATGGCCTCGACTGGACGTTAAAACATGCCAAAGCGTCCGATACGCATAAAATCGTCGCCCCACGCATCGTGCCTTATGTTGGTTTTGGTCAGGGCCTGAGTAAACCGGTGTTCAGCCCGCAACAAGCGCGCGAATGGGTGCAGAACATTAAAAAGGCCGGCGCGGCCGGGATTAAGTTCTTTGGTGCACCGCCAGCTATTATGGCCGCTGCACTGGATGAGGCGAAAAAACAACAGCTGGGCACTATGATGCATCATGCCCAGCTCAACGTGCTGCGAATGAACGCGCTCGACAGTGCGCGGCTTGGCCTGACGTCCATGGAGCATTGGTACGGCCTGCCTGAAGCGCTGTTTACCAATCAAGTGGTGCAAAACTACAAAGCGGATTACAACTACCAAAACGAGCAGGACCGCTTCGGCGAAGCCGGCAAACTCTGGCAACAGGCCGCGGCGCCAGGCTCTGACAAATGGAATGCCGTGCGGGATGAGCTGATTAGCCTCAATTTCACCATCAACCCGACGCTGACCATTTATGAAGCCACCCGCAATGCCGAAGCGCAGCGCAACGCGCCCTGGCACGCTGATTACACTATGCCGGTCCTGACCGAGTTTTTTAAGCCGAACCGCTATGCGCATGGTTCGTTCTGGTTTAACTGGACCACAGAGCAGGAAATCGCCTGGCGCGAAAACTACCGCGTCTGGATGCAATTTTTAAATGATTACAAAAACCATGGCGGTCGCGTCACTGCAGGTTCAGACGCCGGTTATATCTATAAAATATATGGTTTTTCCTACATCCAGGAGTTGGAACTGCTGCGCGAAGCCGGCTTTAACCCGCTGGAAGTGATTCAGGCAGCGACGTTAAACGGTGCCATTGCATTGGGCCTTGATAAAGACCTTGGCAGCTTGGTGCCGGGCAAAAAAGCCGACATGGTCATCGTCGCAGAAAATCCGCTGGCCAACTTTAAAGTGTTATATGGTAACGGCCATTATCAGCTGAACGAGCAGAACCAGCCGGAACGGACCAAAGGCGTGCGTTACACCATTAAAGATGGTGTGGTGTATGACGCGCAGCAACTGTTGAGCGACGTCCGCAACATGGTTAAAGACGCTAAAGCAGCTCCGGTCAAACCATAAGCAAAACCATCACAGACGCCAAATGCCACTAAGTTACGGTGGCCTTTGGCGTCGCACTTTTATCCCATTTCAATGCCATTTGCACCACCGCAGCGCAACCGTTATGCTGCCGCGGTTTTTCCAACCCGTGGGAACTTTGCATGCATTTACTCTGGCTGGTCACAGCAGTCTGGGCCTTTAGTTTTTCTTTGATCGGTGAATTTCTCGCCGCAACGGTTGACCCTTATTTAGCCGTCAGCAGCCGGATGTTACTGGCGCTGGTGTTATTCAGTCCGTTTTTACTGAAATACCGCACCACAACGCGACTGGCGCTGCAGCTTGCTGGCATCGGTGCTGTGCAGCTCGGCCTGATGTACCTGCTGCTCTATCACAGCTTTTTATATTTGTCGGTGGCCGAAGTGCTGCTGTTTACCATTCTGACGCCGGTGTATATCTCAGTGCTGGATTATTACTGGCGTTATCAAAAATTGCACTTGCGCTGGCTGGGCCCGGCGCTGTTGGCAGTTGCCGGCGCATTAGTGATGCGTTATCAGCAACTGAGCAGTGATTTCTGGTTTGGACTGTTGCTGATCCAGGGCGCGAATTTGTGTTTTGCTTTTGGTCAGGTCGCCTATCGGCGGCTGGAATTGGGCACTTCCGGCTCGCAGAAACAGCATTTTGGCTGGTTTTTTGTCGGTGCAACTATCGTCAGCCTGGTCGCGACCGCTCTGTTTGCCAACTGGCAGCGCCTGCCCGACACGCCGCTGGAATATGGCATTTTGCTCTGGCTGGGCCTGGTTGCTTCGGGCATTGGTTATTGGCTGTGGAATGCCGGCGCGCGGCAAGTCAGCGCCAATCAGCTGGCAGTGATGAACAACGTGTTGATCCCGGCCGGTTTGCTGGTGAACTTTGTATTCTGGCAACATGCGGTAAACTGGTGGACATTAGCGGGCGGTTCATTGCTGATTTTGTTAAGTTTGGGCTGGGCGATGCGGCAACATGACTAAGATTGCTGAGCTGCGCGCCAAAATCTCATTGAATGCGACAAAGCTCAAGTTCCAGTTTGTTTCACAGTGTCATCAGATTCAGTAACTGGCAGGGGCTACAGCCAACAAATGCAGGCAATGTGACCTACAGAAGATCTTCCTGCTCAAGGCATCGGCTCCTGACTCAGGGTTCTGACATCAAAATGCTGGCCGTTTTTACCGACCAGCATTTCTGAGAGCACAACGATAGAAATATACAGTGTTCTCTGTCATACCCGGCGGCGACGCGCAGCACCGGCCAACCCAAGAATACTTAACGACAATAAAGCTAAGCTCGAAGGCTCTGGGACATTCATAACCGGAGCGCCCAAATAGGACTCGATGTTTACGTTTGACTGTGAGTAATGCCTTTCAGCAAAGAAAAAGTCGAATTTATACAGCTGGCCGGCCTGAATACCCTGTTGGCTCGCAACTGTATTCATATCAAACCCTTTCGTCGCGGCAGCATGCACCCCGCCCAAATCTAAAACCAGTTTGTTGTTAATGAAGACCCAAACATCATCATCACCGGTAAAAGAAAAAGTGTTCGTTAAATTTGGATCATAAATCAGATCTAAACCAAATTGAGCAGTGAAAAAATAGTTGTGCTCATTGAATTGATCACCATCATTCGTTGTGCCCGTGATTGAATCTAATGGAAAAAATGCAGAATTGTTATAGCTAAGTTTACCTGTAACGGTATCCACAGTTGCATTAATATTAACATTTTGCTGATTTACGCAGGTTGAGTTGGGTGTGGCAGCGTTACAATTGCTGAACCAACTTGCAAAAGTAGTCGCATTATTCACAGCACCGTCGTCATTGGCACCGATAAAAACAGGCTTACCACCAACTAACTGACTGCCATGCCGGTCTTTACACCGGATACAAAGTATTGAAAGTCTGGATGACTTTGATGAAAATCACGAATTGTTACTGAGACCGGTTGATTGATAATGGCAGCCTCTAATTTAGCAGTGAACGTAAAATAGTCCGACAACACCACCGCGCAATGTAGGCCTGAGCAAACAAGTTGTCGCGTATATGGAGGTTCAGTTGAAACCCGATTATTCGCGTAATCTCTTATTTCTGGTTATCGCTTGAACACCACTCATGCCTTGCCTGGTAACTACTGGTTCAATAACAAACTCGGCGGTTTGTTGCTCTTGCTAAAATCCCCCACCCGAAAAAGCAAAATGCCACTCGTAGTTACCCGAATGGCCTTACAACAAATTCGATATTTTTATTCTTAAAACAGTAAGTTATTTCAAATCATACCGATCTGCATTCATCACTTTGACCCAGGCTTTGACAAAGTCGTGCACGAACTTCTGCTGACCATCGTCCTGTGCGTAGACTTCGGCATAAGCCCGCAGTACTGAGTTGGAACCAAACACTAAATCAACGCGGGTTGCGGTCCATTGCACCTGACCATCTTTGCGGCGGATGATTTCATATTTGTTTTTGCCAACTGGTTTCCAGCTATAGGCCATATCGGTCAACGCGACAAAGAAGTCATTACTCAGTACACCCACTCTGCCGGTGAACACGCCGTGTGTGCTGCCGCCAAAGTTAGTCCCCAACACTCGCATACCACCGACTAATACTGTCATCTCATTAGCGGTCAGGCCCATCAGCTGCGCGCGGTCCAGCATCATTTCTTCCGGTGCGACGCTGTAGTCTTTTTTCAGATAATTTCTGAACGCATCATGCAATGGCTCCAGCACAGCAAAAGATTCGACATCAGTTTGCGCGGCCAGCGCATCGCCACGACCCGGAGCAAAAGGCACTGTCACATTAACACCGGCCGCCTTGGCTGCCTGTTCTACTGCCGCACTGCCAGCCAGCACAATCAAATCGGCTATGCTGATTTTTTTCGCGAGGCTTTGCTGCAGGTTTTCCAGCGCAGCCAGCACTTTGGCTAACCGCGCCGGCTCGTTGGCTTCCCAGTCTTTTTGCGGCGCTAACCGGATGCGGGCACCGTTGGCACCACCGCGATAATCTGAGCCGCGGAAAGTCCGGGCACTGTCCCAGGCGGTGGCAATCAAATCCTGTGCCGGAATGCCCAGCGCCAGCGTTTTGGCTTTTAATTCAGCAATTTCTGCATCTGTCAGGCAATAATCCACAGTTGGGACCGGGTCTTGCCAAATCAAATCTTCAGCCGGCACGTCCGGGCCTAAATAGCGGCTTTTTGGCCCTAAATCGCGGTGGGTTAACTTAAACCAGGCGCGGGCGAACACGTCGGCAAAATAGGCCGGATCGGCATAAAAATTCTCGGAAATTTTGCGATAAGCCGGGTCCATTTTCAGCGCCATGTCGGCGTCTGTCATGATTGGATTTTTGCGGACAGACGGGTTTTCCACATCAACCGGTTTGTCCTCTTCTTTGATATTCACCGGCTCCCATTGCCAGGCGCCGGCCGGGCTTTTGGTTAATGCCCAGTCGTAGCTGAACAATAAGCGGAAATAATCGTTGTCCCACTGTGTCGGGTTGGTGGTCCAGGCGCCTTCGATGCCGCTGGTGACGGTATCGCGGCCAATGCCACGGCCTTTGGTGTTAAGCCAGCCGAAGCCTTGGGCATGAATGTCTTCGCCTTCCGGTGCAGGTCCGAGATGCTCGGCATTACCGTTGCCGTGCGCTTTGCCAACCGTATGGCCGCCAGCGGTCAGTGCGACCGTTTCTTCATCGTCCATCGCCATCCGGGCAAAAGTCACCCGCATGTCCTGCGCCGTTTTTAGCGGGTCCGGGTTGCCGTCTACCCCTTCCGGATTGACATAAATCAGCCCCATCATCACGGCAGCCAGCGGATTGTCTAAATCCCGTTCGCCACTGTAACGGCTGCCTTCACCGCCGGATTTTTGCAGCCATTGTTTTTCCGAGCCCCAGTAAATGTCTTTTTCCGGATGCCAGATATCCTCACGGCCACCAGCAAACCCAAAGGTTTTCAGACCCATAGATTCATAAGCCATATTGCCGGCCAGGATCATCAAATCCGCCCAGGAAATTTTATTGCCGTATTTGCGTTTGATTGGCCACAGCAAGCGCCGCGCTTTGTCGAGGTTGCCGTTATCGGGCCAGCTGTTCAGTGGTGCAAAGCGCTGACTGCCGGTGCCACCACCCCCGCGACCGTCAGCAATGCGGTAAGTGCCGGCGGAGTGCCAGGCCATGCGGATCATCAGGCCGCCATAATGGCCCCAATCTGCCGGCCACCAGTCTTGTGAGTCGGTCATTAAGGCTTTTAAATCGGTTTTAACGGCTTCCAGATCCAGCGTTTTAAAGGCTTCGGCATAGTTAAAGCCAGGGTCCATCGGATTGGTTTTACTGTCGTGTTGGTGCAGGATGTCGAGATTCAGCGCATTGGGCCACCAGTTCATCGTTGCATTGGCTGTGGTGGTGTTGGCGCCGTGCATAACCGGGCATTTACCGCCCGTTGTTTTATTGCTATCCATCTGATTGTTCCTTCTTTTTGGGTTCAATTTGCAGGTGTATTGATAAAGCAGCAGACTGCTCTGGTTCAGATGGACTAAGGGTAGTCCTGAATTGCGATTTGGGGAACTGACTTAAATCAGTCGCACTAATCGTATTTTTTGATTAAAACCCAACTTTTATGCTTGTTTTCCCTAAATCCACCCTGACGTTGCGCCCTGCCGGGTTGCTGCATCCATGCTCAATCCTTTTCTGAGATGTCTTTTTGCATTAACATCTGCGTGTTCATTTCATAACGCCGGGCGCGTGCTGTGTACAAAATTATCACTAATCTGCTATTGGGCGGCTGCGCTGTAGCGCCATTGTTGCTGCAAGCGCAGCAACAGCCACTGTGGTTTGGTCCGGCAGAAGCGGCTCCCTATTATGTGGTGCCGGCCCATGCAGCTCAGCAACTCGAGCTGAACGGCCACCCTGTGTTGCTGGCGTTTTCTGCTGACAGTAACCGCCTGGCAGTCGCCAGCATCGCCGACACCGGCAGAGTCAATGAATTTGGTGATGTCCGGGCGGCAGAATTATCCGCAATTTCTACCCGGCAAAACCACAACACAGCCAAAGCGGACTTGCTGATTAGTCATGATTTTACAGCGCCGTTTGCTGTCTACGGCGCGCCAGCTCTGGCGCTTGACTGGCAAGGCGACAATATTAATCTGCTGATCGGCAATGGTGATGACGAAGTCAGCCGGCTGACTTATCTCACTACAGAGCACCGGCTGCAAAACCCGGATATTTTCGCCACGGTGCTGGCTGAGCAGATTGCGCCAAATCCACTTGAGCTTGCGATTGCGCGCTGTTTTCCCGACTGGCCGGCTGAGGTGATCAGTAGTGGGGTCAATAGCAGCAACAGCCACTGGCTGGAGCTGGGTAAAACAGCTGTGTATCAGGCGCAATATCACCAAGTGGCAGACGACATCTGGTTGCTGGACTTGCAACAATGTCAACGCAATCAGCTGTTATCTCTGCCTGAAAGGAATAGAAAGCAATGGTCAACCAATCATGTCGGCACTGTTGTTGCCGGTGGCAAGGTTCTGTTGGTGGTCCACCAGCTGCAAATCAGTGGCGATGGTCAGTCACTGCTGATGTTATTGAGCGAACAGCCGGCAATGACGCCACCGGCAGAGCGGCGTTGGCAATCCGTCAACACCGGCAATAGCAATAACCGAGAACTTGAAATGTTGGGGCAGTTACAGCAACGCACGCTGTTTCAGCTGGTCAACACGCAGCAACCTTGCGACACCCGAGTATTGAGCTTGTCCGCCGGCGGGCTGGCTGAACTGCAGATCGATGGTCATCGCATTTGTCAGGCTGCTGTGTCAAAACAAGGCCATCTGGCACTGGCCTTAGCTTCTGGCCGTGATAAAGCTGCAGCCGCAGGACTGGCTACCCGGATTTGGTTGTTACAACCCGGTTTTTTACAACGCTTGCCCTGAAACATTGCTAATGTGCAGCAGCCACCCCATCGCGACGAGAATCAGAACCTGCGACATATCCGTTGGCAGTTTTCATAACACCTTGTCCGCCACCAAATACCAGTCCTGGGTTATTGCCGTGAAAAAAGCCCTGCACGGTAGCCATCACCGGGGTTTGCGGAGCATGTCCGAGCGAATAAAGCTCATCCACCGTACTCTGTGAGATCCCTTGTTCAAAGCTCACTCTATTCCCTTCCCAATGGCGAAACCTTGGCGCATCAATGGCTTCTTGTACATCCATACCAAACATCACCATATTCAACAGCATTTGCACATGCGCTTGAGGCTGCTGCGCTCCACCGACAATACCAAAGCTTAACCAAGGTTTTTGCTGACCCTGAGCATCGGCTTTAGTGACAAAACCAGGAATAATGGTATGAAATGGCTTTCTACCGGGGGCAACTGTGTTGGCGCGATCTGGTTGCAGCGACAAACCTACACCACGATTTTGTAAAGCAAAACCGGTGCCTGGGACAACAACGCCTGAGCCAAAAGGCCCGGCAATGCTGTTAATAAAAGACACCATATTGCCGTCTTTGTCTGCCACGCTCAAATAGGTCGTATCGCTGGTATTTAACGACGCTTCAGGGTCAACTTGCTCCATAGCTTGATCCGGTTTGATCAAGGCGCGTCTCTTGGCGATAAGAGAATCGTCTAACAAATCTTCCGCTTTTATCTGCATAGACTGGGGGTCACCTACAAAATATTCGAGGTCGGCATAAGCCAACTTTTTGGCTTCAATAAGATGGTGTAAATAAGTGGGAGAATTATGCTGCATTGCCTTTAAATCATAGGGTTCGAGGATTTTCAGCATTTCTAGCGCAGCAATGCCCTGTCCATTCGGCGGTAACTCCCATAAACGATATTCTTTATAGGACACTGACATCGGCTCCACCCACTCAGCCTGATAATTGGCGAAGTCGCTTTGGGTTAAAAAGCCACCTAACTCTTGTACTCTTGCCGCAATTTTTTCACCCAATTCACCACCATACAGCACCTGCGGGCCTTGTGCAGCTATCAGTTTAAGTGTTTTGGCGTAGTCTGGATTCACAAACCATTCACCGGCAACAGGTGTCCGGCCGCCATCGATTAAAAAGGTGGTTTTTGCCCCTAGGTCATAATTAATTTTATTTTCAAAAAGGCCCCATTCCTCCGCTGTTGATTTAGAGATTGGGAAGCCTTTTTCGGCCAATTCAATCGCCGGTGCCAGCGCTTGTGCCAGATTGATTGTGCCATGCGTTTCCAACAAAATTGCCCAGCCACTTAGCGCTCCAGGCAAGGTAATCGATTGAGCACCCTCGTCGGGTACGCGATTGCGGCCTGCCAATTTGTCGAGTGTCATCAGCGCGCCGGCATGGCCACTGCCATTGATACCGATCAGGCGCTGCTCACGCTCTAACCAAACCACAGCAAACATATCGCCGCCAATCCCGGTCATATAAGGTTCCACTACACTCAACACCGCCGCGGCGGTCACTGCCGCATCCACAGCGTTGCCACCATTTTGCAGCACGGCCAAACCAGCCTGACTGGCTAAAGGTTGGCTGGTCGTCACTACGCCATGCGGTGCATACACTGCTTTTTCTTTGAATTCAGTGGTTGGCGTGCCTAACCCCGAACGAAACGACAATCCCGCCACAAGCGCTGCAATGCCAATCACTGAAATGACGGCGAATGCCCATTTCAAAAACTGAGTGATTCCCTTCATAGATTTCTGCTACTCCTGTCGTGTGATTGTTGCCAGTACTTTAATTGAATAGTTAAAGTACTCTAATGAGAAAAAAGCCCGCTAACGTTGAGCGCACGCGCGCGAACGCAGTGAGCGTCGCTGCAACCGAAGGCCGCAAGTGCCGCGACGTGTTAGCCGAAAGCCCGAATAAGGGCAACGCGAAAACCCAAACAACGCCGCACGTGCAAATTTTAAAACTACCCCGCGAACAGCTGACTATTGCAGCTTGGCTGCCATAAAGCGCTGAACGGAACCTGTAAATAATTGGTGAATACCAAACTACCAGAAGGGAAACGGAGAACGCAATTTCCGTTTGCACTTTACCCAAGCAACGCACTGCCCGAACAAAGCCACCTACCCTGGTGTTGGCTGCACAACCAGCCAAAAACTATAAAACCCGATTAACGGCTAACTATTACTCAACGGCTAAACGCCCGCATTTAAGCGTGCGCCATGCCTTTGATGTTTTTTAACATCTGTTAACACTACCTAAAAAAGATACAGTTCTCAACTATTTGCCGCCAGGCCACGCTTTGTAAAATCTAAAATCGTGCGCGGAGCCCTCTTTCTGGCACATCACCTTCTATTTACAATTATCCGGGCAAGAACTTACAACGGGAAACTGCGCAGGCTGTATTTTTCTTGCAGCAATTCCAGCAAGCTCAAATCCCCATACCGGCAAATAGCCGTGGGTTGTAGATATCGTGAAACACTTGTTCGAGGTGTAGTTGGCTGGCGTCCGGGTGACTGGCATTGAATAGCAGGATGCTGCCAAGGCCGGGCGGCACTGTGACGCTGGGGAGTTCCAGCGCGACTTTTTGCCGGCTGTGCAGCCAGTCGCTGCCGAGTTGTTGGGTGCAGGCGGGATAAGGGAAAATGTCCCAGTCGGCGGGCAAATTGCCGCTGAAAGGTTCAATCAACGCATCCGGCAGCTGGTATTGGCCGAGCCGGTAGCTTTTTGGGATAAAACGCGGGGATGGCAGATAGTTGGCGACTTCCAGCATCGCTACTGCGGCAGAGCTGGCGAAATACAGCACGCGCTGGCCCGGTTGATTCCAGCGGCCGCCGCTTTTAAAACTGGCGCCTTCGCCGCTGAAATTCTCCAGAAAAGCTTCCGGGCAGATGCGGTACAGCTGCATCAGCTGAATTCACCAAATTCAATGGCTTGCAACACGTCGGCCACCATGTTGCGGCCAACAAAACTGTCAAATAATGCGATGGGTTTGTCGCCGGATAAGGCCGGCATCGGGCTGTTCAGCCACTGGCGGGCCATATCGGGGCCAAACAGATTTTCGGCACGGCAAATCAGTTGCAACATATCCAGCACCGGCTCGGCCTGGTGACTGGGCAGCGTGCCTTTATACAGCCGGCTGATATTGGCGGCGCTGATGGACAAGGCCACCACTAATACGGGTTTTAATTCGGGTAACCATTGCAGCAGAGTTTTTACTTTGTCGCCGGACACGCCGTCGCGTACCAGTTGCAGATAATTGCGTTTATTTGCAAAGACTGTGGCAGAGACTGCACAGGCGTCAGAGACGGTTTTGACGGGCAAGGTTTGGCAAGGTTTGGTCTGATAGGTCACGGCCATGATTTATCTCCGGTTTGCACTTTTTGACAATACATCAAAACGAGAAGACCATCAAATCAAATTGATGAACCTATGAAGCTGTTCCGCCACCGGGCAGCAACCCGACCGCTCTGTCGCTCAACAACTGTGCCGGCACACCACTTTGCCGCCCCACTACTCTGCCAATCAGCCACTCTGCCAATCAGCCACTCTGCTCAGCCGCCGGGCGTAACAGGCCGTTGCGAGCCAGTGCGCGGCGCACGCTCAGACACATTTTGCCGAAGCGGCGGATCTCGTCAAACTTTGGCAGCACGCCGCGTTTCAGCGCACTCTCCCAATAGCAGATCTCGCCGTCGACCATCTCCAGCAGCTTTTTCGGACAACCGGCACAATCAGTATTGGCGCCGCAGATAAAAGTGGCGGGTTCATACAGCGGAAACTCGGTTTTGACTTGTGCGATGATTTGCCGCATGGCCGTAGCCCGATCTGGTTTCATCTGGCGTTACTCCTGTCTGGCCCGCCACAGTCTCTGCAAATGGCGGCGACAGGATCATCAATGAAAACCGCTGCAAGCACTATCCGGTAAAAGAGGTAGTACGACGGGGTTAAGCAGGTACTTTTTGTGCCAGATATTCCGGATAAAAGCGGAAATACACGCCGGTGCCGCCTGTTTCACGCCGCTCAACCCTAAGCTCGCCCTGCAGCTGCCGGCTGCGCTCCTGCATGATGGCGAGGCCATAGTGATTGAGCTTCTCGGCTTTATCCGGAATGCCGACGCCATTGTCCTCCACGCACAGTTCGACCCATTTGTCGTCAAGCTGCGTCAGCCGCACCAGCACTTCAGAGCCCCTGCTGTGATGCACCGCATTCTGACAGGCTTCGCGCACAATTTGCAGCAAGTGGATCTCTTCCTGCGGTGACAATGGAATGTTGGCTAACTGATAATCTAGTCGAAACCGCATGCCAGACTGTTCGGCCAGCACCACCACCGCCTGTTGCAGCGCCACTTCAATACCGCCGCCATCGACTTTCAGCCGGAAGGTGGTCAACAGTTCGCGCAGCTGGCGATAAGCATTGTCCAGCCCCTGTTTCAGTTCTGCCGTAATGTCCTGTAATAACTCAGGTTTATTCAGTTCTATCGCTTTGTTGAGCCGGGTGACCTGAATTTTTAAGTAGGACAGCGCCTGCGCCAGCGAATCATGTAACTCGCGGGCAATCACGGTACGTTCCTGCATCAGCACCAGTCGCCGGCTTTGCTCCTGTTCCTGTTTCAGGCTGAGCGCAATGGCGATATGCCCGGCGACACTGCGAAACAGCTGCAGCTGCCAGTCACTGAGTTTATCGGTATTACAGGTACGAACGACTAATACGCCATGATGCTGGCTCTCCCGCTGCACCTGAAAGCGGTAAACCCAGCCATTGTCATCAAACTGACCAGACTCGCTGGCGCTGGTGCAATCATCACAGCTGTTCCGGCTGCATTCCTGATGGCTGGCATCGGGCAGAATTTGTAAATAAGGCCGGCTGCCCCGCTCGGTCAGCAAACAAAGTTCAATATCCTGCACCGCCACCACCTGCTGCAATTGCTGCACTATAGTGTCGAGCCGGGCGCGGTCGACCGTTTCTACGGTTAAGTCCCGTACCATGTCGTATAAAAATTGCAGTTTGGTATTCGAAATTTGCAGCGCGTGGGTCTGGGCATCCACCCGTTTTTGCAAAGTGCCGTACATCGAGGCGATGGCATCGGACATTTTATTCAGCGTCTGCGCCAGCACGCCAAGTTCGTCCTGTTCCTGCGGTTCCACCCGGCAGGTGAAGTCACCCTGGCCGATGCGATGTGCTGCGCGGGTTAATTCACTGAGCGGCTGCTCGACCCGGTTACGCAGCCAGTGCAGCACCACAGCGGCCAGAAACACTGTGGTAAACAGCGCAAAAATTTGCACGATGCGCAGCAAACGCACCTTGCGCTCGGCGTCGCGCTGAATAGTGCTGACCAGCACTTCGATATCATCGACCTGACGCTGCGCCTGAGTAAACCGCTCCGCCGGCGTCAGTAAAGGTAAGTTCTGTGCCAGCTGCAGCCAGTTTTGCCGGGCTTTGACAAACTGCAGGTTGAGCTCCGGATCAGCGGTTTTCATATGACTGAATACCGGGTGCTGCCAGCTTTGCGTTAACTTTTCCTGTGCTACGATAAATGCTTCCGAGCCTGGCTGCTCACTGAGCAAAACCACTTTATAAGTCTGCATCCTGAGTGAGCCGGCGACATTAATCGCCAACGCATCACTGTCGGCGCGATCTGACAGCCAATAGGAAATAATCATAGTGCCAAGCGCCAGCGTGACGATGATGCCGAGCGCAATACCGATACGGCTGACGATAGACGCCTGATGCTTTAACAGTGGTTTTGATTTCGACATGCCGGCTCCTGCTGCTGTTGCCCCATCATACCTGTTTCAACAGGCAGTTTCAGGTGCTACTCCTTTTGCGCCGCCACTCTATAAGCCATAGCTTCAGCCGGTAGCAAGCACAAATAATATCAATATAAATCATAAAGATAACGAACAACCTCGCTACCCACAAAGAGGTAGCTGCCTGCTATTGTACCCGTTCCTGCTCCGTGGATTGCTTGCGCCAAATCAATCATGATTCGCCATGCGCAATCCAGACTACTGGCAAGTTCAGCATCGCAGTCTGGTGCCTCACACCGCACCGGATTGGCAAGCAGGAGTAATATAATGAGTCACTTGCTCGACAAACTGCGTTTTTTTAAAACGCGCAGCACGCCCTTTGCCGAAGGGCATGGCATCACCACCAATCAGGACAGAACCTGGGAACAGGGTTACCGCCAACGCTGGCAACATGACAAGATTGTCCGTTCCACCCACGGCGTCAACTGTACCGGGTCCTGTAGCTGGAAAATTTATGTCAAAGACGGTCTGGTCACCTGGGAAACGCAGCAAACCGACTACCCGCGCACCAGACCGGATTTACCGAACCATGAACCCCGCGGTTGTCCGCGCGGCGCCAGTTATTCCTGGTATATCTACAGCGCCAACCGGCTGAAATACCCGAAAGTGCGCCAACACCTGATGAAACTGTGGCGCGAAGCCAAAGCGGTGCATCAGGACCCGGTGTTAGCCTGGCAGTCGATTGTGTCCGATCCGGTCAAAGCCAAAAGCTACAAAGAACGCCGCGGTTTAGGCGGTTTTATCCGCGCCAGCTGGGATGAAGTCAATGAACTCATCGCTGCGGCCAATATCTACACTACCAAACAATATGGCCCGGACCGCGTCACCGGCTTCTCGCCTATTCCGGCGATGTCGATGGTGTCTTACGCTGCCGGCGCGCGCTATTTGTCATTAATTGGCGGCAACTGCTTAAGTTTTTATGACTGGTACTGCGATTTACCACCATCGTCACCGCAAGTCTGGGGCGAACAGACTGACGTACCGGAATCGGCCGACTGGTACAACTCGAATTACATCATCGTCTGGGGCTCGAACGTGCCGCAAACACGCACGCCAGACGCGCATTTTTTAACCGAAGTGCGTTACAAAGGCACCAAAACCTGTGTCATCACTTCGGATTATTCCGAAGCCTCCAAATTCGGTGACACTTGGCTTGCACCAAAACAAGGCACAGATGCGGCCTTAGCCATGGCTTTCGGCCATGTGATTTTAAAAGAATTCCATGTCGACAGCCCAAGTAGCTATTTCACTGACTACGTACGGCGTTACACCGATATGCCGATGCTGGTGTTATTAGAAGAACACGACGGCAAGCTGACACAAGGCCGCTTCCTGCGCGCCGCAGATTTGGTCGACAACCTGGGTGAAGCCAATAACCCGGACTGGAAAACCATCGGCGTGAAACAAGATGGCAGCCTGACCAGTCCAAACGGCGCTATTGGTTATCGCTGGGGCCAGAATACCAATCAGGTTGGCAAATGGAACCTGGAACAAAAAGACAAAGACGGCGATATCGAGCTGAAACTGTCTTTAATTGACGCGCACGACGCTATCGCAGAAGTCGCCTTCCCGTATTTTGGCGGCGCGCCGCACGAGTACAAATACTTCCAGCACACAGAACACGACGAAGTGCAAATCCGCCGTATTCCGGTGCGTAAAGTTCAGCTCAAAGACGGTACTGAAGCCTTAGTCGCCACCGTTTATGACCTGACGCTGGCGCATTATGGCGTGGATAACGGCGCAGCGTTTGGTCTCACCGACCCCAATCGCGCGCAGTCTTATGCCGACAACGTGCCTTATACCCCGGCCTGGCAACAGGCCATTACCGGTGTCGAACCAGAAGCGCTTATTCGGGTTGCCCGTGAGTTTGCCCGTAACGCTGACAAAACCCGTGGTCGCTCGATGGTCATCGTCGGGGCGGCACTGAACCACTGGTATCACATGGACATGAACTACCGTGGCCTCATCAATATGCTGATGATGTGCGGTTGTATCGGTCAGAGCGGCGGCGGCTGGGCGCATTATGTCGGTCAGGAAAAACTGCGGCCACAAACCGGCTGGGCTCCGCTGGCTTTTGCGCTTGACTGGCAAAAACCACCACGTCATATGAACGGCACTTCGTTTTTCTACAACCATGCCAGCCAATGGCGTTATGAAAAACTCGATATGGCCGAAGTGGTGTCGCCACTGGCCAATAAAGAAAAATGGACCGGTTCTATTATCGACTTTAACAGCCGTGCCGAACGCATGGGCTGGTTACCTTCTGCGCCGCAGCTTGGCACCAACCCGCTGCATTTAGCCAGCAAAGCCAAAGCGGCCGGCCTCGATGTCAAAGATTATGTGGTGAACGAGCTGAAAAACGGCAGCCTGAAATTCGCCTGTCAGGAACCGGAAAATCCACAAAACTTCCCGCGCAATATGTTTATCTGGCGCTCAAACCTGCTGGGTTCCAGCGGCAAAGGCCATGAATATATGCTGCGGCATTTACTCGGCACCAAGCATGGTTTGCTCGGCAAAGACTTAGGCGGTTTTGGTGGCAAAAAACCAGAAGACGTTGAGTGGACCGACAACGCCGCCGAAGGCAAAGTCGATTTGTGGGTGACGTTAGATTTCCGCATGTCGACCACTTGTCTCTATTCCGACATCGTGCTGCCAACCGCCACCTGGTATGAAAAAGACGACATGAATACCTCGGACATGCATCCGTTTATTCATCCGTTATCCGCCGCCATCGACCCGGTATGGGAAGCGCGCAGCGACTGGGAAATTTTTAAAGGCATCGCCAAAGAATTCTCCCGCCTCTGCCCGGGCCATTTGGGCGTTGAGACCGATTTGGTCACCACACCGATGCACCACGACACGCCGGCCGAGCTGGCTCAGCCTTATGGCGTCAAAGCCTGGTGGAAAGGGGAATGTGAAGCCATTCCTGGGCTGACCATGCCGCACCTGAACGTGGTCGAGCGTGATTATCCCAATACTTATCAACGTTTTACTTCACTGGGGCCATTGCTGGAAAAAGCCGGCAACGGCGGTAAAGGCATCAGCTGGGATACCAAAAATGAGGTGCATTTCCTCAAAGAGCTGAACCGCACGCATACCGCCGAAGGCGCCAACAAAGGCCTGGCGCGGATTGACAGTGCCATTGACGCCTGTGAAGTAATTTTAAGCCTGGCGCCGGAAACCAATGGTCAGGTCGCCGTCAAAGCCTGGGCGGCTTTATCGAAAATTACCGGCCGCGACCACCGTCATCTGGCACTGAACAAAGAAGACGAGAAAATTCGCTGGCGCGATATCGTGGCACAGCCGCGCAAGATCATCTCCTCGCCAACCTGGTCGGGCCTTGAAGACGAGCATGTGTCCTACAACGCCGGCTACACC
>SSFI01000061.1 GCA_008015325.1 Rheinheimera sp.
ATGCTGGTTTGCAACACTTCAATCGACGGGAAAGCGCTGGCGGCGCCGGCGATATGAATATCGACCGACACAATGTCCAGCTCGACGCTGTAACGGTCACCGGCCGGATTGTCCCAATGTGCCAGTGAGTTAAAGCGGTGATTGATCATCGCCAGCGTATTACGCAAATTCTGCTGGCGGGCCTCACCACGCGCCAGATTGGCGAAGTTGGTGGTCAGCCGCGTATGGTCGGCCGGCTGATAATCTTCATTAAACGGCTGACGTTCAATGCTAAAGGTTAAGTCGGTTGCGGTGTGGATCTGCGCTGCCATGAGCTGTTCTCCTGTTTGCTGCAGTGTTGCTGCATTTTATTTGGACGTCTAAGCGTCTAAATTGCGAATGAGAGAACTGTATACGACGAATACCGCAATGAATAATGAATAATCAGCCATTGTGCTTGAGAGAAATTCAAGCAGATTGGCTGGAAGGCTATCGCAGGATTGTTAAGGGTTTTTCGCTGCTGGGTTTGCAGCAGGCTCGCTTTTGGCTTTGTTGGGTTCGGCTTTGCTGGTGTCTGTTTTCGCCGCCGGCAGCGGGAACAACCCGGCCACATTAGCGTGTGGGATCACTTTGATTTGGTTCTGGTGATAAACAAACAGGTAGCTGACGCTACGAGCAATGATTTGGATTTGCTCCATTTGCATGGTTTTGTTGTCGTCGAACACCGGGTAAATCAGGCTCAGATTAAAACGCGGTGTGGTGCCGGCTTTGATGGCTCTGGACTGACCTATGGCTTCCATCAGGGCGATATCAATCAGAAACAACACCGGTAAACTGGCAAACATATACAGACTGATGCGCTGATAACGTGGTTTATAAAAGCGGTCCGAGAACCGGGCGTAGCTGCGAAAGCGTTGCCGGGCGGCGCGGTCCAGCCACAACAGTGTGACTACACCAAGCGTCCAGAGAATAAACTGCAGAATGGTCCAGGGGTTGCTGAGTGCGGCCAGCAAAAAGTCGGAGATCTCCAGATATGGCAGCACGGCAAAATCAAACTTGTCGAACAGCGCCACGACAAAAATCAGCCCCAGCAGGCTACAAAACAGATAACTGCCGGTCAGCAACAAGGCCGGTTGTGATTTCAGATAACGACCAGCACGCCGGGTAAGCGAGTCGACTTTTTGGTCGTACACGTCGCCGTGCAGTAGCGGCGTTGCCGGTGCTGCCTCTGACGACGACTCTGTCTGCTGTGCAGTCGCCGCCATGCTGTGCTCTGTATTCATTTACAACAAACCCGCAAGAAAGACATGAACGGATAACATCATAATCAGGCTTGAAACTCAAGCACGCCCGGTATGGTTGCAGTGGGTCTCACTGACAAAACTACCCAAAGAGAGTGACCCGCGGATATTCCGCTATATCCATATTGACTAATGCAGTTCTCATCTATATAAATGCGAACGATTTTTATTAACGATGAGAGTTGTGATGAAACTGGCAAAACTGTTACTGGCGCTGACAAGCGCAGGCTTGTGTGGGCAATGGGCTGTGGCTGAGGTTTTAGCGACAGGTAATACGGCGGAGATTGAGCGCATTCAGGTGTCGTCCATTCGTGCCGCTTATCCGGTCAGCACAGTGCCAGCCACTATCACAGTGATTGAGCAGGAGCAGTTAAAAGCGCAACTGGCGGTGACACAGGATTTATCACAAATTCTCGGTAATTTAATCCCGGCCTTTTCACCGAGCCGGCAGAAACTGACCGCCAACGGCGAGACGCTGCGGGGCCGTGAGCCGTTGTATATGATTGACGGTGTACCGCAATCGACGCCGCTGCGGAACGGCTCGCGTGACGGCAATACCATTGATCCGGCGATGATTGAGCGCATCGAAATTATCCGCGGCGCCAACGCCATTCAGGGCATGGGCGCCAGTGGCGGCATTATTAATATCATCACTAAAACGCCGGGCGAACAAAGCCACCAGCTGAAACTGGCCGGTTCAGTGCCGACCACTGGCGGTGCTGATACCCAGAGTTATCGCGGCAGTTATTTGTTTTCCAAACAGTTTGATGAAGTGTCGCTGGTCAGCGGCGTGGCTTATAACAAAACCGGCCTGTATCTGGATGGCAACGGCACGCCAATCGGTGTCGACACCACCCAGGGCGATACCATGGATTCGGACAGTATCGACCTGTTTTTAAAGACAAAATGGCAATTCAGCGATGTGCAAAGCATTCAGCTGATGGTCAATCACTTTGATCTTGAAGGCAATAACGACTACAAACCGGTCGACGGTAAACCGGCCGACGGTATTCCTACTACCTCAGTGCCGGGCAAAACGCCGGGTTATGGCGCGCAGAATAAAGTGACCTCAGCGTCGCTGGATTATCAGCACCAGCAAGTGTGGGGCGGCAGCCTCAGCCTGCAGCTGTTTGCGCAGGATTTCAGTTCGATGTTTGGCGGCAGCACGGCAGCAACTTTCCAGGACCCGAAATACGGCGCCAATTTATTTGACCAGTCGCAAAACGTGTCAGAAAAAGTCGGCGCCCGTGCCACCTGGTTTGGTACTGACTTGCTCGGCACCGACTTTGATTTAAGTACTGGTGTGGACTGGCTGCAGGACCTGACCTACCAGGAACTGGTGATGACCGGCCGCAACTGGGTGCCGGAAACTGAATTTACCAACTATGCACCTTTTGCCCAGCTGCGCTATGACGGCCTGGCCGGCTGGACTTTCAGCGCCGGTGCCCGTTATGAATACGGTCAGCTGCAGGTTGATGATTTCACCACGCTTTACTCCAGCAAAAGTTCTTTTGTGAAGGGCGGCGAACCGAGCTTTAACGAGTTGCTGCATAACTTTGGTGTGGTGCATCAGCTGACGCCGGAACTGCGGCTGTACGCCAGCTACAACGAAGGTTTTGGTATGCCGGACGTTGGCCGCGTGCTGCGCGCCATTAACAAACCGAACCAATCGGTGGCGCAGTTCCTGAACCTGCAGCCGGTGGTGTCCGACAACGCTGAACTCGGTCTGGAATACAGTGCCGATGACTACCGCCTGCAACTGAGTTATTTCACTTCGGATTCAGACTTAGGCTCCCGCCTGCAAGCCGACAAAGACGGCATTTACAGCGTGATGCGGGAAAAAACCGAAATCGCCGGTTTTGAAGCGGACGGTGAGTGGAACTACAGCACCACCGGCAGCCTGGGTTTTAGTTATGCCAGAAGCCATGGCCAATACGACAGCAACAATGACGGCCGCACCGACCGCGACTTGGGCGGCGTCAATATCGCGCCGGAGCGCGTCAACCTGTATTGGCTGCAGGAATGGACCGACGGTATTTCCAGCCGCCTGCAGATCAGCCGTTATTTTGATTTAAGTTTTAATGACGGCACATCTTTTGATGGTTACCAGACGCTGGATAGCTCGGTACGGTTTGACACGGGCGCTAACGGCGTCTGGACGCTTGGCATCGAGAACCTGCTCGACAAGCAATACATCACTTATTACGCCCAGACCACACCGGCTAACAGCACTTATTTTGCCGGCCTCGGCCGCATGTTACAGCTGAGCTGGCAGTATGGTTTTTAAGCCTGCGTTGTTAACGTGGCGAAAAAGCGGCTGGTGCTGCCGGTGAACCTGCTGCGCAGCCGCTTCTGGCATCGTTTGCTCGGGCTTTGGCTTGGTGCACTGTTGCTGCTGGTCTGTCTGACCGGCAGCATTTTGCTGTTTAAAAACCCGCTGCTGCAGTGGTTGTATCCGCAGCTGCAAATCAGTTTGGTGGACGACCCGCAGTTACAGGGGCGGACGCTGAACCAGCTGGATCAAAGCCAGTATGGCTTTGCCCGGCTGCCGCACTTCGATCGGCCATGGCTGGAATTGTCCCGTCATGACGGCACACTGGAATATTGGTCTGTGCCGGTAACGGCTGCCGAAACACCGCAACTGTTACTGATCCGCGCGCCTTACAGTGATGTGCTGGACTGGTGTTATCAGCTGCATCTGTACCTGTTCGTTAAATCCTGGAAACATCAGCTGCTTGGGGTCGTCGGGCTTGGCGCTTTATTGCTATTAATCGCCGGGCTGAAAACCCAATGGCCAAGCCGTTGGCGCATGTTGAAGTTACCGCTGTCGCAGCGTGGCCGTGCTTTGCCTGCATTACAGCGTCATCGGCAATGGCATTATGTGATTGGAGTATTCAGCCTGCCATTGTTACTGCTGGTGGTGATCACCGGCACGGCAATGGCCTATAACGCGCAAACCCAGCAATTGTTCAGTTGGGTGCTGCAAGACCCGCCGCAACCAAAAGCCGCGCCGGAACCGCTGTTTGAGGCCACTGCATTGACTACAGCCGATTGGGGACTGTGGCTGAGCAATGCCGGTAAGGCGTTGCCTGAAGCGCAGCTGCGGCTGGCGAGTTTTCGCAAAACTCCGGCTGATGCCGTGCAGTTTCGCGCGCAGTTGCCGGAAGAATGGCATCCGAACGGCCGCTCTGTGGTCAGGCTTTCGCCAGACGGCCAGCTGCTTTCGCTGCAGCGCGCCACAGATTTGGCGCCGGGTCGCCAGCTCAGCCAGCTGATTTATCCGCTGCATGTGGCGGCGGTCGGCGGCCCGCTGTATCTGTGGCTGCTGTTTGCTGCCGGCCTGCTGCCGGCGCTGCTGTGGTGGTTTGGTTGGCGTTGGCGGCAAGGAAGGCAGCAGAAAACCGCGATCTCTGCGTCGCATCGCCACCATAGCTGAGCAAAACGCTGGCGGCGCGATGTTATGTGCGCATCAGGTCACTGTTAAGTATCAGAACGGTGTTATCCCAACGCGACTGATGGGGTTCCAGCCAGCATTATTCAATCGCTAGCAGTTCGACGTCAAAAATCAGCACTGAACCCGGTGGGATTTTACCGGCGCTGCGGCTGCCGTAACCCAAATCTGCCGGGATATAAAAACGGAATTTGTCGCCTTTTTTCATCAGCTGTACGCCTTCGGTCCAGCCTTTAATCACCCGGTTCAGTGGAAAACTGATGGGTTCACCGCGTTCGACTGAAGAATCAAATACAGTGCCGTCGGTCAGGGTGCCATGATAATGTACGTTGACTGTAGAAATGTCAGTAGGGTGTTTGTCACCGTCGCCGCTTTTAAGCACTTCATATTGCAAACCGGAGGCGGTGGTTTTCACGCCGTCGCGTTTGGCGTTGTTGGCCAGAAACACTTCACCTTGTTCGATATTCTGCGTGGCTACTTTCTGGTTATTGATGCTGTTGTAGAAGTAATACAAAACCGCCGCAGCGACTATGACGATCAAAGCTATTTTCATGGTTATTCCTGTCTGTTTTTCAGACGATTGATAAGAAGTTCAACAAGTTGGCGCTATCATATGGGCAAAAACGGCGGGGGTCAAAGCGCCGTTTGCTACCACTGATTTTTTGGCTGCTGGTTTTTCTTCAGCGCTGTTTACTAAAGGTCATGCCGCTTAGCGTCAGTTGCCGTACTTCATTTTGTTCCACGCCAAACTTCACCACTTCGCCGGAATTGGGCACCAGTTCCAGTCGTAGTTCGTCCGCTGTATCAAAACCAGTGGCGTTGGCCTGCAGCGCACCCCAGCGAAATACCAGCTGTTGCTGGTCGTTGAGACTCAGCGTCATCTCGCCAAGCTGTGGGTGCTGATAACGGCCGACGTAAGCGGCAGCTGGCAGGCTCAGCAGCGTTTTACGGCCTGCAATTTTTTGCTGTTGCGCTTGTTTCATTGCCGGTAACTGCGCCAGTTTTTGTTCGAGTTTGGCAAAACCGGCTTTGACTCTGGCTTTAGTGCCAGCGTCACCGAGCAGTAAACCGTAGCAATAATCGGCGATCAGGTTATTCAGGTCGCGGCTTAACATGTCTTCATTATGCAAAATCACCAAGCCGATCTGCTGCGCCGGCACAAACGACAAATGCGCGCTGTAACCCGGGAAGCCGCCGAAATGATGTAGCATGTTGTGCCCTTTGTAAGGCCCGGTATACCAGCCAAAGGCATAACCGCTGCGCTGAAAATCACCATAACTGCTGTCGGTACTGATCTGGGTTTGTTGCGACTGGCTGATCACGCTGGCTGGCAACGGACTTTTTGTACCCGGTAGCTGCGCTGCGACAAACTTGGCTAAATCACCAACTGTGGCAAACATGCCGCCGGCGGCATGCATAGTTGCATCGGTTTTTTGTAAATAAAGCGGCTCAGCACTTTTTAGCAGCGAATAAGGCAGCGCCAGTGGCCAGTTTGCCGCTTCGCTTTGGCGCGCGCTGCTGCGCTGCATGCCAAGCGGTTGAAAAATCAGCTGCTGTAATTGGTCCTGCCAGGCGGTGCCGCTTTGCTCATCCAGCCACAGGCTGGCGATGTTGTAGCCGACATTGCTGTAACGGAATTCGCCGGTTTTGGCTTCCGGGTCCGGTACCGACAGGCTGGTAAGTGCCTTCAGTGTCTCTGCTGTATGAATGCCGCTGTAGGCGGTGGCCCAGATCAGTGGCTGATTATCGAGGCCAGACTGATGGCTCAGCAGCTGGCGCAGCGTGATGCGGCTGGCGTCGATGTTGGCAAACTTCTGCTGTGGCCACATCTGTTGCAAGCTTTGCTCTAAATTCACCTTACCTTGTTGCGCCAGCAGTAAAAAAGCCAATGCAGTGAAGGGCTTGGTGGCGGAGGCGATGTAAAAGGCCGTATCGCGGTTGACCGGTAGCTGGCGCTGAATATCCGCATAACCGCTGTGATGCTGATAAATCAGTTTGCCGTTGTGCACCAGCGCGATGGCGCTGCCAAATGGCAAACCGGCCTCGGTTTTAATTGCGGCGATGGCTTGGTCCAGTTCGGCAAAATCTTGTGATGTCAGGGGCTGCGCTGTTGCCGGAGCGCCCAGGCTGCAGCACAGCAACAGCAGGGCAGACAGCGGTGTTAGTTGGGTCAACAAAGGTTTCATACGGGTTCTCCCTGATCTGGCTGGCTGTTTTGGCTGGAACTGGCATCAAGCCGTGCGACGCTATAGCGTTGATTAAATTGGTCAAATACCTGATTTTCTGTACTGAACGGGTGTAAATGCGCGGTTTGGGCCAGGATTTGCTTCGAGCGCGCCAAATCGTTATTAGCCAGGCTTTGTTTCAGTTCGGTCAGAACCAATTCGTACACCAGGCCGCAAAACAGGCTCATGTTCAACAGCGCACTGCGGCTTTTAAAGGCCTGAATGACCCGACTGAGATCAGCGCTCAGCAGGCCAATAACAAAATGATTACCGTCAGCGACCAGTTTTAAACTGACATCTGCGGTTTTGGCGTACACTTCGCGGCCATTGGCACGCAATGTCAGCTGCACACCGGGCAAGTCGGCTGGTTCATAGATTTTTACCCGCACTTCGACGCCACGTGCCGCTGCTGCCACCAATTCTTCGGCCAGTAACGGCACTGCCGCCGGCTGTAAGTCAGCCAGTAGCAAGCCTTGTGCTTCGCGGCAGAGCTGACGGCTGTCATACAGCAATTGCTCCGGATTTTTCAGCTGATACACAGCTTCCTGCGTATCTGCTGCCGGCAGCTGCTCCAGCTCGGTTGCCAGCTCACTCAGCGTCTGGCTGAACTTGCGTTGTTCATGGTCCAGCAACTGGCGCCAGGGCACCGCCGCATAACGTTTTTGATCCTGCTGCAGCTGCAACACCGCGCCTTTTTGATGCAAAGATTCCAGCGCTTTGTAGACATTCGCCACTACTTTGCCGACCTGCTTGGCGACGGCATAGCCGGTCATCTCACCGTGGCGCAGTAGTGCCAGATAAATATCGGTTTCTAGCGCGGTAAAACCCAGCTGTTGCAGGCGGACTATGCTCATTTCTGGCTCTGTATTTATGTAGTAGTATTTCAAGCTACTACTGTATGAGTGGCGATGCAAGTGGGCAAGATGTAAGCAGATTTAACCAAAGTACTTTGCAGCAACTATTTGCAATAAAGCTGTTAACAAATATGAATGGTGCCCTTGCCGACGCCCGGAATTTTCCGCAAGATGCAGCAACACCTTCGCAAAACTGCCTGACACCAATGCCAAACCAACTGCTTGACGCCACATTTTTACAAAACGAATGCCTGAGCGCGCCGCTGCCGCAGGACTGGCAGCAGCTGCCGGAACAGGCGTTGAGTAAAAGACGCTGGCTGTGGTTGGGGTTGACGGCGCTGCCACTCGCGGTGCTGGTGCTGCTGATTGCGTTGAGTGGCGGCGAGCTGGCGTTGTATGCGATGTTGGCTTTGGTGTTACTGGCGGGTTTTTTACTGCAGCTGTGGCTGCCGTTTCAGTTGACGCGGACGCGGTATCTGCTGCGCCGGCAGGATTTTTTACTCGAATCCGGCGTCTGGTGGCGTCAGGCGGTGCTGATCCCGCTGACACGGGTGCAGCATGTCACGGTCAGTCAGGGGCCGCTGCAAAAACACTATGGCCTCGCCACGCTGAAAGTCTTTACTGCCGGCGGTGTGCATGCCGAAGCGGCGCTGATCGATATCGAGTACGACGAGGCGCAGCGGTTGTGTCAGCTGCTGAGTCAGCTGATCCCGCAAGAGGCTCTGTCTGATGTTGCCTGAAGCCATGCCGCAAACCAGCACCTGGCAGCGGGTGTCGGTCTGGGCGCTGCTGCCGTTACTGGCGAAATCAGCCTGGGAGTTTTTTGGTTTGATCCTCGGCGGCGCGTTTTTGTCCTCGCGCGACAAATATGCGGCTTATCTGCCTTATGCGCTGGCGCTACTGGGTTTGCTGATTGTGGCACGGGCACTGATCGCCTGGCGCTGTAGCCGGTTTCGCGTGACAGCACAGGGCATTGAACTGGAAAAAGGCCTGCTGCACAAAGAAAAGCTGTTGCTGCCGCAATCGCGGGTACAGGAACTGCAGGTCAAACAACCGTTTTACTTTCGCCCGCTGGCGCTGTATGCCGCCAGTCTCGACAGCGCCGGCAGCAAAAAGCAGGAATTTGCGCTGACCGGCTTGTCGGAGGCGCAGCTGATGCTGTTACAAGGTCATGCCACCAACACGCCGGCCAGCGAATCGACACCGTTTTACCGGATTTGGCTCGCTACTTTATACAATGCTTATTTATGGCTGCCGCTGGCTGCGGTGTTTGGCATGAGTCAGCAGTTCAGGGATGCGCAGGTGATTGACTGGTTGTCAGGTGCCAGCAAAGCGCTGCTGCAGCAATATGATATTCAGCACAATCTGTTGTTGCAGCTGCTCAGTGCGCTGATGTTGCTGGCGCTGATTGCCACAGTGCTGACAATGATGACGTTGATTTGGCTCTACCCGCAGCACCTGCAACGTGATGCACGCAAGTTGCAGCTGACGCAGGGTTCAGTACTGAAAAAATCGCTGCGGATCTCAGCACATCGCGTGCAATTGGTGCTGGTCAATCAGCCCTGGCTGGCACGGCTGTTTGGTCATTATTCGCTGATTTTTCGCGGGTTTGCTGCTGACAAACAACAAGGTAAGTTTGTCGTGCTGGGGCAAACGGCAACGGAGCTGGATAAACAGCTCCAGGCGCAGCAGTTATTGCCGCTGGCTGAAATCCAAGGTGCGGATTTACAGAAGTTTGTGCCGGTGTATTTCCGCCGTCAGGCGTTGTGGTCTGGCCTTGGGGTGTTGCTGGTCATTGCGCTTATCTGGCAATCCAATATTCCGCCGCTGTGGCTGAAGGGGCTGGTGTCGCTGGGCTTAAGTGGCTGGTGGCTGCTGGAAACCTGGCTGAATTACCGCTGGCATGGCTACCGGGTACAAGGCGATGTGATCTATCTGTGGCAAGGTGGCCTCAGTCGGCGCTGGTATATGTTGCCGCTGCAGCAAGTGCAGCAGGTCCGTTTGCAACAAACACCGTTTTTTCAGCAGCAGCAGATGGTGAATGTGCAGCTGCATACCGCCAACGGCAAGCTGACACTGGCCGCTATTCCCAACGCTGCTGCGCAGCAACTCTATACACAGGTGCTGGCGCTGCAGTATGCGGATTAAAACCCTGAGTTAAAATTCCGGCGCCGTCGGGTGCAGCACAATTTCATTGATATCAACATTGTCCGGCTGCTCGCTGGCGTAAGCCACAGCACGGTCCGATACCGGTGCGTGTGCCGAGCTGCAGATCAGGTAAAACATTAGCCTTGCATATCGCGTTGTTGCGTGCTGCTTTGTGCCACAAAACTGACCTTTTCCGCCGCGATGTAACATATCGTTTTTAACGCGGCGCCATACAACAAGGTCAGCAGGCACACCGCTGTAGCCGGGCCAAAAGTTTCGCTGAAATTACCGGCATTGGTCTGCTGTGCAATCGCGATAGCGCCAATCAGTGTGCTGAACAAGCCCAATAACAGGCCGCTGTTACCCATGACCCGGAAAAAATGCCGGACTTGTTGATAGTCCTGCGGCTGAGCGCCGGGGCGGGGATCAAACATAAATGCGATGGCACGTTGTAGTGTTTGGCGGGAAGTGGCTCCAACAGCAAATAATACTGCTGGCGGGAATATCAGCACCAGCGAGATAAAATCATAAAAAGCCAAAGGATCGTCCGGCGCAGAAACCAGCATAGCCCAGACTGATATCCCGATAAAAAACAACATGCTGAAAATGAACATCAGCCAATCTCCTTTGGTTTGATGCAGAAAATGCCAGCAAGTTGTCAAAGCCTGCCGCCGGTACCACCAGCATGCGCGTTGCCGGTTGTGCTGCTGTCGTTGAATAAATTCTTCCTGTAAATCGCCGAGAACCGGCTCCTGCAATACATCCGGCAATACCCACTCCAGCAAAAGCTGACTGATGATAGGAGGCTGCATGTCGGGTGGCAACGGACCTGGTGGTAATGGTGGTTGGGGCCATCTCATCGGGTACATCCTCCCTGGTCAAATTGCGGTGCCAGCTGCAAAGCAAGACTCTGCCATAACTGTTCCAAAGCAGCCTTGCTGCGAAACAGCGCCTGACGCCCTTCGCCGGTGACACTGTAGTATTTTTTGGCGCGGCCCCCACGCTCAGCCGTGGCTTCGCCCAGCCGGCCGCTGAGTAAGCCTTTTTGCTCCAGGCGTTCTAACGTGGTGTATAAAGCGCCGATGCTTAAATCACGCTGGGCTTTATCGGCGAGGAAACTGCGGATTTGGCTGCCATATGCGTCGTCTTTCAGCTGCAGGACACAAAGCAACAGCATCTGTTCCAGTTCGCCGATAAATTTTTCCTGAGTCATCACAGGCCCACTTCGACATATTTTCTACAATGTAGATTAAATAAAACAGGCCGGCAAGACGTGTGTGGATTTACTCGATGATAATCTCAATGTGAGGGGCGTGCTGACGGATAAACTGCTCGACTTGCAGCAATTCAGCTAACGGAAATAGCCATAATTGACCGCCGTTCCAGGCCAGTTGTAAAAATGCCGGGCCCTGTTTGCTCTGTTTTCCCAACACCAGTTTTTGCACCGAAGCGGGAAAGCTGAAATCTGCGATACAGATCTGGTCGTCTTTGATTTTTAAATCAGCCAGCAGGCTACGGGCCATCAACTGTGGTAACACCCGCGCGCGCAGGTAATTGCCGGCTGCAGCCGTCAAGCATATCAGGTAAAAGCCGATCATCAGTGGCTGCTGCCGTTCCCATTGGCTAAACAGGAATGCAGCAGCCAACAACCCAACGAGCAGAGTAAACAGCCATTTTCCCGGACAACTTAGTGAGTGCCAACCCGCAATAACCGCGCTGAGTCCCGGAGTTTCTGGCTCACCACGAAAATCTTTTTCCCGATAATTCAATATGTTCAACGGCAAAATCCTTTTATGTCAACATCCTGTTTACCCTACCGGAGACTGTGCTGCACAGCAAGAGTGTTCGAGACCTGCGCTTTAGTCTGGTGTCAGAAACTGAGCCGTCTGCGATGCCGGCAGGGTTATTGACCAATCCGGTACAAGACAAAGCTGCCGGGCTGTAGTACCTGATTTTTGTGAACTGAATATAAATACCCATGCAACAGATTATTGTTGCTGCTGTGCAAAATCAGCTCAGATGCAAAGGTGGGATTGGCAGTTTTGATAAACAGACTGCCATTTTTTGCTTCGATCTGGCCTGGCATAAACTGGGTTTGATTGGTTATTTGCATGCCATTTGGGTAGTACGTCAGCCTGGACTGTCCTGTGGTGGAAAACTCCAGCTGCAGTAATTCCGGTTTGTGGTTGAACGTCACAATACCGAGCCAGAAGCCAGATAAATCATCACTGTCGGCTGGTTTCAACGCTTTGAGCCGGGTTTGCTGTTGTTGCACAAAGCGTTTGACCGTCGATTGCGCCCCTTGCCGATCCATGCTGTAACTGGTGGCCATTTGGGATTGGCCACTGGCATTGACGTACATTTGCGTCACATTCAGCGAGTCTTGCAGATTTTTGGCAATAATCAGCCGTTGTTGTGCGTCCGGCCGGCGCGGATCGGTCAGATTGATGGCGCATTCCGTGGCAGAGCATGTCACGTGGATGTCAATGAACGCGTAGCTGCTGGCGTGTCTGAAGCCGTCGGCGATCCGCACACTGATGAACCTGTGCGGTGGTTGGGTATTGATTTCCAGCAGCTGATAACTGCTGTCATCCTGCTTAATGCCTTCCCACAAACCTGTGGGTAGTTGCATTGCGTTTGATAGCGCGTGGACGGGGCTGATAGCGAGCAGCACCCACAACAAACAAAGAGTCCGGTACATCACGTCTTTCCTTAACGATTTAGTTTGCGCATGGTTATGGTGATACAACAAAGCAGGCTCAGAGCCTGCTTTGTCATCGGATGAGCGTCGGAGAACGACTTTAGATTTTAGTCAGCCAGCCGTGTTTATCTTCGGCTTTGCCCCACTGGATATCGTTCAGCGCCTGACGCAGACGGGCAGTGGTTGGGCCTGGCTCGCCGCTGCCAACTTTATATTCCTTGCCTTGGTGGATCAGCGTGCCGACCGGCGCCAGTACCGCTGCAGTGCCGGACAAGGCTGCTTCAGTGCCAGGTTTGGCGGCGCGTTCCAGCAGTTCATTGACGGTCAGGTCGCGCTCAGACACTGTCATGCCCAAATCACGCGCCAATGTCAGGATAGAATCGCGGGTCACGCCGTGCAGGAAAGATGCGTCCAGTGCTTTGGTGATAATTTCATTGCCATCAATTAACAGGAAGTTGGCAGCGCCGGTTTCCTGTACGTCGCCATTCGGGCAGAACAGCACCTGATCGGCCTGATATTTGGCTTTGGCCTGCATCGTTGGCTGCAGCGCGCTGGCGTAGTTACCACCACTTTTGATCATGCCCATGTGCGGCGCGCAGCGAGCGTTGTCTTCCATCAGCAGGCGTAGTGCACGGTGACCACCGGCAAAATAGTCGCCGACCGGGGATAACAGTACATACAACATTGAAGTCAGTGTTGGCGTGGCGGCTTTGCCGATGGCCGGTTCAGTGCCGATGTGTGTTGGGCGGATATACATTGAGCCTGGTGGTGTTGGTACGTCGGCGGCGAAGTGACGCACGGCGTCGACAATCATCTGGCTCAGCAGCGCTGGTTCAAATTTTGGTAAAGACAACAGCTCTGAGCTTTGCAGCATGCGGGCGATATTTTTATCCATACGGAAAATCGCGATAGTGCCGTCTTCGTGACGGAAGGCTTTTAAACCTTCAAAACAGGTACTTGCATAGTGCAGCACATGGGCGCCCGGGTGCAGACTGATGCTGTTGGCCGGGACAATGGCCGCTGGCCCCCAGCTGTTACCATCAAATTGGGCCATTGCCATTTCAGGCATAAAAACACTACCAAAAGCTGCCATCTTGTTATTCCTGTAAGGTTTTGTCGGGCCGGTGCGGCCTTTTGCTGATTGTCGTCAGTGTTGCCGGTGACACTGTCGTACAGCAGCGGACAGCTACTGTGAAGCAGGTCACCAGAGGAGGCAAACTGGCGGATAATTTCTGCGCATTGTAACCAGCCTTGCTGTTTTCGGCATCAACTATCTGAGCGTCGGGATGGCTGAATTGCCAGTCAGTGCTGTCGTCAGGGTTTTGCCAACACCGCATCCACCCGTTGCATCAGCCGCTCGGCGTCGGGGTGTTGCCGGGATAACATCAGATAAACCGGCAGTTGTTCGAAGCTGTCAAATACCAGCATCGGATTACTCAGGGCCACGTCGCTGGCGTGGTAACAGAGGTAATAATCGTAACGGCCGCTGAGCAGCAGGCGGTAGGCGTCTTGCTGATTGCCGATGTCGTAACGTTTGACCGCAAATGCGGCCAGTTCAGGTCTTTGTTGCAAAAATGCGAAGCGGGTTTCACTGAGCGCCAGATAAGGATAATGCTGCAGCTGTTCTAAGGAACTGAGCCTTTTTGTACTGCGTAGCCGCACTACGCCTAATTCAGCCAGATAAACCGGCGCGACACTTATTTTTAGCTCCCGACGCTGGGCTGGTGTCGGGGCAACTACTGCACTGAAATCAATATGATTTTCTAATGCCTGTAAACCACGCGACAGCGAATAAAATTCAAATTTTGGCTGAAAGCCGGCCTGGCGCAGCAGCTTATCGACGCGACTGATGCCCAGCCCTGTCGCAGCACCGTCGCTGTTGCTGTACTCAAAGGGTGGCAGGTCGGAATAAAAATAAGTGACCGGTTCGGCCCGCGCTGCCGGAGTGCACAGAAAGCCGGCAGCCAGCAGCAGGGCTGACCGCGCTGTGGCAAGGCAAGCTCGGAAAACTGGGGGCAACGGACACCTCCGGGCAATGAGACTTCAGCCTTTAACCTTAGCACAGCGCGACGGTGCCGAATGGGCGCTTCAGTCTTGTCTTCGCGCTGCAGCTTGCTGCGTCAGCAAGCCCCGCACCAGCGCATATTGCGCGGCGTAATAACTCAGCATTATCCACAGGCCAGCGCCGGGCAGCGGTTGCCAGAACCGGTTCAGGCCAATCAGGCAATCCGAGCTGATAAACAGCAGTCCGCCGCCAATCAGCCAGGCATTACGCCGGCTGCTGCACCAGGTGCCATAAGACATGCTCAGGATCACGCTGATATAACCCAGCACCGGCACAGCCATAGCGCCAAGCCCGGGCCACATCAATGTGAGGACACCGGCGGCGAACAGCGCATAAGGCAGTAACAGCAGCGGTCTGTGGCCGGCAAAAGGCCGCATCGCCAGTAAATACCAGAGATGGGCCAGCAAAAAAGCACCAAGACCAAACACAAACAAGCGTTGCCCGTCTAAGGCCAGCAACACATCCCCCAGCATTGAAAACGCCAGAGCTGCCAGCAAAGGCAGATGCTGCCGGACCGGCGCTACGCGCAGTACCCAGCCGCTTAACAGCAATAACGGCAGGATTTTCAGCAGGAAATGCAGTGGAATGTCGCCACCGGCGTCGAGCCACAGATAAGCTGCGGCCAGCGCAACATAAAGCATGTTCAGTAACAACGGCATCAGCATGGTCCCGGCACAGAAAACATCAATCTAACATAGCCTTTGCTTGCTCAACCAGTGCACAGAGTTCGGACTCCCGAACAACTGAAAAGCTTATCGCTGCGGCGGTTTGCAAACTCAATATTATCGGGCTCCGGACCAGTCTTTTTGCTGTTAGAACAACGCAAAGCTGGCGGCCGGCCTGAGCCAGCCTATGTTGGTTATGGTGTGCTGAACAGTGCCAGCGAATAGTCGAGTAAAGCAGCATCGGCGATATCGCCATGGCCCGGCACCAGGATTTTCAGCTGCGGATAGGTGGCTTTTAAGCGCTTCAGACTAGCCGGCCAGGCTTTGACATCAGCATCGGCAATATTGCCAAGGCCGGGATAACGTGGCGCTTTGACAAAACAGCCGCCATGCAGCAGCTGGTAGTGCGGCAGGTACAGCACTATGTTGTCGCTGGTGTGGCCAGGCCCCGGATAGAACCATTGGATCGGGCCATCCTGGTACACAGCGCCAACGGTCAGATTGGTCACCGCCTGCAACGGGTAGATGCCGGCTTTGGTTGCCAGTGCTGCGGTCTGTGCGGTTGCCTGCAGCGGAATACCGCGTTCGGCCAGCGCCACCACGCCACCTGTGCGGTCTTCATGCGCATGGGTGGCAATGGCTTTCACCACAGGGCGCTTCAGCATCACGTCAATCCAGTGCAATAAATCCCGGGTCGGGTAAAAACCCCAGGCGGTATCTAGCAACCAGATGCCCTCAGGCGTGTCGAGCAGCAGGCCGTTTGCCGTAAAGACCGCGCCATTGCTGAGCTTTTGTTCGCTGCGGTGCAGCCACAATCCTTCAGCCAGTTGCTGCACCTGTAATTCCGGGGACAACTGCTGTACCGGATACGGCGTGGCAGCCACCGCGGCTTGCAGGGCGGCGCCAGGTAGCAGGGCCAGATAAAAACAGCGTTTCAGCATTGGTGTATCTCCGGCAGTTGTCTTTGCTGAGCATAAACCCAAAGTGTCGGTCAGGCGAGCGCGAGATCTTGTATGACCTCCGCCTGCAACGTAATAACAGTTTTTACAAAAAATATTTAAAATGTGTAATTAAGGTAAATTTTCGGCTTCATCATCCGGGTTCAGCCTGTTACTCTAAAGTCGGAATTTAATAAGGAATGGAGGTATCCTGATGAAATAAAAACATATATTATCCATCGTTTGCCCCGCAGTTTTTTGGTTATCCGCAGGTCTGGCGCAGGCTGCAGCACCAGCCACCACCACACCTTTTCAGCCGCTGCTGGAAAATTCCCGAGATTGTTTTTCCGGGCCGGCCAGCAGTTATGACGGCTTCGTCAGCATGTTAAAACGGATGAATCCGAATAACCCGAATATGGGCGCAATGATCCATCAATCGATACCACGCGCCGTGTACGAACAATTTCAGCAACATCTGCACTGCGAACAGTTTGTTTATGATGTTGATGGTGTAAAAGCCATGGGGTATCTGGTTCAGCCGAAACAGGCAGCCGCCAAATCTCTGCCGGTGCTGGTGTATAACCGCGGTGGCAATGGCAAAACGGGGGCGCTGATTTTCTCGAATGTGTTAAGTCAGCTGATGCCGCTGGCGGCGCAAGGTTATGTGGTGTTTGCCAGTAACTACCGCGGTGATCACAATCCAATGAAACTGCCGGCCGAACAAACCGGGAAAGACGAGTTTGGCGGTGCTGATGTGGCCGATGTGCTGGCGTTTAAAACTATGTTACAACAAGCGCCGGCGGCCAATCCTGAACATGTGGCGATGATGGGTCACAGCCGTGGCGGCATGCAGACCTGGCTGGCCGCCAAGCAATGGCCAGAGCTGGATGCTTTGGTGATTATTGCCGGCGTGACCGATTTAGAGGCTGAACTGACATTCCGTCCTGAGATGGAAAAGGTGTTTAAGGCGCGTATTCCGGATTACGCCACCAATAAAACCGCTGCTTTAAAGCAACGTTCAGTCAGCCATTTCCTGCCAAAAATCCGCGCTGACTTGCCGGTGATGATTGTGCATGGTGACAAAGACGAAAGGGTTGCGGTTGGCAACGCGACACAAATCGCCAAATTGCTGGCTGAACGCAAACAACCGCATGAGCTGGTGATTGTGCCGGGTGGTGACCATAGCTTGCACAAGCAAATGCCGGAATTGCGTGAGCAGATGGACCAGTTTATCCGCCGACAGCTGCACTAAATCGCAGCTGATAATTTTCCATAAAAATCAAAAAACAGGGGTAGTGATGCGTAAAGTGGTTTGTTTTCATCTTGCTGTGGTGACCGCCACAGTGCTGAGCTTAAGTGCCTGCAGCCAGAAACCGGCCCCGGTTGCAGCGCAAGCAGTACCAGCAACAGCAGCACCGGCTGCGGCTTCTGTTGCATTTGCCATCCAGCCTGGCGCAAAGCTGCCGTGGCAGATGCTGCGCAGTATTGATGGTCATGAAGTCCGGCTGACGCCGGGCAAACGCCAGCTGCTGATATTTTTCGCCACCTGGTGCGGTGATTCCAAACGTGCGATGACGCAATTAATGGCCTCTGATCTGGTGCGTCAGCAAGACCTGCAAATCATTGGCATTGGCCGCGAAGAACAAATACCGGCGCTGCAGAAATTTCGCGGCGACTATCAGCTGAATTTTGCTCTGGTCGCCGACCCGGATCGGGCGCTGTACCAGCAAGTCGCCAGTAAAGGCATTCCGCAGCTGGTGACGGTCGGTGCTGATGGCAACATCCGGCAAGTACTGCTGGGTGAAGTGCCGGATGCGATAGCACAGCTGCATTGGTAATCACCGCAGCTGCATCGGTAACAGCGCTATTCTGCCAACATCCAGTCCACCGCCGCGCGGGCGTGGATGGCGGTGGTGTCAAACAGCGGTACTGCCGCATCTTCCGGTTGCACCAGCAAACCAATTTCAGTACAGCCCAGAATCACGCCTTCTGCGCCTTGCGCTACTAAACCGGCGATGATCTGCTGATAAGCAAGGCGGGATTCCGGGTTGATTTGTCCGAGACAGAGTTCTTCGTAAATCACCTGATGCACCAGCTTGCGATCGCCTTCTGCTGGTATCAGCACTTCGATACCTTGCGTCAAAAGCCGCGCTTTGTAGAAATCCTGCTCCATGGTAAAGCGGGTGCCTAACAGGCCAATACGGCGCAGGCCACCTGCCTTAATTTGCTGCGCTGTGGCATCGGCGATATGCAACAACGGCAGCGGTGTGGCGCTGGTGATAGCTGCGGCCACTTTGTGCATGGTATTGGTACAAAGCACCAACCCTTGAGAGCCGGCGCGCTGTAGTGCCTGTGCGGCATCTGCCAATAACTGGCCGGCCTGTTGCCAGTCGCCGCTGCGCTGCAGGGCTTCAATCTGTTGAAAATCCACGCTGTACAGGATGATTTTGGCACTGTGCAGGCCGCCCAAACGCTGGTTGATTTGTTGATTAATCTGCCGGTAATAAGGCACTGTGGATTCCCAGCTCATGCCGCCAATCAGTCCAAGCGTTTTCATCGGTTTGCCTTTGTTCTGCCAGAGAGACTTTATTGGTATCACAGCCACAACGGCTTGTCACAGGCCGGCTTGTAACAATTGTTGCCGGCGCGACGACACCTGGCTTTAGGATATACTGCGGTTTTTCTGACAAAGGCGAACTGGCGATGGCCCTGACTGAACTCATTATTGAAGACCTGATCCCCGGCAGCGGTAACACCATCAAAAAAGGCGGCGCGCTGATCAAAGCGCATTATCGCGGCTATCTGGCGGACGGCACTGAGTTTGATTCGTCCTACCGCCACGGCGCGCCTTTTGAAACAGTCCTGAGTAAAAACCGCGTGATCCAGGGCTGGGTGCAGGGCCTGATTGGCATGCAGGTTGGCGGTACCCGCAAGTTGCAGGTACCGGCCGCTTTGGCTTATGGCGAACGCCAGATCGGCAACATGATCCCAGCCAATTCAGATCTATTTTTTACGATTGAGCTGCTGGAAGCGCTCAATCGGGATGACTAATCACCTGCGGGCATGAGAAACAACGATGACTGATTTAACCCAGGGCTCTGTCCGCCGCCATCTGGTCAACATGGCGACGCCGATGATGATTGGCATGCTGGTACAGGGCCTGTATTTGTTTGTTGATATGTATTTTGTCGCCAGCATCGGCCCGGCGGCAGTTGCTGCAGTCGGCGCCGGTTCTGCGCTGATGTTTCTGGTGCTGGCGCTGACGCAAATGCTCAGTGTCGGCACTGTCAGCCTGATCGCCCGTGCTACTGGCGCTGCGGACCATGCTTATGCCAATCAGGTGTTCCGCCAATCGATGTTGCTGGCGGGTTTTCTCACCGCATTGACGCTGCTGGCCGGGTTTTTATTGCAGGATTTTTATTTGCAAACGGTCAGTACCGATGCTGCTGTACGCGAGGCCGGTGCTGAGTTTTTGCAATGGTATCTGCCCGGCCTGGCGCTGGCTTTTGTGTCCACCGCCATCGGCTCAGCGCTGCGCGCAGTGGGGGTGGTGAAACCAGCGATGGCGGTGCAGTTGCTGACCGTGTTACTGAATTTAATGCTGGCACCTGTGCTCATCTCCGGCTGGGGCACTGGCCTGGCGCTTGGGGTGGCTGGCGCGGGCCTCGCCAGCACGCTGGCATCTGCCGTTGGTGTGCTGCTGCTCTGGGTCTATTTCCGTCGTTGCCAGCATCAGGTGCTGGACACCAGCGCCGGCTGGTCGCTGCAGTTGCCGGTGTGGCGGCGCTTGTTGGCGATTGGTCTGCCAGCCGGCGGCGAATATGCGCTGATGTTTTTGTTTACCGCTTTTGTTTATTGGGTGATCCGGGATTTAGGCACTGAAGTGCAGGCGGCTTTTGGTATCGGCATGCGCATTATTCAGGCAGTGTCATTGCCGGTGGTGGCGCTGTCGTTTGCCATTCCGGCCATTGCCGGGCAAAACCTTGGCGCCGGTTTACACGCCAGGGTGCATCAGACGATGCATGCTGCGCTGCAGCTCAGTTTTGGCCTGATGCTGCTGATTTTCCTGTTCAGTCAGTTTGAAGCCGAAATGCTGATGCGCTGGTTCACGGCCGATGCCGCCGTGGTACTGGCCGGGGTGGTGTTTATCAAAATTATCTCGTGGAATTATCTGACGTCGGCCGTGGTGCTGACTTGCTCCGGTATGTTTCAGGCGCTGGGCAATACCTGGCCGTCGTTGTTGAGTTCAGCCGTGCGTCTGGCGCTGTTTGTAATGCCTGTGCTGTGGTTGAGTCAGCAGCCGGCTTTTACCCCGACGCAGGTCTGGTGGTGTTCGGCACTCAGTGTGTTAGTGCAGGGGCTGCTGAGTTTCAGCCTGCTGCAGTGGCAACTGAAGAAAATGCCGACGCCGGCGCTGACGCAACAGTAAGTTTTTCATTCAGCCCTGAGCGAAATTGTCCAGAGCTGTTGCTGTCCAGAACTGATGCTGTTCAGAACTGATAACTGGCGGTCAGGCTGACTTGCCGGCCACGCAGGTTGTATTGCGTAGTGTCGGTGTAATCACTCCCGGCGCTTGGGTCAAACGGCGGGTCGCGGTCCAGTAGGTTCTGCACAGCAAAACTGATTTGGGTGTTGGCGATACCGCGGTAACTCAGCTGGCTGTCCCACTGGGTGAAGCTGCTGATGTCAGTGCGAAGCCCCGGGTTACTTGCCACCGTCGCCACTTTTTGCTGATAACCGCTGGTAAAAGCTGCCGTCAGGCTGGCCTGCCAGTCGCTGTGTTGCCAAATCAGACTGTTGTTACTCTTCCAGGCCGGTAAAGCGCCAAACTGGTTGTTACCGGCACCTTCCAGCACCGGCTGGCCAGCGACCAGCGCTTGTTTATAGTCCAGCAGATGAGACCAGACTGTTTTCAGGCTGAGGCTATGGCCATTGCTCAGCTCAAAACGGTAGTTAAAGTCGATGTCCACGCCTCGGGTGTCGCGGCTGCCCTGATTGGTGTACTGGTTTTTCAAAATCTGTAAGCGGCCCTGCGCATCCCGCAGAATACGGTCGGCGTACAGCTCCGGGTGATCGACGACATATTGCGCGCTGTCGCCGGCAATAATGTCTTGCTGTTCAATGCTGAACACATCAATGCCGATGCTACCTTGTTTGCTGAATGACCAGATCACGCCGGCGTTGCTGTTGGTCGAACGTTCCGGTTGCAGCAGTGGGTTACCGCCACGCAGCTGGGTGTAACCGCGGCGGCTGCCGGGTTCCAGTGGGTCATTCGGGTCAATCACAGTGCCGTAACTGATGGTGTTGCTGTCGGCAATTTCCGGTAATGACGGCGCGCGGAAGCCGCGTGACCAGGACGCGCGCAGCAGCCAGTCTTCGGCCAGTACATAATGCACGCCGGCTTTGGGCGAAAAGGCCCGGCCAAAATCGTCATAGTGATCCAGCCGGCCGGCGATGCTGGCGGTCAGGTCGGTATAAAGCGGCAGGCTCAATTCGGCAAAAGCAGCACTGACGGTGCGCTCGCCTTTCACCAGGTTAATCGCCGGGCGCAGTTCAGTACCGGACAACACCTGCGGCGACGTGCCGGCGTCCATCCGTTCTTTGCGTAAATCAAACCCTGTGGCGATGGCGACTGTGCCAAAGTCGTTGTCCCACAAATCGCGGCTGGCGCTGCCGTTGATTGAATTGATTTCGTATTCACCCGGCCGGCGTGTTTGCAGGCGCAGCCGGTTTAGCATCTCAGCGCTGTTCTGGCGGCCGTCAAAACGATAGCTGCCGTCTTTTAATACCTTTTCAAATTCATAACGATTGACGAAATTGTCTACATATTCGCGCTGATGACTGAATGATTGCAGCAGTTGCAGCTGAGCCTCCCAAACCTCGCCCTGATACTTCATCCCGGTCAGCAAGCGGCTGAACTGCTGGCTGTTGGCCTTGGTGCGCGGGCCCAGGTCAAAGAATGTGTATTCAATCGCCAGCGGTTTGCCTGTGCTCGTAGCAACAGTATTGTCCGGGTGACCAACAGGTAACAGCACCGGAATATCAGTCAGCGTGCCGTTCTGCGGATTATAAGCGCGCAAGCCGGCACCGACGGTCAGCGGCGCGCCAAATAACATGGCCGAATCATTGTCGCTGTACAGCCATTCAGCGAAACCGGTTACGTTTTCGCCAAGTGCGACAGTAACTTGCAGCGATAATTGCCGGCGTGTCACTTCCGGTTGCAGCGTATTAAACGGCTGGGCGTTAAAAGCACAAACTTCGCCTTTACGGCCCGGCGTGAAATCACTCCATGGCCGTTTTTCGCTGCCGGTCGGGCAGTTGGCCAACGCCAGCGGTAACGACGGATTGGCCAGTGAGTTGGCGCCTTGCGCGCTCCAGCCAGCCAGTTTGCCGCCCGGCAGATGGCGGAAATCACCGTTTTGTAATAAATCGCGCTCGCTGGCATCTAAGCGGGTGCGGTCAAACCAATCCAGCGTCAGGCTCAGGTTATAACCATCCTGCGCCAGTTCGCCGATACCGGTCGCCAGGCCGAGGCCAAGTTGCTCCAGGCCGCCCTGGGTGGCACGGCCGGTGCTGAGCGACAATTCAGTGTCGGTGATTTGCTCTTTTAAAATGATATTGACCACACCGGCGATGGCGTCTGAACCATAGACCGATGAAGCGCCGTCTTTGAGCACTTCAATGCGTTTCACCGCACTTAAAGGTAAAGCGTTGAGGTCGACAAAAGTGTCCTGGGTATTGAGCGCAAAACCATAGTTCGACAGGCGCTGACCGTTGACCAGTACAAGGGTATTCTTTGGGCTTAAGCCGCGCAAGCCAATCGAAGCTGAACCCGCGGAGAAACTGCCGGTAAATTGCTCGTCAAAGCTGTTGCCGGAATTGACCGACAAATCACGCAGGACGTCGGTCAGCGTGACTTTACCGCTGGCGGCAATGGCATCAGCGTCGATTTGCAGCAGCGGCGTGGCATCTTCCTGCTGGCTGCGTTTGATAAAACTGCCGGTGACCTGAATACGTTCAACGGCTCTTTCAACAGCACCAGCTTCAGTGGCAGTGTTGGCAAAAGCAGGCGTAGCAACAGCGATGGCGCTGGCGAGCAGCGTCAGGGAATGTGGGGTAAAACGCATGATAAACCTCAATAAAATTCGGCGCTGAGACTATTCGCAGCAAGGCTGCAAATCTCAGCGAATTGGACCGCCGCAGCAGTCAGTCACAAAGGTAAAAAGACAGGCTGGCCAGACTTTGCTCGTTAATATGAAGTGTGGTTCAGGCCGGACAGATGATCAGCAACACATTCGTGCTGGCAGCAGACAACAAATTGAGGTTGGTGTCACAGGGGCACTATGAGTGCTTGGATAGTTTTTCTGTAACTGTTGAACTGGCAACATGGTCGGAATCCTTCTTACTACGATTTCCAGGCTTCCGGTTGACCGGTGAGCATGTGCAGGGTGAATTTTGCATCTGGCGCTTATTGGATGTTTAGCCGTCCAGATGTCGCGCATTGTAGCGATTTTTTATAACATGACAACCGCTGTCATTTGGTTTTTATATATCCAAATGGAATAATAGATAAAAGTTATACAGCAGTTGTTGTATCAGTAGGGTGGAAATTAAGCAGATCCGCATGGTCGGCTTGCCGGAAGTCGTTGATCCGGCGACACTGTTTGACATCACAGCACGCCGCGCCAAAAGAGCCAGCGTGTGAAACCTGAAACGGACGCCGACCCAAAGTTGGCCGGGATCAAACTATATGCGTTTATTGTTGCGACATCGCCGGCTGTCTGTTGTAAGCCTGCTGTTGGGCTGGGTCTTGCTGCTGGCAGGCTGCGCCACTGCGCCGACGGTCAAGCCGCCGCCGGTTGTGGAAAAAACTGTCATGCAGCAGCGCGGGCCCGTGACTTTTGTCCATCCGCTGCCCGGTGCGCGCATCAGCGCTTCATTTGCCCGTTACATCGTCAAAAGCCGCAATCGCCAGCATCATGGCGTTGATTTTGCCGCACCCAGCGGCACGCCGGTATTTGCAGCAAGCGCAGGCGTGGTATTAAGCGCAGATAACAGCAGCCTCAGTGAAGCCTTTGGCAATGCGGTGCTGATTGAACATGGCGACCAGCTGACCAGTTTGTCGGCGCATTTGTCACGGCTTGATGTACAAATTGGTCAATGGGTCGAAGCCGGTCAGCAGATTGGTCTGGTTGGCCAGACCGGCCGCGCCACCGGGCCACATCTGCATTTTGAACTGTGGCGCGGCAGTGTGCCGCAGGACCCGATTGCACTATTGCCATTAAACCCGCAGGAACGTAAGCAGGCTTTAGCTGAAATGCAGCGGCAGGCCGCTGCCAGCAAGGCCCCGGCGAAACAACGCGTTGCGACGGTAAAAAAACGCAATGTGACAACCAAAGTCGCCAAAGCGACACCGGCGAAAAAAGCCAGACAGCTAAAAACCGCTGCGAAGGCAAAAGCGCCAGCCAGTAAAGTTGCAGTCACGACCAGCAAAACCGCAGCGCCAGTGAAACCGACCAAAGCCAGCCCAGCCAAAACAAGCACTACCAAAGCCAGTGCCGGCGAGTAGCGCGGCCTAATCAGCAAATTGCTGGCGGAACTGGCTACTGCGCAGTGCCGACCAGGCAAGCTGCAGGTTGATGGTCAGGCTGCCGGCTTGTTCCATACTAAAAGTCTGCAGCGCCTGCAGCGGGGTTAACCCGGCCTGGGTATGTTGCAGTGTTAACAAGGTCGGGCTCCACCAGACGCGGGCTTTGGCCATTGCTGCCATTTTTTGCCGGCATAGCTGTGGGTTCTGACTTTGCAGAATATCGCGCCAGACATCGCTGTTGATAAGCCCCTCCCGCATCGGCTGTTGTTTCAGCTGCATCGCCACTGTGGAACATTCAAATAAAAACAGTCGGCCGTGTTCGACACTGCGTTGGCGCGCCTGAATCAGGTCGGCCAGCGTGACGCGCCAGGGCTTATGCCCGGCCAGTTGCAAGCCGGTGCCGGCCGCAGCGTCACTCAGCCACTGATATTGCTCCGGGCCTAACAATTCATAAATTTTCAGTGTATCGACGCCAAAAGCCTGATAATGCCTGACCAGCGCTGTGGCGTCTGCCGCCGCTTGTAGCCGTAAAAAAGCCGGCGCACCGGCCGGTACTTCGGCGCCGCCATTGATAGCAAAGCTGCTTTGCTGCGGATATAGCGGGCTGCTGCGTTGTCCGCTGCGGGCTTGTTGGGTCCAGGCGCGGCGGTCGGCGGCACAGGCAGTCAGACTGTCGGTGCCGGTCATACAGCCGGACATATCACGCAAATAGGTCACACCATGTGCCAGATAAAGCGGGTGGTGCAGCTGTGGCGACAGTTTCAGGCTATGGCTGTGGTTATCCCACAAGCCCGGCACTACATAACGGCCCTGACCAGAGACATAATGGTAAGCCGCGGGCACTGCAACACCTGCCGCAGTAATTTGCTCGATACGGC
>SSFI01000006.1 GCA_008015325.1 Rheinheimera sp.
GGGGGTCGGTAGTTCGAGTCTACTAGGACGCACCATTCTTTCGCCCAGCTTGAAGCTTGTAAGTAGCCGAAAGCAACGCGACAAAGAAGCAAAATTCCAAAAAAGCGTCCTTAGCTCAGTTGGTTAGAGCACCACCTTGACATGGTGGGGGTCGGTGGTTCGAGTCCACTAGGACGCACCAATACCTCATACAACAAACTCAATGCAATATGGCTTTTCGGGCTCGTACCGCAGACCTGTGTATTGCTGCTTTCTAAGATTTTTCAATCATCTGCAATGCTTGCGATAACAGCCAGCAGCACCGCATAATCGGCTTCTTTACGTTCTGTGGACTGACTGCTGATGCCCCTTTCCGACATCGTGATTTTATCTGCCGCCCGTACCGCCATTGGCAGCTTTGGCGGCGCTTTATCCGGTTTTAGCCCGGCTGAGCTTGGTACTGTTGCCGGGCAGGCGGCGATCAGTCGAAGTAGCGTGCCAGCCAGTGACATCGGCACATCGGTGTTTGGGCATATCATTACCACCAGCGCGGCCGATGTGTATCTGGCGCGCCAGATTGCGCTTAATTGCGGCATGCCTCAGCACAGCGACGCTTTTCAGGTCAATCGTTTGTGCGGCTCCGGTTTGCAGGCGGTATTAAGTGCAGCACAGCAGCTGATGTTAAACGCCAATGCAGCAACGGCCCCCGTCGCCTTGTGCGGCGGCGCTGAATCGATGTCGCAGGGTGCTTTTTTGTTACCCGGCGTGCGCAAAGGCCTGCGGTTTGGGCACAGCACTGTCACCGACTTAACCCTGGGCATTCTGACCGACCCTTTTGGCAGTGGTCACATGGGGATCACCGCAGAAAACATCGCCAGGCAGTATCAGTTCAGCCGCACTGAATTGGACCAGTTTGCATTGCAAAGCCAACAACGCGCTGCACGGGCGCAACAAGCGGGTTTATTCGACAGCCAAATCGCGCCAGTGCGACTGACCGGCCGGCACGGCGACACGCTGTTTACCCAGGATGAACATCCGCGACCGGACACGACAATAGAGAGCCTGGCACAACTGAAACCGGCTTTTAAAAAAGATGGTCTGGTGACCGCCGGCAACGCCTCTGGCCTCAACGATGGCGCTGCTGCGCTGCTGCTCGCCACAGCGGGTTACGCCAGAGCACATGGCCTTAATGCGAAAGCCCGGTTACACAGCTGCGCTGTTGCCGGCGTGGACCCGGCCATGATGGGGCTTGGGCCTATTCCGGCCGTGCGGCAACTGCTGCAACAAAGCGGGATCGCACTTGCAGACATCAGCGTTATAGAATCCAACGAAGCTTTTGCCGCGCAGGCATTGGCCGTCAGTCAGACACTGGGCTTTGATCCTGCGCGCGTCAATCCAAATGGCGGTGCTATTGCCCTTGGCCATCCGGTGGGCGCGACCGGCGCCATACTGGTGGTCAAAGCGCTATATGAACTGGAGCGCATCGATGGCCAGTTTGCGCTCGTCACTTTATGTATTGGTGGCGGTCAGGGTATTGCCTTATTGCTCGAACGAGCAAGCTAAGGGCTGTGGATCAACACAGCCTGCCGCTGGTTTACTGGCATGGAATCAACAGTGTTGGCACCTCAAAGCGCCTCTGCAGGCAAACAATGCCCATGTGCCAGCACCGCCGACAACACATAATGCAACCGCCCGCTGAGTTGCTGCTCCACTAAGCTTGCCAACACAATCTGCGCCTCGTCTTCACTAAGCAATAACTGAAACCTGCTGTTGACCTGGCGGCCGGCGACTTGTTCTGCGGTTGACATGGCGCTTGGCCTGCGGCTGAATCCCAACACGTCATCCTGAGTAAAACCCTGAACCACCGGGATTTGCATCAGCACATCGGCACAGGCATCCGCCAGACTTTGCGGCACTATCAGCGTCAGCATCAGTTGCGGGCTTTGTTGTTCTGCATTAACCATTGGTAAGCTCCTGGCATTAAAAATAACGTGACGATCGTTGCGCTGAATAACCCGCTGATCACCACGACCGCAAGCGGACGCTGCAGCTCAGAGCCCGGCCCGCTGACAAACAGCAGCGGCAACAAACCAAGTAATGCCGTGGCGGCGGTCATCAGAATAGGCCGGAGGCGGCGCAGCGCACCGGCGCGGACTAACTGGCCAAGCGGCACTCCGGCACGCCATTGATCTTCAAAATGACTGATCATCACCACGCCGTTCAGCACCGCCACCCCCATCAGGGCGATAAAGCCAACGGAAGCCGGCACCGACAAATATTCGCCGCTGATGAATAGACCAAAGATGCCGCCGGTCAGCGCAAACGGAATGTTCGACAGCACCAGCACGGCCTTTTTGCTGTCGCGAAAGGTCGCCAGCAACAGCAAAAAAATCAGCGCTAACGACAACGGTACCACCAGCAACAATCGGCCACCCGCGCGTTGCTGGTTTTCAAACTGACCGCCGTACACCAGGCGATAGCCTGCGGGTAGCGGCAGATTTGTCGTCAGTTGCTGCTCAATAGCACTGACAAAACCCACTAAATCACGACCTGCCACGTTAGTGCGTACCAGCGCAAAACGGCTGCCGTTTTCGCGTGAAATCGCCACCGGGCCGTCAATCCGTTCAATCTCAGCCACAGTGCCAAGCGTGGTCTGCATACCACCATCCAGTAACAATGGTAGCTGCGCCAGGGTTTCAGTGCTGACATCGTGGCGCTGGCGCAGTAACAGCGGTAACGGCCATTCACCATCCATCATCTGGCCGACTTCTATCCCCGCCAGGCTGCTGCGAACCTGCTGCGCGAGTTTGGCGCTGTCGATGGCGTGCAAATCAACGGCTGCGTCGTTTAAGCGGATATTCAATAGCTTACTGCCGGCGGTCACCGCCGTTTGGGTATCCACAGCGCCGGCTTCCTTGCTGACAATCGCCGCAGTTTTTGCTGCCAGACCGGCTAATACCGCCAGGTCCGGCCCAAAGATTTTGATCGCCACATCGCCGCGGGCGCCGGTCAGCATTTCTGACACCCGCATATCAATCGGCTGGGTGAAACCAAAATTCACGCCGGGAAATTGCTGCAGCACCTGACGGATCTCCGCTTCCAGCACCGCCTTATCCGGCTGTCGCCACTGACTGACCGGCTTTAACTGCATAAATAAATCGGTTTCATTGAGGCCCATCGGGTCCATACCAATTTCATCCGAACCGGTACGGGCGACAATTTGTTGAATTTCCGGCACTTTGGCCAGCAGCTCAGCCTCAATGCGTTGATCCAGCGCAATACTGGCGTCGAGACTGATAGTGGGAATTTTTTCAATCTGCAGCATGATGTCGCCTTCATCCAGCGTCGGCATAAAGGTGCGGCCGAGTTGAGTAAAGGCCAACATCGACAAAGCGAATAACAGCACCAGACTCACGACAAAACGTCGCCAGTGCAACAGCACCCGCTCCAGCATCGCAGCATAACCACGCTGCAGCTGACTGAACCAATGTGGATGCTGCTCTGCCGCCGGGCGCAGTAGCCAGCCACACAAGGCCGGCAACAAAGTTAACGACAATATTAATGACGACAGCAAGGCAAAGACGATAGTCAGCGCGACCGGGATAAACAACTTGCCTTCCAGCCCATCCAGCGTCAGCAGCGGTAAAAATACAATGACGACAATCAGCGTGCCTGAGATCACCGGCAGCGACACCTCTTTTACTGCCTGCAAAATAATGTGCAATTTGGGCAAAGGCCGTGGCGTCGCCAGCCGCTCCAGTGTGTTTTCCACCACCACCACGGAGGAGTCGACCAGCATCCCGATGGCGATCACCAGCCCGCCAAGGCTCATCAGGTTCGCGCTCATGCCGGCATACCGCATCAGCAAAAACGTCGAAAGCGCCGCCAGCGGTAAATTGACCGCCACCAGCAAAGCGGCGCGGACATTGCCCAAAAACAACACCAGCACCAGCACGACAAACAGCACCGCGAGGCCCAAGGCTTCTTCAACGGTACCGACCGCGGTATCAATCAGCTGCTGGCGGTTATAAAACACATTAATGCGCACGTCGGCCGGCAACATCGGTTGCAAAGCTTGCAACTGCTGTTGCACCGCCCGAATGAGCTCACCGGTGTTGGTGCCGCGCAGCGCTATAACCAGCCCCTGCACGGCTTCGCCCTCCCCGTTATGCGTCACAGCGCCATAACGCTCCTGCCGGTCAATGCTGATGCTGGCAAGCTGACTTAAGCGATAACGCTGACCGTTGCTGCCGCGCACCGACAGCGCCTCTACAGCATCTATTTGCTGGCGCTGCCCTTCAATCCGCACTGTGATGGCTTCAGTGCCTAAATCGAGCCGGCCGGCGCCCTGATTTTGATTTTGCTGCTGAATTTGCCGCGCCAGTTCTTCCAGCGTGAGACCAGCACTTTGCAATGCCAGTAAGTCCGGCGCGATATTCAGCACCAGCGCGTCGCCACCAAGCAAATTGACATCGGCAACGCCAGGTACACCGCGCAGCGCCGGGCGGATCTGGCGCTGTAAAATCTGCCGCCGTTCGCGGATATCCAGCGTTGGACTGTCGACGGTAAACATTAAAACATCTGACAGCGGCGTGCTCATCGGTGCCACACCGCCTTCAAGACCGGCCGGCAATTCAGCGCGGGTTTCATTCAGCCGGTTAATCACCTGCTGCCGCGCCCAGTCAATTGGCGTACCTTCAACAAAATCGACGGTTAAATCGGCAATAGCATATTTACTGGTGGAGCGTAGCAGCCGCTGCTCTGGGATGCCCTGCAGCGCCAGCTCTAAAGGCCTGGTCACCAGCCGTTCGACTTCCTGTGCTGTCATGCCCGGTGCTTTTAAGATGATTTTTACCTGTGTTGGCGAAATGTCCGGGAAAGCGTCTATCGGCAATTGCAACCAGGCCCGGCCGCCGGCGATGGCCAATACGGCAGCAAACGCCAGCACCACCCAGCGCTGGGTCAGCACTGCGGTTAATAATCCGGTCAGCATGGCATTCATTCCGTGCCTCCCATGCCCTGTAACTGACCTTTTAATGCGGCGACATCGGCAGTCGCCACTGGCTTACCGGCTAAATCTGCTTGCAGATACACCCAGTTTCCGCTGCGGCCGAGGACCCGCACTGGCAGCAAGGCCGGCGTATCCGGGCCTGTGATCACCGCATCGCCGGCACCATCCTGCACTATGGCCTGACGCGGCAGCTTGTAACCTTCCTGCGCCTGCCAGGGCTGCACACTGAGGCGCTGACCCGGCAGCAGCGCACAGTCTGGCGTCAGCGCGCTGCTGCGAAAACGGCGAAATTGCTGATCGACCACACCACTTCGCCAGGTCAGCGCTAATGTGCAGTTCGGCGTTTGAACGCTGTTCGCCTGCTGCGCCGCCGGCAGACGTAACTCCAGCACTGTCTGCTGGCTTTGCTGCATGCTTAACAGCCTGCTGCCAGCTGGTAACTGCGCGCCCGCCGGTAACTCGGCGCCAAACAGCACAGTACCAGCGCTGCTGGCCAACAGCGTGAGGCCGTCGCTGCCGGTTTTGGCCTGCCACTGCGCCAACAGCTGTTGTTGCTGGCGCAAAGCGTCAAGCTCGAGCGCGGTCTGATGCGCCTGATGCTGCCACTCCAGCCATGTTTCGCGCAGAATATCACCGGCAGCGTAGCGGGCCTGATTGTCGCGAAGGCGCAGCGCTGCCGCTTTGGCATGATGTTCTGCGATATCCAGCCGCTCGGCGAAATTCAGCACCTGAGGGCCGCTCAGCTTCAGCAAAGGCTCACCGGCCTGTACCTGCTGGCCTGACTGCACATACACAGTGTGCACCTGTACTTCAAACGGCAGCACCAGGGTTTGCGTCGCCTGCACGTTTTGCACTACTTCGGCGGTGACCGGCAGTAATGGCATTTGCGTCACCGCTTCTGCCTGTTGCCACTGATAGTCCCAGCCTGCGGCCTTGGCGCCGATCGCCAACGGCAGTGCTGCGGCGAAAATCAAAGTTAAAATACCCGGATTGCGCTGTTGCTGGTGCTTCACCATGCCAGACCTCCTGCCTGATCAAATTCAAAAGTAGCGAGCTGCAAACGCACCTCGGCAATGGCTGCAGACTTCTTCAGCTCGCCTTGTTGCAGAAACAGCCGCAACCATTCGCTGCTGCGCATTTCACCGACTTTCAGCGCGGCATCTGCCGCTTGCTGAATGTGTTGGCTGTTTTGCAGTTGTTGCTGACTGGCCTGCTGTTGCAACAGGGCCGACTGATAGCGGGCTTTGGCGTCAAACCATTGCTGGCGGACCTGCCGTAAAGTCTCGGCCAGTTTTAGTTGCTGGTTTTGCATCGCCAGCTGCGCCAAAGCGCTTTGTTCTGTGCCGCTGGCACGGCCGATGGGCACGGAAAACTGCAGACCAATAGCCGTGTCGTCCGGCAACTGGGCGCCGCCACGGGTTTGGCGCAGCACCAGACCGGCCTGCCACGGTTCAGCCGCTCCGCTGCTGTCACGCACATAACTGCGCTCAGCAGCCACAGTGTCGGTTTGCTGGATCAGCAGTAGCGGATGTTGTTGCCAGTCGCCGGCAACAGCGCTGCCGTTAACAGACCGACCGGTGCGTTGTTGCGACCATTGCGCCAGCCATGGCGGCGGCGCTATTGCCAAGTCGCCGAGCTGTTGACCGGTGAGCTGTTGATCAGTGAATTGCTGCCCGGAGAATTGCTGACCGGAGAATTGCTGCCAGGCCAGCAGCGCTTGCTGCAGTTGGATTTCAGTCATCGCCAACCGCGCCTTTGCCGCCAGCAAGGCGTTGTCGAGCTGCAATTTGTCGCTGCGCGTCAGCTCGCCTCTGGCAAAAGCGTTCTCTGCCAGCCGGGTCATTTGCTGCAGCTGCGTGGTTTGCTCGCGCTCAGCCTGTTGCAGCGCGGCATACTCAGCACAGGACGCGAGTTGCCGGGCAAGTTCTCCGCTAAGCTGCCAGCGCAGTAACTGGCGGCTCAGCTGTTGCCGGGTCGTCAAGTCCTGCTGCAATTGCGTCAGATAACGCTGGTTCGCCGGCTGGTTCAACGCCAGGTTCAGACTCAGTTCGGTTTCATCGCCGCCGTTGTTGAGCCCGGCGCGATTGGATAAATGCGACACACCAAGCTGCGCCCGGCCTTGTTGCCACAACGCCAGTTCAGCGGGCGCTGCCTGTGCCGGCAGCAGCTGGTCAATCAACTGACCCGGTGTCAGTGCCGGCGTGGCTGTGACCATCGGACTCCAGAGCAGCGAAAAAATTAACACCCGAATTTGCATATCACCTCCATCAGCTCGACGTTAAATTACCGGCTCAGGCTTAAAGGTTTCTTAAGGCCGGCCGCAGAATTGTCGCTTGGGCCTTGTGCTGCAGGCTTAAGTTTTGCTTAAGGCTGGCCGGTTATAGTGCATCCGTCAAAACAACCCGGGAGCACGAGATGCGGATATTGCTGGTCGAAGATGATCTGTTACTGGCCGATGGCATCCGCACCGCGCTGCAGCGCATGAACTATCAGACCGAGCACTGCACCCGGGGATCTGAGCTTGTCGCAGCACTGAAGACCAGCGAGTTTGGCGCCGTAGTGCTGGACCTTGGTCTGGCTGATGGTTCGTCGCTGCCTTTGATTGAGCAACTGCGCCGCGCCGGCCAGACTGTGCCTGTTTTGGTGCTGACCGCGCTTGACGATATCGATATCGAGCTGAAAGCCCTCAACGCCGGTGCCGGCGATTACCTGTCTAAACCCTTTGACCTGCGTGAACTGGAAGTGCGGTTAAGGGTGCTGGCGCGGCGCCATCAGGACAGAACCGATGACGAACTGAACGTCGCCGGGATCCGGCTTAATCTGGTCAACCAGCGTTGCTGGTTTGCCGGCCGCGACGTGACGTTAACCAACCGCGAATACATTTTGCTGAAAGAATTTATGCAACACCCGGATAAGATCCGCTCCCGCCAGCTGCTAGAAGAGCTGTGTTATGGCTGGGACGGTGATATCGACAGCAACGCGACCGAAGTGCATATCCATAACCTGCGAAAGAAGTTTGGCAGCAGCTTCGTCAAGACCGTGCGCGGTGTGGGCTATATGCTGGTGAGCCGACATGATTGACTCGATCAAAACCCGCATTGTGCTGGGGGTTAATCTGGTGATCCTGCTGGTGCTTGTCATCGCTTCTGTAGTCGACTATTACCGCTCGTTGCATGAAATTGACGAAGTGTTTGACGCCCAGCTGGCGCAAACCAGCCGGCTGCTGGCCCGGCTGGTCGAAAACGACCCCGGCCTGCCCGACCGCCTGAGCCCGCTCATCGTCGCGGTGCCACAGCTGGAGCAACAGCTGATGGAAGTGCCTTCGGCGCTGGAACGTCTGCGCGAAGGCCACAAATACGAAAGTCAGATTGGCTTTCAGGTGCGAAGCCGCGATGGCCGGCTGTTATTAAGCTCAGCCAATACCAGCCACACCCTGCTGGCCCCATTACAAAGTGGTTATTTTGAACGCTCAGATCCGGACCACCAATGGATCAGTTTCAGCCTGTTTGACGAAGCCAGTCAGCTCTGGCTGCAAGCCGGCCAGCATGTCGCGGTGCGCGATGAACTGAGCTGGTATCTGGTCAGTGGCCAGATTGGCCAGGTGCTGGTGACTATGTTGCTGTTATCCGTGTTGATTTATTTACTGGTACAGCACATGTTCGCGCCGGTCGACGCGCTCAGCCAGCAGTTGCAGCAAAGCAGCCCCACCGCGTTACAACCACTGGATATTGCTTTGCCCACCGAAATAGCACCAGTGCAACGCGCGATTAATACGCTGCTCGACAATATCAGCCAACATCTGGCGCAGGAAAAACGCTTCATCGCTGATGCCTCCCATGAACTGCGCACGCCACTGGCCATTCTGCGGCTACATGCACAGAATATCAGTCAGGCCAACAATGACGCTGACCGGAAAAAAGCGCTCGATGCCATTATCAGCAGCTCGATGCGGATGAGCCATCTGGTCAGCCAATTGATGGCGCTGGCCCGGGTCGACCGCCAGCAGTTAACCCACTTCAGTCCGGTGCAATTGCTTCAGCTGACAGAGGAAACCTTAGCGCAGCTGCCATCGGCACAACTGGATAAAGTGGATTGGCAGCTGGAGATTGACCCGGCGCTTTATGTCCGCGGCGATCCGAGCCTGCTGCAGGTGGTCTGGCGTAACCTGCTCGACAACGCCAGCAAATATGCGCCGGCGGATTCCTGTGTGCAGGTCCGGGCCAGTCGTTCACAACAGCAGATCACATGCGTATTTGAAAATTACAGCCACCTGGTGCTGCAACCGGATAAGCAACGGCTGACCGACCGGTTTTACCGCAGTCCGGGCCATCAGCAAATCGATGGCGCCGGTCTGGGTCTGTCCATAGTCAAGCAAATCATCAGCCTGCATCAGGCCAGCATGCAGATCAGTCAGCTTGAGGACATGGTCGCAGTGACGCTGCACTTCGACTCAGCCTGAACCAGATCTGCTTTCAAGCTTCGCTGCTCACTGCAAGTGCTGGTTCAGGGTCTTGGTCAAAAAACTAATGATATCATTGAGCGGCCCAACAGCGTCACGGTCAAAACACTGGTTAAAATAGCTGTTGCAGCCATTGTCGAGATAAGCGTGTTTTAAGCCCGGATAAATGTGCAGCTCCGCCGGCTGTCCGGCTTGTTGCAGTGCGCTCACGTATTGCCGGGCACTCTCAGGTGTGGTCAGATCATCAAGGCTGCCGACATGGACAAATTGCGGGGGCAGCTGCCGGCTCGAAGCCTGAGGAATAAGCCACTGTGGCGACAATGCCTGATACAGCTCAGGATGGCTATTCACGTTGATGCCAGCGCCAAAAAATCCGCGTGGACTGACCTTGCCCATGGCCCAGAAGCCGTTTTTCGCTGTTTCAAATTCAGCAAATGCCCGCGCCTGTAAATCAAACACCGCATAACTTAACACAGCGGCCTGCACCCTGATGCCGCCGGCCGTCTGAATGCTTTCAGCGGTTGCACCGGGTGGTAAATAGCTGGGATTAAAACCCGGCTGGCGACTGGTAAAACTTTGCGACGACAGGTTTTGCCCGCCGAGTACCACCATGGCCGCTAAATGACCACCGGCACTGTCGCCGGTGACCGCCAGCCGCGTCGGATCGCCCTGATACCGCGCTATATTGTGCTGCACCCATAAAGTCGCGCCCATGGCATCTTCCACAATTTGATACAGTCGGGTGGTGTTGAAGTTCGCACTGAGCAGCCGGTAATCAGCATTCACCACAACGATATCTGCATGGGTTGCGACATATTCCGCCATTTGCTGCATGATGCTTTTGTTGTTAATCAGCCAGCCACCGCCGTGAAAAATCACTAACACCGGCATTGGGCCGCGAATGCCCTGACGGACCGGCTGATAAATATCCAGCGCCAAAGCCTGCCCGGCAGGCGTGGCGTAGACGATATCGCGGTGCACCTGCACACCAGCGGCTGCGCTCTGGTCCCTGGGCTGGGCCTGAGCGGACAGACTGGTCACGGCCAATGCACTCACGATTAATAACCAACGCAGCAATGACTGCTGCAGATTGCGCGGCCAGCACATCATCGCCCCGATAACTTTTGCTTGAAACGAAATAAACCTGCACATCCGGACCTCCTGTTTTTGGCCATCAGACTGAACCTCACTGGGGTAAATTTCCAGCATTTTATGTAATCGGTTTCATTTTTAACTGCGCAAATCTTTGCGCTGAGCGCCTTTTGTCGGTGCTGCCACGTTTTTTACCTCAAAAATGCAATTTTTTACTTGCATCTATAGCCCCGCCATTGCTTTTATAGTGCACAAAATAACAGCGCAGCCGGGCCATCTCTACATTGCCCTGCAAAAACACCTGAGCGGTGTCGCGTGATCACAGTCGCGAACACAGCGGTTAAACCCGCTGATTAACGACCAATCAACAGGGAGACAGACTTTGATTTCAACCAAAAAACTGGCGGTTTTATTGCTATCCGGCGCACTTTCCCTCGGTGCAGCAGCGGCCGACAATCAATTGACCGTGCAAGAGCAGGCCGATGGCTGGCAGTTGCTGTTTGATGGTAATAGCATGACGCAGTGGCGAAATTTCAAACAAACCGGCTTAAGCGACAAATGGCAGATTGACCAGGGCGCGATGAAGCTGACCGGCAAAGGCGGTGGCGATATTCTGACCAAAGCGCAGTACGGTGATTTTGAATTGCAACTGGAATGGAAAATCGCCGAAGGCGGCAACAGTGGCATTTTTGTGCTGGTTGATGAAACCGGTAACACTATCTACGCTCATGCGCCGGAAATTCAAATTCTCGACAACGAACGGCATGCAGATAACAAGCTGGCCAGCCACAGATCAGGTTCGTTGTACGACATGATTGCCTCCCCGCCAGAGTCACATAAAACCGCTGGTGCATGGAATCAGGTGCGTATTCGCCTCGCAGCAAAACAGCTGACCATCTGGCAAAACGGCATCCAAACCGCCGCGGTTGAAATTGGCAGTGCCAACTGGCAACAGTTACTGGCTAAAAGTAAATTTGCCAGCTGGCCGGGTTTTGCCGCACAAACCCGCGGGCACATTGGCTTGCAGGATCATGGCGATGTGGTCTGGTTCAAAAACATCAAAATTAAAGAGCTGAAATGATGACGACTGCGCAAAATGACATGCCGGAAGTACTGATTGTCGGCTCTGGTGCCGGCGGTGCGATGGCGGCATATGAACTGACCCGCAATGGCCACAAAGTGCTGCTGCTGGAAGCCGGTCGCGATTACGACCCGAAAAAAGAAACGCCGATGTTTAAACGTAATGGCGACGCACCGCTGCTCGGCGCGGCGACGCCGGACAAAGATTTCGGCTTTTATGACGCCACCATCGACGGCGGCTGGCAAGTGCCGAATGAGCCGTACACCAGTGCAGAAGGCAGCGAATTTATGTGGTGGCGCGCGCGGATGCTCGGCGGGCGCACCAATCACTGGGGCCGCTATGCGCTGCGTTTCAGTGAGCACGATTTTAAAGGCAAAAGCCGCGATGGCCTCGGTGCCGACTGGCCTTTTGAATATAAAGACATCGCGCCCTGGTACGACAAAACGGAAGCTTTAGTCGGGGTGTGCGGTACCAATACCGGCCTGGATGATATGCCGCCCTCTCCCGATGGCGTGTTACAGCCACCACCACAACCGCGGGTGCCTGAGCTGCTGGTTGCTGCTGCGGCGAAAAAACTCGGTATTCCGGCGGTGCCGATGCATCGTGCGGTATTAACCCGGCCGCTGGATAACCGCGCTGCCTGTTTCTACGCCACGCCATGCGGCCATGGCTGTTCGATTGGCGCAGCCTTTCAGACCACCACCTCCTTGTTGCCGATGGCCAAAGCCACAGGCCTACTGGAGATACGAACCGATGCGATGGTGAAAACCGTCACCACCGACGACCAAGGCCAGGTCCGCGGTGTCAGCTATATCGATAAAAAAACCGGCGCTGAGCACAGCGTGACGGCAAGGGTGGTCATTTTAGCTGCCAGCGCCTGTGAATCTGCCCGCTTGTTGCTGAACTCAAAAACCGCCAAACATCCGCAGGGCCTCGCTAATTCCAGTGGTCAGGTCGGTAAAAATCTGATGGATTCCACTGGCGCCAACATCGGTGCTTTAGTGCCGGCTTTACAAGGCCGGCCGATTTATAACGAAGACGGCCACACTGCCAACCATTTATTCATTCCGTGGTGGGGCCATCAGGCGCAGGCTGAGAAAAAACTCGATTTCCCACGCGGTTATCATTTTGAGCTCGGTGGCCGTTTTGGCGAACCCGGCGCGAATATCGACACCAGCCTGCAAGGCTATGGCAAAGATTTAAAGCAACAGGTTAAACACAAATATGGTGCTTATGTGTCTTTTGCCCTGCGCGGTGAAATGTTGCCAAACCCGGATTGTTATCTGGATATCGACCCTGAGGTCAAAGACAAATGGGGCATTCCGGTGGCGCGGTTTCACTGGAAATGGTCAGAGCACGAGCTGAAGCAAATTGCCCATGGCCTGAAAACCGCCAAAGAGATTCTGACGCTGATGGGCGCAGAAGTTGGCGAATTGCCGCCGCCGGAGCAAGCCATTTTAAAAGGTGGCCAGATCATTCACGAAGTTGGTACCACCCGGATGGGCGCGTCTAAAACCGACTCTGTGACTAATCAATGGGGCCAGAGCTGGGATTGCCCGAACTTGTTTGTCATGGACGGCGGTGTCTTTGCCTCCAACCCACATAAAAACTGCACGCTGACCATTATGACGCTGGCGATGCGTAACTCGTCGTGGTTGTCCGCCCAGTTAAAGCAAGGAGCCCTGTAAATGAGTCACAAACCTGAACAAGGCGCAGCATTGCAACCCTATCAAACCAATATGAGCCGGCGTCAGTCGCTGAAACTGATGGCCGCGCTGGCCGCCAGTGGTATGTTACCGGCGTTAAGCGGCTGTGATACCGCGCCACCTGCAACGAAAACCGCCGCGCCAACCGGCGCCCTGACTGAAGCACACTGGCCGGATTTAAATCTCCCGCCATTAACAGGGCCGGGCTACGGCACAGATCCAAACCTGATTTTGCCACCAGAATCACCCTGGCCTTTAACGCTAACGCCGGCGCAACTTGGCTTGCTGGCGCTGGTTGCGGATATTTTAGTGCCGCGGGAAGGTGCAGTGCCATCAGCCAGTGAAGTCGGCGTGCCGACAGTGCTGGATGAATGGGTCAGCGCGCCCTATCCGCGCCAGCAGCAAGACCGAATCACGGTGTTGTCGGCCCTGGCGTGGCTTGATGATGAAGCAACCATGCGCTTTGGCAGCCGTTTTGCCGCGCTGACGCGCCCGCAACAGCTCGCTATTATCGACGACATCGCCTTTGATACTGCTGAGACCAAACCGCAGTTCCAGCGCATGGCCAAAGCATTTGCCCTGCTGCGCGGCTTAGTGGTTGCGGCATTTTTTGCCACACCAGAAGGCACCAAGGATATCGGTTATGTCGGCAATACCGCGATTGGCGGCGACTATCCGGGGCCAACGCCGGCAGCCAAAGCCCATCTGGATAAAATCTTAAGCGAACTGGGGCTGCAGGAGTTTGCCTGGAAAGCATAAGGCCTGAAAAGCAGATCCCCGCCAGGCCCGGCTATACGCCGGGCTAACACACTGTTAAGCTCGCCCCTTCAATACCGGAGTATTCCCATGACCACTTCTTCATACATTCCGCCAAAAGTCTGGCAATTTGACAGTCAAAATGGCGGCGCTTTTGCGAGTATCAACAGACCCACCGCCGGCGCCCGCAGTCAAACGACCTTGCCACGCGGTCAACATGCGCTGCAGCTGTATTCGCTGGCGACACCTAACGGCATTAAGGTCACAGTTCTGCTTGAAGAGCTGCTGGAGCTTGGCTTTGACGCGGCTGATTACGACGCCTGGCTGATTGATATCCGCAGCGGCGCGCAGTTTGGCAGTGATTTCGTTGCGATCAACCCCAACAGCAAAATTCCGGCGCTGCTTGATCACAGCACCAACCCGCCGACCCGTTTGTTTGAGTCCGGCTCGATTTTGCTTTATCTGGCAGAAAAATTTGGCGTCATGCTCGGAAACTCCCCCGCTGAGCGCACTGAAATTCTGAACTGGCTGTTCTGGCAAATGGGCAGCGCGCCTTTTGTCGGCGGCGGTTTTGGCCATTTTTATGTCTATGCACCGGAAAAATACGAGTATCCGATCAACCGGTATGCGATGGAAACGAAGCGCCAGCTCGATGTATTAGAACGGCAACTGGCGCAGCAGCCCTATATCGCCGGCCACAGCTACAGCATCGCCGATATCGCCATTTGGCCCTGGTACGGTCAGCTGGTATTGGGTCAGCTGTATAATGCAGCGGAGTTTCTGGCGGTACATGAATACCCGCAGCTGCAAGCCTGGGCCACGCGCATTGCGGAGCGTCCGGCAGTGCAGCGTGGCCTGCGGGTCAACCGCAATTGGGGGCCGGAAGCACTGCAACTGCCGGAGCGGCACAGTCGCAGTGATTTTTAACCGGCGTTGTGACCGTTCAGTGGCGGTAATTGTTTCAGCGCCTGCTGCAAATCAGGATGCGCCACCAGCTTCGCCATTTGCAGCAGGTAGTCACGACTACAGTGCAGCTGATATTGCCTGGCAATAAACAAAATAAAAGGCCGCAGATCGGCTGGATCCGGGGTTTGGCCCTGACTGCACATCGCCAGTTCCAGCTCACACAATTCAGCCGGATAGCCCCACAAAGTCAGCAAATACACGGTCATCACACTATCGCTGGCGATGCCATTGATAGATGCCGGCACCGCGGGACCGCCACAGGCAAGCAACTGTAATTTACTCAGTGGCCCAAGCGCACTTAATAACGCCGATACATACAGCAAATCTTGCTGTTCGGCCGACAATGACGCGGCCTGTGCCAGCTGCCGCACAGTACCGGCCAACCGAAACGCCCGTTCACTGAGCTGGCGGTGTTCGCTGCCCTGTTGCTGGCTGCCAACCGACTGCTCCACCGCCATCAAGGTCACAATGGCTTCGACCAGACGCAGCCCCAACCGCATCAGCGCTTCAGACAAAGAGTGCGTTGAGCGGCTGTATCCGAGAAACGCCGAGTTGGCCAGCTGCATCAGCCGCGCCGCGATCACTGGCTCATGCGCAATCAAATCAACAATCTGGCTAAAATCCGGCTCCGCCGCCGTTAAAGCCTGCCGTAATTGCCGGATCACAGCCGGCAGCACCGGTAAATTTTCCCCGGTCCCCAGTTTGCGACGCAAACCTTCTGGTACATGCAACATCCGCAGGCGGTCGATACAACTGCATAAATCCAGCAGATCGTGTTCGCTGAACGGCTTACTCAGCACAAAATGCGCCTGCACGCTGACGCTGCTGACCACTTCTTCGGTGGTATCGCCGGTCATCAGCACCCGCACCGACTGCGGGTACACAGCCATCACTTGCGAAAGCACCATGTCGCCATTGATGTCTGGCATCAGAAAATCACTGATCACTAAATCCGGCACCACTCCGGCCGGCAGGGCACTGGGCCAGTGCTGCGCGTCCTCACAAAGAAAATACTGCCAGTCAGGTCTGAGCCGCAGTGCCGCCCGCAGCAGCGCTTTGAGCATAAAACTGTCATCATCGATAAACAATACAACGGGTTTATCAGCCATCAGTCTGCTCCTATAATCTGCCCCGGCGCTCCAAGCTGTGCCAGAAACTCAGCTTCAGGCACAGGCCGGGCTATCAGATAACCTTGTGCCAGGTCACACCCCATGTCACGCAGCATCTGCAGTTGCTCTGCCGTCTCAACCCCTTCAACCACGACTTCAACCCGAAGCGCGTGCGCCATCCGGCAAATATTACTGACGAGGCTTTGGGTATTGATGTTGGCTTCAAGATCCTGAATGAGAGATCGGTCGATTTTCAGTACGTCAACCGGCAAACGGGATAAATAAGCCAACGAGGAATAACCGGTGCCAAAATCGTCGATGGCAATGCGCACACCCAACGATTTCAGCGCCTGCAGCGCCTGTGCGCTTTGAGTTAAGTCCTGCATCATCCAGGACTCGGTCAGTTCCAGCTCCAGCATCGAAGGGTCGACTCCGGTTTCACTGAAAATGCGCTGGACCTGGGCAATAAAATCGGCCTGCGCCAGCTGAGCACCGGAGATATTCACCGCCATCCGCGTCAGCGGCTGCTGCTGTTCGCGCCAGCGTACCGCACTGAGGCAAGCCTGACGCATCACCCACAGGCCAATCTCAATGATCTGACCATCATGCTCGGCAATAGGAATAAATAACGCCGGCGACACCATACCAAGTTCCGGATGCCGCCAGCGTAACAGCACTTCACAGCTGTCGATGACGTTGCTATGCAAATCCAGTTTAGCCTGATAATACAATTCGAATTGTTCATGCTCCACCGCGCGATACAGCGCATCGCTGATGCGCAGTTGCTGACGTTTTTTATCAGCGACGCCGGCAGAAAAACGCATAAAAAACGCATGTGGGCTATGCAGATGGATGCGATTACTGGTTAACACATTGTTTAACAGCCCTTTGGCACTGTCACCGTCCTCCGGCGCCATACAGTAGCTCACAGTAAACTGTGGCCGCAGCGCCATCGCCTGATGTTCCAGCTGCAGACGGACTTTCTGCAGTAAATCTGTCAGTTGCTGATGTACACTGACTTCGTCCGGTGCATCCGGTAAGGTCAGAATAAACAACTCATTGGCCAGATAAGCCAGCGAGCCATAGGGCCGGCAGGCTTGCGTTAAAATCTGGCTGATAGTTTCAAACAGCTGGCCTGCCTCGGCAAATCCCAACATATCCGCCCAGTCACTGAAGTTCTTCAAGCGCACCGCTGCCACGGCAAAAGGCCGCTGTTGCGCTAACAGTGAATCCAGTTTTTGCAACACAGCATGCTGATCCATCAGGCCTGAAGTATAAATAGCAGCCGGACCGTCCTGTTGCTGCAGCCGTTTAAAACCGACCAAAGTAGCTTCGGCGTCCTGATACTGCACATGCAGCTCAAAGGCCTCACCACTTCGGTCATGCACGTCCATCGAGCCGTGGATGTCCTGTAAAAAGGCCTGCTGTTGGTTATCGTTTAAATGGAACCATTGTTCAAACAGAGTACCCGCGAGGCCAGCCGCAGTTTGCCCCAACAACTGTTGCGCGGCGCCGTTGCTGCGCAGGATCACCGCTTCCGGACTTAACTCTAACAAAGCGCCATTGCCGGCGATCAGTAATTGACTGCGCACCCTTTCACTGCGCTGATGGCGGTACAGCCGAAACGCCGCATCAATTTCCGCCAGCAACTGATCATCCTCCCACGGCTTTTGCAAAAAGCGGAACGCAGTGCCGGAATTGAGCAATTGCAACACCGACTGGAAATCAGAAAACCCGCTGAGCACCAGACACACCGAATCCGGATGTAAACGCTTGACTCTGGCCAGCAATTCAGCACCGTTCATTTCCGGCATCCGGTAGTCGGAAATGACCACCTGGCAATTATTCTGCTGCAACACCTGCAACGCTTCTGCCCCACTGGTTGCGGTAAATACCCGGAAACCCGACCTCGTCAGCAAACGTTCCAGCGCTTTGAGAATGGATACTTCATCGTCAACCAACAGGACTTTATTCGGCATCTTCTGCTCCTGTGTGCAGCAGTTGCTGCACCAGCTGTAACAACTGTTCGTTGTCAAAAGGTTTGGATAAAGTGGCGTCAGCACCTAAAGCACGCGCTTTGGCCAGCTCTTCTGGCCCAAGGCCGGAGATCACCAGGATACGCACAGCGGCCAATTCCGCCTGTTGACGGATAAAACTCAGTACTTCAAAACCATCGAGGCCCGGCATCGATAAATCCAGCGTAATGAGGTCTGGTTTACCGGTGCTGATTTTCACGCCGGCCTGAAACCCATCAGCAGCAAAATCCAGCTGATAACCGGCGCCGAACAACACCCGGCGAATAGCATTGCGGTAGAACAGTTCATCGTCAATCACCAGAATGCGCGCCGAAAGCGCCGCGTGAGGCACTGGCGTTTGCATTACCTGGCCTGTGTCTATCAGGTCCTGCGGCATCGGCATCTGCTGCTGTTGTAAAAACCGGATAAAGTCATCGAGCAGCACCCGATAATTGCCCCGCCCTGGCAGCTTGTGTCCCTTCAGCTGGCCGTTAGCTATCCAACGGCTGACAGTGCGGTGGTGCACGTCACAATAAGCAGCAATTTCACCGGGCTTCAAAGTTTTCATCTGGCTTTCCTGTTCTGCCGACTTGACTTCTGTACTGTATAGCATACATTTGCTATTAAAGACAAATGCGACAAATGAGATAATTCAGGACTGCATATGGCTACTAACTCTGCGCAAGCCCTCCCTGTGTTGCTCTGTGTTGATGATGAGCCCGGCATCCTGAAATCATTACAGCGCCTGTTTGCTGGCCAGCCCTACCAGCTCGAATTCGCCGGCAGTGGTAAGCAGGCGCTTGAGCTGATGCAGCAGCTGCGCGTGCAGGTCATCATCAGCGATATGCGGATGCCGGAAATGAATGGCGCAGAGTTTTTAGCACAGGCAGCACAACAACAACCCGATTGTTATCGCATCCTGATGACCGGCTATGCCGACCTGGCCTCCACTGTGCAGGCGATTAACCTTGGCAAAATTCACCGCTATGTACAAAAACCCTGGAATAATCAGGAACTACTGGCGCTGGTGGACGAGGGGCTGGAAATGTACCGGCTGGTCCGCGCCAATAAACAGCTGACCGCGCAGGTCGCGAAGCAGAATCAGCAGCTCAAAGCTCTGAATCACCAATTAGAAGACATGGTGCAGCATCGTACCTTACAACTGAAAAAAACGCTGGCGCAGCTAAAAATGCTGGTACAGCAACTGGAGCTGGACCATAAAGCGGCTCTGGAAGTGTTGTATAACATATTAAGCAGTGACCCGGCTTTATCCGGCGAATTTGCCCTGAATGTCAGCCAGACCTGCGCGGCACTGGGCCGGCAACTAGGGCTTGAACAGCAACAACGCCAACAACTGCGCCAGGCCGGGTTGTTCTCTGAACTGGGTAAACTCGGGCTGCCGATGCATTTACAAAGCACGCCTTATTACAAGCTGTCACCGCAAGAACGCAGTCAATATTTGCAACATCCGCAATATGCTGAAGAAATTCTGCGGCCCGCCGTACATTTGCAGGCAGTCAAACAAGCGATCGCCGAGCAATATGAACGCTTTAATGGCAGCGGTGAACCTCAGCAAAAAATTGGCACTGATATTTGTCAGAATGCCCGGATCCTCGCGGTCGCGCGGGATTTCTGGTTGTACGTGTTTCAGCGCCTGAGCCCACACAAACACAGCTTCGATGAAGCTTTAGAGCAAATCCGCCGGCAACAGGGTACCTGGTATGACCCTGAAGTGGTGATCGCTTTATCCACGCTGGTCCGTACCGGCATGCGGCTTGGCTCTGAGCAGGAACACCATGGCCTGACGGTGCCTGAGCTGCAACCGGGGATGCGCTTAAAGCACAATTTATATAACAGCAAAAAAATCCTGTTATTGCCCAAAGGGCAAGTCATGGACTCGGCGATGATCGACAGCCTGATGCGCTACGAACTGAAACACAAAGAAAGTTTACAAGTGCCGGTCGATCAGATTTCACCGCTTGATCAGGCAGAAGAGGAATAAATGATGTTTAAATTGCTACAGATCGATGCCAGCAACAGTCAGACCCTGACGGCAGCGCTGCAATCGGCATTTACCGGTGAGCCGGCCAGTTTATTGATAGCAAGCGGCAATGTCGCCAGTATGCAGGCGCTGCAAGGCTTAAGCACGCCTGAGCGCTATGCCAGGAACTGGATTGCCTGTAGTTCATGTCTTGGCGCGGCGTCGTCCGCTGGTGTGGATCAAAGTTCTGACCGCCGGCTGACCCTGATGGCGATCACCGATCCGGGCGGCAGTTATGGCGTTGCCAGTGTTGCACAAACCGAGGGGCTTATCGCGCAACAGGCGGCAGCAACAGTACAAAAAGCGATCGCGCGGGCCGGCCGGCCGGCCGAGCTGCCGGCGCTGATCTGGTGTATGCAGGCGCCCGGCTTTGAGGAACAGATTATCACCGGTATTCAGCAGGTGGTTGGCGATCAGGTGCCGATTCTGGGCGGCAGCGCGGCCGATGATGAGGTGACTGCGTCCTGGTGCCAGTTCGATGGTGAGCAGCTTGCCAGAGATCTGTTAGTGATTGCGGTGTTATATCCAACCGTTGCTATCAGCAGTTATTTCAGCAGCGGTTATAGTAACCAGCCATTTAGCGGCACGGTGACGGCAGTCAATGGCCGGCGCGTCGTCGAAATCGACCGGAAGAACGCACTACAGGTATATAACGGCTGGCTGCAACATTATGGCCTGCCGGCACAGCAACCTGGTCAGGTGATCAGCGACTGCACTTTTTACCCGCTCGGCCGGCAACTGGCGGCCCGCGATATTCCTTTTTCCCTGCTCAGTTTGCCGACCCATATTCACCCGGATGGCAGCATCGAAACCTTGTCGGAGATCCAGCCCGGTGACGTCGTCACCCTGATGTCGGGTTCTAAAGAGCAGCTGGTGCGCCGGGCCAGCCATGTCGTCAAAGTCGCGTCCGATAATTTGCGTCTGCGCCACGATACTGAACCAGCAGCCGCTCTGATAGTCTATTGCGCCGGCTGTATGCTGGTGCTTCGCGACCAGATCCAGCAAGTCCAGCAATCTTTATCTGAAGCCTTGCCTGACATTCCTTACCTCGTTGCTTTTACTTTCGGTGAGCAAGGCTGTTTTGCCGACGGCTATAACCGCCATGGTAATCTGATGATTTCGGCCTTGTTGTTTGGCCGGCCACAGCAGGAGAACCTGTGATGACGACGCCGGAACTCTGGCAGGAAAAAATCCTGCAACTGACTTACGAAAAACAACAGCTCGAGCAGTTCCGTCACCTCAATGAACTGCTCAGTAGCGGGCTGGCGGCTATTTTGTCGTCAGAGCAGCACGATACCCTGTTCAGTAAATTATTTGACGTGGTGAACGATGTTATTGCATACGACGCCATCCTGATTGTGCAACTGGCTGAGGATCAACGCAAAGCGCAGGTATTAGCCAGTGCACCGGCAACGCTGGAACCCGCAGCGCTTAACATCGACGCAAATTGTCCGCTGTTTCAACAGGATTTAAACCTGTTTAACCTGGCGATGCTGGACTGGTGGCAGCAACAGTTGCTGCCGCTGACCGCCGGTTATCAGTCTGCCCTGACCTACCCGCTGCATACACCGCAATCGTCTTATGCTTTGATCTTACTATCACGCCGGCTCGGTGCATTTTCCGCAAACAGTGCTGCGATTTTGCGTTCGTTCAGCACTTTTATCGCCAGTACTTTGTCGCAGCTGGAAAAACGTAAGTTGCAGGAAGAACGCGATAAGTTACGCGCGCAGCAGCATCGCATTGAACAAAGTTTATTGCGCCAGGAAAAAATGGCCGCCATCGGTCAGCTGGCTGCCGGCGTGGCGCATGAACTGAACAATCCGCTTGGCTTTATCTACTGTAATCTGAACACGCTGAAGCATTATCTGGCGCAATACGACAGTTTTATCGGGCATAGCTTGTCGGAACATCCCGACCTCGCAGCCAAAGCCAGTGCTTTGCAGCTCGACTACATCCGCCAGGAAAGCCAGGATCTGATTGAAGAATCACTGGCCGGCGCCCGACGCGCCCGCGACATCATCAATAATTTGCGTACCTTTTCGCATCCGGACGAAAAAACCATGCAGGATATCGACCTGTGCTCCCTGCTTAAGGACACAGTGCGCATCGCCCAAACCCAGGTCAAACACAACGCCAGACTGGTGCTGGACCTGCCGGATATACCGGCAATGCTGCACGGCAATACCACTCAACTCGGTCAGGTGCTGCTGAATCTGCTGGTCAATGCCAATCAGGCGATCACCAATGGTAAAGGTGAAATCAGGCTTATCCTGCGGAGCGACTCCGGACAGTGGTTACTGCAGATCACCGATAATGGCAACGGTATTGCAGAACAGGCCGTGGCACATATTTTTGAACCGTTTTTTACTACCAAACCTGTTGGCCAGGGTACTGGTCTGGGATTGTCGCTGTCCAGAGCCATCGCTGAGCAGCATGGCGGCAGTCTGACGCTGGCCAGCACCAGCAGTGCTGGCAGTTGTTTCGAACTGAAGTTACCGGCACTGGAGACACGCTGATGCTATGGCAAAGTAAAGCCCTGACTCTCAAGCGGTTTAAATATTGGTCGCTGCTGGTCGTCCTGGGTTCTTTAGCTAATATCACGGTGGTTGATTTGCCATTTGTGGTGCCTTTTAGTGTCGGTAATATTGCGCTGTTTCTGATTTTATTACGGCTCGGGCTACTCTGGTCAATAGCGGCGGCTTGCTTTGTCCTGCTGCCGCTTTATCAAAATCTGGCGTTTGCGGCCAGTCTGCTGCAGCTTGGCGTGTTGTTATGTTTTCACCGGGCGATCCGCCAATACAGCATCGCCGCAGTGCTGCTGTATGGTGCGGCCAGCGCTGTGTTGTTTGCGATGCTGGCACCGGCCAAAATAGCCGGGGACCCGCTTTATCTGTTTGTACACTGCGGCCTGAGTACCGCAGTGTTCGCATTTTGTCTGCGGTCGATGTTGATCCTTGACACCCTGATCCATGCCAACAGATTTGAGCATCAGACATTGACGTTGCAGCTGTCACACCGGGTTGCAATGTACAGCAGCATTCCGTCGACATTATTGATTGCGCTGGTGCTGCACGGCGCTACTGCGCTGGATTTATCACGGGCCTCTTTGCGCTATCAAAGCGAGCAGCATCAATTAGCGCAGCAGATCAGCCAACGGCTGACCAGCTATCAGACACAGCTGATGCTGGCTGCCAGCATGCTGGAACTGGCACCGCCCGCCAAAGTGCTTCCCCTGCTCACTGCACAAAGACCGGAGTTTATTTCTGCGTTAATCACCGACGCCGATGGCAATGTCCGGCATTTTTACAAGACAGATTTGCCGCAAACAGCCAGAACCGGGACTAATGTGGCGGACAGACCTTATTTTATTGAAGCGAAAAAAAGCGGCCAGCCATTTGTCAGCGATACCTTTTTAGGTCGCAACCTGGGGCAAGACCAGCTTTTTGCCGTCAGTATCCCGTTACTGGACAACCACAAAACCTTCGGTGGCGTGCTGGAAGTTTCAGTCGACCTCAAAGCGCTGACTGCGGCGATCAACACCACGGATGGCGATATTTCCCATCGGGTGTTAATCGACCGCCAGAAAAAAAAGATTTGGGGGACCGCGGACGAACGCCCGCTGGGCCAGGTCTGGTCCGTCAGCGTTCAATCAGATCCGGCGACCCGGCAATTTTTACGCTCCAGCTGGTTTAACAGCGCGGGCCCGGTGACCCTGACGCAAAATGCTGCGCACTTGCTGCTGTTGCACTCCATCTCGCCGGGCCAATGGCAACTGAAATACTTTATTGATACCGACACTTTTGTCGCGCGCTATCATTTGTTTCTGGCGGTCGCCATGCTTGTGGCTTTATTGCTGCTGGAAGCCATCACGGCGCTGTCGCGTTCATTTATCAGCCGCTACACCGCGGCACTCGAACAGCTGGCAGAAAATGCCTCCGGCTGGCAACCCGACGACCTGCCACAACCCCGACTGGCTTTTGAGCAGTCAGCCAGAGAAATAGAAACTCTGGCCAATACGCTCAGTGAGATGCAACACCGGGTGCGCGCATCGCGGCGGGCGATGCAGCACTCGATGCAACAAATTGTTACGCTGAACAATGAATTAGAGCAACGGGTGCAGCAACGCACTGAGGAACTCAGTAAAGAACGGGACCGCGCACAACAGCTGGCATCGATTAAAACCCGTTTTCTGGCCAATATGAGCCATGAGATCCGCACCCCAATCACAGTCATCAAGGGCTTTATCGAACAACTGAGCCGGCAAGCCCGTAGCGACCAGCAACCAACTATCGATTGCATTATGCAAAACACCCTGCATCTGCAGCGGCTGATCGACGATATTCTCGATACGGCGAAAATTGACGAAGGCAAAATGCAGCTCGATATTCAGCCAGTTGCGCTGCAGCAATTCCTGCTCAGTCTGCAACAGCAAGTCGCGCCGCTGATCAGCCAAAAAGGCCTGCAGTTGCAATTTGACGTTGCGCTGACCCAAGGACTATGGCTGCAGGCCGATCCGTTCCGTTTGCGGCAAATCATGCTGAATTTGCTCAGCAACGCGATAAAATTTACCGCCGAGGGTGAGATCAGTCTGTTTGCCACTGCCGGGCCCGATCAAAGCATCCGCATCAGCGTGCAGGACGAAGGCATTGGCATCAGCCAGGCGCAACTGCCGCTGTTATTCAGCGCCTTTTCCCAGGCCGACACCAGTACCAGCCGCACTTTTGGCGGCACCGGACTTGGCCTGTACATCAGTAAACAACTGGCTGACGCCATGCAATTGCAGCTTCTGGTCAGCAGTGAGCCCGGGCAAGGCTCCATCTTCAGCGTGCAGATCCCGGCGCATTTACTCAGTGTCGGTGCGCCATTTGAGCTGGCTGAACCGACCTCAGCAGTGGCTGAAATTCAATTACAGCCTGCCCGCGTATTGATAGTGGACGATGTCGCAGACATTCGTGCTTTGCTGGCGTCCTATCTGGCCGAGCAACCATTGCAACTGAGCTTCGCCGCCGATGGCAAAGCCGCGGTGTCGCTGTGCCGGCAACAGTCATTTGACCTGATTATCATGGACCAGCAAATGCCGGAACTGGACGGTTCAGCCGCCACCGAACAGATCCGCGCACTGGGGATCAATACACCTGTGCTGTCACTGAGTGCGGACGTATTTGAAGATCCGCAAAGATCGTTGTCCAGCCTGTTCTGTCGTGCCATGAGTAAACCTTTTTCCCGCCAACAACTGCTCAGCATCATGGCCGATATACAGGCTGAATATCCGCCGGCTCAGGCAATGGCCGCAACCATAGCAGCGACTAACGCCTCAGCAAACGCCACGCCACAGCCGTTACTGAGTGCAGATGACGAACTGCTGGAGGAATACCGGCAGAGCTTACCTTTACTGGCCGATCAGCTTGAGCAGCTTGGCGTAAAAGAGGCTCACAGCGAGCTGGCGCGGTTATTACATCAAATCAAAGGCACCAGTGCCTGTTTTGGTCTGACCGGGATCAGCGCACTGGCGCATCAGGCGGCGCAGGAACTGCGTCAACAGGAAGCTGTGCCGCCAACGCTGTCCGCGCTGATTATGGCACTGCGGACGCAGCAGATGCCGGGCCAGCCACCGGCAGCATGATGGTAAAACTGGCGCCTGAACCGGGCACAGAATGCACGTCAATCTCGCCCTGATGTTTTTGCACAATGCTGTACGATAACGACAAGCCAAGCCCGGTGCCACTGCCAACGGGCTTGGTGGTAAAAAAGGGTTCAAACAGACGTTTCATGTGCTCAGGCGCAATGCCCGGGCCTGTATCGCGCACTTCCACACAAACAGATTGGCCCTGCTGCCAGGCACGCAGATACAAATGGCCTTTGTGCTCCATCGCCTGAGCTGCATTAACCAACAGATTTAAAAACACCTGATTGATCTGATTGGGCTGACAATACACTTCCGGTAAATCTGCCGCATAATCGCGGTGGATCTCCACTTTATATTTGAGCTGATTAGCGGCAATTTTCAGAGTATTCTCCAGCCCTTCCACCAAATTGGCATATTGCCAGTGCGCATTGTCGACGTGTGAAAAGGCTTTGAGGTTTTTTACAATATCGGTGACCCGTTCAATCCCGTCGATGGATTCACTGAGCAACTCCGGTAAATCCTGCCGGACAAAATCGAACTGCAGACGTTGTTGCGTATCACGCTGCATAGCGAGATACGCATCATTGCCGGTTTTACTGATGACCTTTTCATAAAAATCTGTCAGCTTCAGCAGACGGGCGGCATAGTCCTGCAAAGTCTGCAAATTGGAGCTGATAAACCCAATCGGGTTATTAATCTCATGCGCGACACCAGCTGCGAGCTGCCCGACCGCGGCCATCTTTTCAGATTGTAATAACTGATTTTGCGCCATCGACAGTTTGTCATTCAGTGCCTTAAGTTCCGCATGTTCTTGTTCCAGCCGGGCGGACAGCTGTTGCTCGGCGAGAAAATAACTCGCCAGCTCAGTGACATCCTGCACCACCAGACAAATGGTGTGCACACTTTCGCCCGCCCATTCGACTGGTAAAAACTCGATATTCTGATACATCAGCGTCTCTTCGCCGGTGATTGGCCGGCTGGAAGAAAACGGGAAGACATGCGGCTGATGCTCCCAATAGGAAAAACTGGCATTGCTCAGCACAAATACACTGTCGATTTTCTTCTTCAGGTAACGGGCCTGCTGTGGGAACAGCTCCAGCAAGCTTTTGCCCTGCACCGTAGCGCTTGACTGCCCTGTGCGATCGCTGAAAAAATCGTTCCAATACAACACCTGATACTCTGCATTTAACAGACAAATCCCAAGTGGCAGCCGGTTATGCAGCTGCTCATGCAAAAGGGTCAGATCCATGACTCAATCCTCCAACAGCTTGTTGAGTTTCTCAAGCAACAGCTCAACAGACTGCGGTTCCAGGCAAATGACAATCCGCGAATCAAAGGCAGTGCCTTCGAGCTGAAATTCCACCTCCAGCAACAGAGTACTGGACCAGCGAAAACTATCCGCCTGGCGCATTGCGGCTTGAAACAGCGTCGGCATACTGACCTTGGTCGGAAGTGCGAGCTGTGTGGAAAAACCGCGCAGGCAAGCCCCGGCCAGAATATTAGCAAGTTCTAACAGCAGTTCTTTTTCACTGCGCTCATCAAGCGGCAAGGCGTAATGGAGCAAACCGCCGACTGTCTCAATGCCGGCGCGGGCCAGCAAAGTCAGAACTTCGCCTTTGACACTGCCAAGGAACGATTGTCGGGTAAACCAATATTGGTCAGTAGAAAAAATCTGCTGAAACTCGGCCGCCGCCACCAGCGAAATCTTGGGGATCGACAAGCTGATCTTTGCATCAATCAGTTGCGCCAGCGCATTCGCTGCCTGCCCCATCGAAATATTCATCAGTTCCTGCAGGGCATCACGCTGCAGTTCCGTCAGCTGCAGATTCATAGCAACCCCAGCTCTGCCAGCGTCTGACGCAGTTGCTCTGGCTGGAGTGGTTTGGGTAAAAAACGATAAGCGCCCAGTGACTCAACCAGTTTGCGCGCTTGTGGCTGAATGTCCGCACTGATCACAATGACTACAGTCTTCGCATGATGGTCATGTAAGTCGCGCAGCACCGCAAAACCATCCAGTTCCGGCATAGTTAAATCGAGAAACAGTACCTCAGCCTTCCCTGCTGCTACAGCCGCCAGCGCTTCTTTACCATTGCAGGCTTCAGTGAGTTCTATATCCCAATCAGCCGGCAACGCTTTGCGCACCGTTTTGCGCGATAACAACGAATCATCAGCAATGGTAACCGGAATAGGCATAAGATACCTCAGGTAAATGTCTCATTTGTCCTCAGTATTATTGTCACAGCGGCTGCTGTCAATGAAATCGCCACAGAAATATCGGACTGCGGCTTTAAGCCTCGCCATTTGGCAAATCATTCAAAAAAACAAAGCCCGCAACAGCGGGCTCGTCAGCGCGACGCGGCAAGACTAACCCGTCAGTAACGCCCTGATATTCCTTTTAGTGGCAGCATTGTCGACTTTAGGTAACCAATAACGCTGAATAAGCGTGACCTGCGCCCAGGTCACCAGCGCGGAACAGGCAAACACCCCGAAGTATTTCAGGCCCCAGCTTTGTTCGATGATTTGTAAGAAGAAAATGTGCCACAGATAAATCCAGATGCTGTTACTGCCGGCAAACAGCACAAAACCAATCAGCCGGCTGCTGCGCAGCAACTTCAGCAATGGCTCGGCCATCAGCCAGAGCCCGAAGGCACACATCAGCGCATAGGCCAGATAATAATGTTGTGGCGGATATTTAAAAATTTGCGTGCGTTGAAAACTGCCTTGTTGCCAGAAAAACCACAGCGCGAACAGCAAAAATATTGCCGTAAACAGCCCCAGCAAACGCCATAGTTCCGCTTTGGGCATGGCTGGAATACGCAGGCCCAGCGCAAACAACAGAGCAAAAGGCACAGCGTCAAAGACGGTGTTGCGCAGCACTGTGCGAGCGATGCCAGAAAGCTCTGGCAATAACATCACAACCGCCGCTTCGTAGGCCAGGTACCACAGCAGCAACACACGAAAATACTGGCTGTTCGCCGCGGTGCGCTGATGAAAACGGTAGATAAAAGGCGCCAGCAAAGCGACCAGCAGAAACACCCTAATGACCCAGACATAACCGATGCCATCAATCATGGTATAAGAACGTAAAATCTTCTGAAAATCCGGCAGCGCCTGCGGGTAAGCAAAAGCCCACTGCACGGCGAAATACAGCGTCAAAAACAACCAGACCGGAAACACCAGCCGTTTCACCCGCGCCCAGACATACTGAGCATAACTTTCTTGTTTAACCGAAGCACTGAACGATAACGCTGACACCAGCACCATCAGCGGTACGTCAAAATTCCGCAGCTGCGCGACCCACATCGGCGGATACACATGCGCCAGGATCACCATGGCGAGGCCAATAAAACGCAGCAAATCGATGCGTTCGTCACGTTGTCGGGATTGTCCCATCTGGTACTCCGTTATGCAGATCTGCGGCTTTCAGACTTTGCTTGATAGTCCCATAATTTTATGAGTACTGACAAGCAGATAGCAATTTGCAGACAACAACATCCGGCACTGTACCAAAGCACTATTGACGCCATGCGTCCAGCGCGACAAGCTCGACTATCACCAGCCGTTGGCTGGCCGCTTATATTGCTTTTTTTAACCAGGATGGCTTTTATGCAAAACAGAACCGCGGTTTCTTCCTCTTTTATCACTGCAGGCTGTCTGCTGCTGAGTTACGCCCTGCCCGCCGCGGAGCTGTCAACTCCTGAGTTGCCGGCACTGCAGTTGGCGCCGAAGTTGTCAGTGTCCGGTTTATCCTCGGGCGGTTATATGGCCAATCAGTTCCACCTGGCCTTTAGCGACAAAGTGTCTGGCGCCGGGATTATCGCCGCCGGGCCTTATGGCTGTGCGCAGAACTCCCTACCGGTTGCACTTGAGCATTGCTTTAACAAAGACAGCAGTGCGCCGGATTTAGCCAAAGCCGCGGCTCTGCTGCAACAGCAGGCTGCTGCCGGCAGCATCGCGCCTCTGAGTAACCTCAGTGGCAGCCCGGTGTTTTTACTCCACGGCACTGCAGATAAAACTGTGCACAGCAAAGTCAGCGACGCCTTAGCCACGCAATATCAGCAACTCGGCGCTAAAGTGCAGTATGTCAGCGACAAAGCCTTTGGCCACAATTTTCCGACGGCTGATGTCGGTGCGGGCTGTGAGCTGTCCGAAGCGCCTTATCTCGGTGCCTGTGGTTATGACGCCGCCGGTGCCCTGCTCAAACATTTGTACCCGAACTTATCAGCCAAAGCAGCTAAAACCACCGGGCAACTGTTAACGCTCAAACAACACGACCTTACCGGCGACACCGCTGCGTCTTTGGGTGAAACCGGTTATATCTACATTCCACAAAGCTGTACCAAAGGCAGTAGCTGTACCCTGCACATCAGCTTTCATGGCTGTAAACAATATGCCGGCGCGGTCGGTGACGCTTATGCCAAAGGCACAGGGCTGAATGAATGGGCGGATAGCAACAATATGGTGGTGTTATATCCGCAAACTGAAAAGAGTGCTATGGCGCCATTTAATCCAAACGGTTGCTGGGACTGGTGGGGTTATACCGATGGCAATTATGCCAATCAGCAAGGCCCGCAACTCAAAGCCGTGATGGCACTGGCCAAAGCCATAGGTTTTAAAGGTTAAGGCTGTAACTTAGCGTAAAATGGCAAAACGGGTGCTGCAAGGCACCCGTTTGTGCTATTCAAAATCAGCCCGGAAACATCCCTGCCATGGCCTGCAGCGTCTCACCGGTCACCCGGTTGATGCGCCAGTCGTGCAGCATCTGGGCACCCAGTGACTGGTAGAAATCAATCGCCGGCTGATTCCAGTCCAGCACTGACCATTCCAACCGGCCACAATCGCGCTCAACCGCTAAAGTCGCCAGATATGTGATCAATGCTTTGCCGATACCCAGGCCGCGCAGCGCCGGGTCGACAAACAAGTCTTCCAGATAAATGCCGGGCCTGGCCAAAAAGGTTGAATAGTTATGGAAAAACAAGGCAAAACCGGCCGGTTTGCCCTGATAGTCGGCAATCACCACTTCGGCATAAGCTTTGTCACCAAACAGCGTTGCGCTGAGTTTGGCTTCGTCGGCCACTACCATATCGAGCAACTTTTCATACTCCGCCAGTTGGCGGATAAAACTTAAAATCTGTGGCACATCATTGGCCGTAGCCAGACGCAGACTCAAGCCGGGAATGCGGGTTTCAATCATTAAATCTTTCCTCAAAAATGCCTTAAGTGCGCTCAACAATACCGGCGGAGCTCGAACCGCCTGTGACTTCCACCGCGCGTAAGCGCGCTGCCAGTGCAACAGCTTCGCGATAACGCGGGCTTTGCGTCAGCTGCGCTGCAGTGGTGATATTGTGATGTTTGAGTTTGCCAAGCCGTGCGCTGCTATGTTGCCAGAACGCTTGTGGCAAGGTATCCAGCACTTCGATGGCGCCTTTGCGGTCATTACAGACCAGCACCATGTCACAACCTGCGGTTAAAGCCGCGTCAGCGCGTTGCTGATAACTGCCGGCCTGATGCGCGCCCGCCATGCCTAAATCATCACTGAAAATCACGCCGTCAAACTGCATCTGGCCACGTAACACCGTTTGCAGCCAATAGTCGGAAAAGCCGGCTGCTTTATCACAAAATGCCGGATAGACCACATGCGCCGGCATCACGGCATCCAGCGCACCAGCCTTGGCCAGTTCGCGGAAAATAAATAAATCCAGCGCTTCAATCGCCTCGCTGCTGCGGTTATCCACCGGCAGCTGCAGGTGTGAATCTTCTTTGACGGAGCCATGGCCCGGGAAATGTTTACCAGTGGTTTTCATGCCGGCACTGTGCATACCTTTGGCAAAAGCCTGCACCATCGCAATCACTTCAGTTGGGTTGGCGGAAAACGCCCGGTTTCTGATCACATCACAGACACCCCAGACATCGGCGACCGGGGCAAAAGAAATATCGATGTCCTGGGTCAGCACTTCCATCGCCATCAACCAGGCCATCTCAGTGGCATATTGCTGCGCCTGGGTTAAATCACCGCCGGCCCCCGGCAAAATCTGCCCCATCGCCGGGATTAACGTAAATTCAGGCCGAAAACGCTGTACCCGGCCGCCTTCGTGGTCGACCGCTAATAACAATGGGTTACGGCTGGCGGCGCGGGTGCGGCGCACTAATTCGCACAGCTGGGCTTTGTCCTGGTAATTACGGGTAAAATAAATCACCCCGCCAACGGCCGGATGGTCTAACAATTCAATTTCTTCAGCAGTGATTTCCGGACCCTGCAGGTCCAGCATGACAGATCCAAACATGCGGTGCTTTTTCTCTTGAGGTTATATGCAGAAATGGACAGTTACTTTACCCGATAGGCCAACAGAAGGCTATCGCTGTGGTGAGCCCATCCTGTGCGCCACACATTGGCGTTCGTTCCCAATAAAGATAAAAAAAGGCGCCGCAGCGCCTTTTTCATTGGATAACTTTATTAGGCCTGCAAAGCACGCGCTTCGAGTTCACCCGGTTTAAAGCTGTCCACACTGATGGCGGCAAACCGCAGTTTGTTCATCTGCTCCAGCTGCGCCACTTCATCGTCTGTTAACACGCCAACTTCAGCGGCTTTACGAATAGTCACATCCAGCGGCAGCTTACGGGCAATTTTGCCGTCTTTTTGCGCCTGGAAGATTTTCTTCATCAGCGGCTGCGCGGCGTGGACAGCAAGGAATGCTTGTTCCATAGAACCGGTCGGATCGTTTTCGCCTTCCCCCAAATAACACAGGTGGGTCAGGCGGTCACGGATCACACTTGGTTTTAACAGCGCATCGGAAATCTGCATCGCCATTTCGTCATCCGGCAACTGATAGTTGATGCCAAACGGGAACACCAGACCTTTTAACAGCTTGCCAACCAGACGGTTCGGGAAGTTACTGAAGAATCCAGCAAAGGCGCGGCCGATCTCATACAAATTGCGCTGCACGCTATAATGCACGAATGGCAAGTCTGCAACCTGACGGCCATTGTCTTCATAGAACTTCAGTACGGCCGAGGCGATATATAAATGGCTCAGTACGTCGCCTAAACGCGCAGATAACATCTCTTTGCGTTTTAAATCACCACCCAGCATCAGCATTGAGAAGTCAGCACAAAGCGCCAGGCCGTTACTCATCCGCGTCAGTTGTTTGTAGTATTTTGCCGTTTCACCGGCAACTGGTGAGCTGTTCAGCAGTCCACCGGTCAGGCCCTGGAACAAGGCACCAAAGGTATTACCGAGCGCAAAACCCACGTGCTTCATTAACAGCTCGTCGAATTGCTTCAGGCCCGCTTCGCTGTCCGGATTAGCCGCAGCTTCTAACTCTTTTAACACGTACGGATGGCAACGGGTGGCGCCCTGGCCAAAGATCATCAGGTTACGGGTCAGAATGTTAGCGCCTTCCACCGTAATAGAAATTGGTACGCCCATATAACCATGCGCCAGGTAGTTTTTCGGACCACATTGAATAGCGCGGCCAGCATGAATATCAAAGGAATCATTCAGTAGCGTGCGTGACATTTCGGTCATGTGGTATTTGGCAATGGCGGTGACGACTGACGGGCTTAACTTCAGGTCAATCGCACCAGCGGTCATCACACGCATCGCTTCTAAGCTGTAAGTCAGGCCACCGATACGGCCTAAAGATTCCTGCACACCTTCGAATTTACCAATCGACAGACCAAATTGCTGACGGACATAGGCGTAAGCGCCGGTCATCCGCGTCGCCAGATGGCCTGTGGCAGTGCCCAGTGCCGGCAGTGAAATACCGCGACCTGCTGACAGACATTCCACCAGCATGCGCCAGCCACGACCCACGTAAGCCGGGCCACCAATGACCCACTCCAGCGGAATAAACACGTCTTTGCCGTAGGTGGTGCCGTTCATAAACGCCATATTCATCGGGAAATGGCGGTCACCGATTTGTACGCCTTCGTGCGAAGTCGGAATCAGCGCACAAGTAATACCGATATCTTCTTTATCACCGAGCAGGTTTTCCGGGTCATACAGTTTAAACGCCAGACCTAATACAGTCGCAACCGGTGCCAGTGTGATGTACCGTTTGTCCCAGTTTAACCGGATACCGATAACTTCTTTGCCTTCAAACTGGCCTTTACACACCACGCCAGTGTCCGGAATAC
>SSFI01000033.1 GCA_008015325.1 Rheinheimera sp.
GAGTAAAGCGGATCAAAATTCGATGCAAATGGTGGATCAGTTTTGCCTGCAAATTAACATGCACCATCAGATTGTCTGTTGGCTGCTTAAGGTCTACAATTTATTACCTAATCGGTTATTTAGTGTATCGATTAATGAAAAAAGCTGATCAGTTACTGTTCGTTTTTGCCAATGCAGTAAAAGCTGGTGGCGGCATTCATAGTGCTGCCGAGCTTGCCTTTATGCTGGAACAACCCTGTACGCCGGCTTTTATCAAGTTTCTGGCTGATAGGGTCAAAAGCGGTCAGCTCAGGCGCGTGGTGAAGGGCTTGTACGAGAGTGTCCTTACACCACCGGAACCAGACACTGCTATTTATAAAATCATCAAAAAGTTGCGTAGCGACGTACTCAGTTACATCAGCCTGGAAAGCCAATTAAGTCATACCGGTGATATATCGCAGCTGATGATGGACAGGGTCACTGTGGTAACAAAAGGCAGAAGCGGCACTTTCACGACGCCTTATGGTGTCATTGAATTGACCCACACTAAAAAGCCAGTCGGGCAGATTATGCCTAACCTGTATTTTGACCCCGAGATCAAAATGTATCGTGCTAACACCGAACAAGCGCTGATGGATCTGAAACACTGTCAACGCAACCTGCATATGCTGACTGAATAACCGGAGAAATTGCTGGATGCTAACACAACAAATTCGTCAAATTGTGCAAGCGAACCCAGATTATGCTGCCATTACCCCGGTGATAGAAAAAGAGATTTTGCATCACGACATTATGGCGGTGCTTATTAAACAAGGCGCTATGCAGAGCCTGACTTTTATCGGTGGTACGTCTTTACGGATGTGTTTTAACAGTGCCCGTTTGTCAGAAGATCTCGATTTTAATGCCGGCCATCATTTTAAACCGGCAGATTTTGCTGGGTTGGAGACAGATATTCAGCAGTATCTGCAGGACAAATATGAAACCGAGGTTTGGGTGAATAAACCCGCCGAAGATAATCAGGGCGACACCGTGTCGTGGAAAATCAGTATTGTGAAAGAGGCGAACCGCCCGGATTTGCCGCGCCAAAAAATGCATATTGATGTGTGCGCTATCCCGTCGTTCGACGTCGAAAAAAGAGCACTGATTAACCACTACAACATCATGGTACCCACAGAGGGCATTCTGGTACCGGTACAATCATTGCAGGAAACGCTGGCGGATAAATTTATTGCTGTTGCTTACCGAGCCAGAAGAATTAAACCACGTGATATTTGGGATATTGTCTGGATAAAACAACGGGGAGTTACACTTTCCCCATCACTGGTCGAGAAAAAACTAGCGGCTAGGCACAAGCAGACAAACGATTTTAATGCAGCACTTGAATTACAGCTTAATAAGTTGCAACAGGATGACGAAGTTCGCACCGACTTTAACGCAGAAATGAGTCGCTTTATTCCCAGCCAAATTAAGCAGCGAACTTTGGATAACCCGGAATACTGGCCTTATGTGCAGAAAGAGGTAGGTGAGATGGCCAAAGTTTTATTGCAGGGCACTGCCGCAAAAAAACCATTTGATATGGGGCTCTGAAGCTAACTGATCTGTTTCTAGTCCGGCAGATTGCACTCAAGTAGTTGTCGGGCTTGGTTTTCGAGCTTGGTTATTGAACGTTATCAAGTGTACTAGCTCAGGCTTGGTCTGACAGTTACCATGCTTGTGCTGATGTCTGCCAGATTCGAATGAGCGCAAACTTATGAACTTAGCCCTGCGTCTCACCATTTATTTGATACCAAGATCTTGTTTGGCATCGTCCAAAGATACCGTATTTCCCTTGATAACATCAGTGAGTCCGTGCACGGTCGCCTTTACAAACCGCAATTCCTCTGCGGTTTTCTCAAACTCTCCTATTCCTTGCAAAACAGCGATACCGCGTCCACGACTCGTTAGCAGAATTGGGCGGTGGGCTTTCTGCGCCCGGCTAATCACCTCTGCGGGGTCGATCTTAAGATCTGATAGAGGAATGACATCCCCAGAGAATTTAACTTGCATAACAATGAACCTGAATCATTTGATGTCAGGAGTAGCACCTGTTAACTGGCGCAGTCAAGGTGTGTTTCACTGACATGGAAGACTTGTTATGGAGTACGGTGTGTTGCCTGCTTATGCTTAGGAAGGGTTCTATTCGCATTGGGATAAGTTTATGTGGCAGGTACCGAAGGGCATTTCGGCAGAAGCTGCCTGGATCGCTACCAAGTTTGCCAGAAAAACCATCTTAAAAATGGTACCGTGCGCGTAAAGTTAAATCTGGGGCTGTTTAAATTAGCCGCTTAGCTTATCAGCGCTCTGTTTGCGATTCGAACCTGCTCCAGCTGTTGCGAGATCAGTTTAATCGTCTGTGCCGATACACCGTTGTCTTTAGCTACCTCAGCAAATTGCTGAATCACATCGATCACTGCCTTGATGAATTGCTGAGCTTGTTGCCAATTAGCAAAGTTGGCTTGCGCTGCTAACTTTTGCATCGCTTTGAGTGAAGGCGTTTTACCAAAACCTGCAAATGCAGTAGCGTGTTCGCCATAGGCTGATGGGCTGAAAGTGACATCATAAAATGGCGCGAGTTGCCATTGGCCGTCGTCTGCCTGTAAAAAAGCAGAGTTTTTACTGTGATCATCCTGATTCAGAGCAAAGAGATTAAACACAGCCCGTTTGAACTGGTCATGACCTGCCGCCGGACTTTTACAGAGCACACTACTCATTTTTATCAGATCTTCGTAATCTAAACTTGGCAAACGGTAATTCGCGTCAAGTAATCCACAAGTACTATGCAGATGGACGCGGCCATCAACATTTGATCTAGATGTCACGACATCAAACCGTTTCAACGCCAACCATCGTCTTTTTGCGGGTCCATCAGCAAATTCCAGCAATGTCCAATCAGGTACTTCAATCCCAACTGTTTTCGCTAACTGCAAATAGACGGCTTCACAAATACCTTCTTCATGGCCAAGCGTTAAACGATCAGAGGTAAATTTGACTAACCAAGCTTCGGATCCAGGAAATTTTGCGGTACTACAACGTAGCTGATTATCAGCGGCAAAATACAATTGTGCTTTAGGACGCGCGCCACCTGAACTACCAGCCTGCACTAAGGCCGATAAAACATCTTCAGTGTGACCATCAAAAAATAACTGGGCTTCAGTACCTAACGCATGGAGATCTAAGAACTCGTGTTGATTCTGAACACTTAATTCTGATACAGGTTGAAAAGACAGCGCACCCATACCGCGATCGGCAACAAAGGCCAGCCTGTCCATCGCCGTAATTTGTGAAGGAAGTACTTGGTGCTGCCGAAACAATCTGTCCATCAGCAACATACCCCATCCATCAGGTAAGGAATCAGCAAATACACCATGCAAACCTGAATGCGGTTCAGCAGGTGCAAGTTGCAGTGAAGTATCACCTTTCAGTTTAAATGGCGACAAATTGCCAAACTTTTGCAGATAGTCGGCCTGGTATTGAAAGAAAGTACCTTGACGGTTTTGCGCCAATGTACCAACCAAAACCTGTTGAGCAGTGGATAAGGTACGGTATACATCTAAGCGATTGGTGCGGTTAAAGTTCATTCGCTAAGACCTCATCGATACTGGTTGGCATTGGCTTAATATTTGCTAACTTTGTTAATTGCTGTAGCCTTGCAAGATCATCGACAGATTGCCAAAGCATCAGGAATTGCCGCAGTGAGATCTGTCCTGTGGTTTCAAATTTCTTTATCGTGGCAGCAGGTACCAAGCTTTTTTCGGCCAAGTCGTCCCTGGACCATTTGTGTTTTTTGCGCTGGTCACGCAGCCATTGGCTGAGATCAGTCTGAACGTCTTGGACCGACAAAAGGCTTAAGTGTGCCATAACAGCTCTCATGGATACCTATGTATCTATTTTCAGGTTATTTTTGACATTTCAGATACTATTATATCCCAAAATATGTGAGGTAGGTATTTGAGACAGCACTTCGCGATCTAAGGCTAAGCATTTCTGATGAAACAAGCTGATTTTACCGCTGACCCCTTTAATTCCATTTCAGCAATAGACGCCAGATTGGCAGAGCTTGAAAATGAACGGCTATCCCTCTTGGCACGAAGAGACGCGTTGCTCAAGGCGAGGCCCTGCACCCAAATAAATTCATCTTTGTCACCCAGTGAGAAAATCGCGATTTTCCGGGGGTTGTTCCGAGGTCGGCACGATATTTTCGCCAACCGTTGGCAAAATCAACAAGGCAAGAGTGGTTACTCTGTCGCCTGTAACAATGAATGGGTGAAGGGCATTTGTAACAAACCGAGGATCAAGTGCCAGGAATGCCAACACCGTCAATTTAGCGAGTTAACCGATCAGGTCCTGTATCGTCATTTGGCGGGGCAACAAGTTGTTGGTCTGTATCCTTTGCTGAATGACAACACTTGTTATTTGCTGGCGGTCGATTTTGATAAAGGTAACTGGCAAGAAGAGGTAAAAGCCTTATCCAAAGCCTGTGTGCAATTTGATGTCCCGCATGCTATCGAGATTTCCCGTTCTGGGCGTGGTGCGCATTTATGGATTTTTTTCGATGCTAAAGTGCCGGCAGCCGAAGCACGTCTGTTAGGTTTTGGGCTGCTGGATAAAGCGATGGAGATCTTTCCTCATCTGTCATTTGATTCGTACGACAGACTGTTCCCCAATCAAGATGTTTTGCCTGAAGGTGGTTTTGGCAATTTGATTGCACTCCCTTTGCAGCGAGAAGCCCGTATCAACGGCAATAGTTCCTTTGTTGACAGCGATTTGAATTTGATCGAAGACCAATGGCAATTTCTGTCTCACATACAGCGTATCAATACACAGGGTTTAACTCAGTTGCTCAGTCGGATTTCGCCTGAGTCCCAAATGCTAGAAGAGCAAGGTTGCGCACTGCAACGACCGCCGTGGGAGCTTACCGCAAAGCAGGCACCTTTGTTTCTACAAGATTTACCATCGCATCTCACTTTAACGCTGGCAGACCGGCTTTATATGGAACTCAGCGCCATACCAACCGAATTGGCTGCCCGCCTACGACGATTAGCCAGCTTCTCCAACCCAGTGTTTTTTAAAACTCAGGGACTCAGGTTTTCGACCCATGGGATCCCGCGGTTTATTTCCTGTGCTCGGATAGAGCAGGGGTATCTGTCTTTACCACGGGGTTGTCTGGATGATGTATTAATGCTGCTGAGTGAATGCGGCATCGCTGCGCAGTTTGATGACAAACGGACTTTGGGCAAAAAGTTGGTGGGCTTAAAACCACTGATGACTTTGCGTCAGAATCAGCAAGCTGCTGTCAAAGAGATGACAAAACATGATACCGGTACTTTGCATGCCCCCACCGCGTTCGGCAAAACGGTGACGGCGATCGGGATCATCGTGAAGCGCAAAGTAAATACGTTGATTTTGGTCCATAGTCGTCAGCTTCTTGACCAGTGGCGAGAGCGTCTTCTGACATTTTTGCCAGATACAGAAGTTGGCGTAGTCGGTGGGGGAAAGAAAAAGCCTACCGGAGTTATCGATATTGCGACTTATCAAAGTTTGATCAACTTAAAAGACAACACTGTACTGCCTCTGGTGCAGGATTATGGTCAGGTCATTGTGGATGAATGCCACCATGTATCAGCCCCTCGATTTGAGATGGTGCTTAATGAAGTTCGCGCGAAATATGTGCTGGGTCTGACTGCAACACCGGAAAGACAAGATGGCCATCAAAAGATTATTTTCATGGCTGCGGGGCCAATCCGGCATAAAGTAAAGCCACAGGCGGAAGCACAATTTGATCAGGAAGTCCGGGTTCATCAATTGTTCGAAACTCAACCATTAAAAGTAATGGCTACCGATGAGCGAGCCAAAATAACGGATGTATATCGCGAGATTATGGAATGCGGATCTCGCACATGTCGTATTGTGGCGGATGTAGTAAAAAGCGTGAATGAAAACCGGCATCCATTGGTGCTTACTGAGCGTCGTGAACATGCCCAGACCATCAACCGGTTGCTGCAGGAACAAGGTATCAAATCTGTGGTTTTGACCGGCGCAATGAAAGCGGCTGAGCGCAAAAGTACCAATTACGGATTGCAAACCGCCACTGTTGTGGTGGCAACCGGAAAATATGTCGGGGAGGGTTTTGATTTGCCGAGACTGGACACGCTATTTCTGGCAATGCCGATCGCGTGGAAAGGAGCGCTGGCTCAGTATGCTGGCAGGATCCATCGAGAAGTTGACGGCAAAACATTGGTTACTATTCATGACTATGTCGATTGCAATTTCCCGATGCTGCAACGGATGTTCACAAAGCGGGAGAAAAGTTACAAGGCGATGGGGTACAGATTGACGTGAATCAGCCTGGCTCGGTCGTAAGAATAAAAGCGTTAATTTCAATGACCCGTGCAGCGGGAAAATGAATAAGTTGCATTACATTGAAGCCAAGCGTTTGAAAGTGTTCTTATGTTGAACAAGGATTAGTTTGGCTTCCGTGTAGACCAACCGTTGCCCTTCTGGAGTTGTTAAATCCAACTGTTTTGTCGGTTTAATCTTGGGGCGGTTAACTGGTTCATTGACACCGTACTTCGCTAGTTTGTTTTCCATTGTATCCACCATCCTCATGATTTACGGTAATTCTGTACCTGACGTTGCAGTGTGTCGACTTAAAGAGCGCGACTCATTATGTCGCCGTGTATCAACTTGTATCTTTAGATCTTGCCTGCAAGCAGTTCTAGAACTAGGCCATCCGGTCAATCAGCGATTTTTTAGTCTGCAATTCAAGTTGCATCGATTGGGCAATGGCTCTGAACTCAGCTGAGGCATCGGCATGCTCCGCTAACTGCTGCCAAAACCGCTCCGCCATCGGGAAAGCCTGGCGCCAATACTTGCCCTCTGCGACAGGTGTAATGGTTAGGGGATGGCTCGATGCCATAGCACCACTGCGTAAGGGCGCAAATGCCATCGGCAGCATGTCGTACACCGGTGCCAAAGCAAGGCCGCCGTTGTCCGCATAATAAAACGACAAGTTTCCTGTGTGCATATCGGTGTTGGCGATCAGACGACCAAAACACCAAACGACAGCAATGGTTGCTGCATCTTGTGCCGTGATACGTTTATCCTTTAACAGCTGCTGCGCAATGACGGGCCATTCTGCCGGCTTGCCGACAAACTGCATGTCAACCATTCGCAACGAAACCAGGCCTTTACGGCCTAATGTACCGACGCGGTCAAATCGCTCACAGCTTAAAAAGGTACGTTGTTCCAGCCTAACAATCGTGGAGCAGGTTGCAGCAATTTCAAAGTCCGCCAGCGTGGTCAAAGCAAGATGCTCGGCCAGTAACAAATCAGCCCAGCGCTGACTATTGGCGTTAGTCACAGGTTCGGTAAACTTGACCAGCCGATGTTTACCATCAACAAAGGCACAGAACTTCGGTTGCTCGCCGCCAGCGGAAGATCCGACAACCTCACCGTCCATTGCATCCGTTGCCAGTTTGACAAAGTCAGCTTCGGACACCATCGCAGTCTCATGTTGCAGCCATTGCTGATAACTTAAATTGCCTATCAGCCAGTTGCCCGGTGAATCGCCTTTGGCATGCAGCAGCGCATTAAAAATATCCCGATCTTGCCAATAGTCGATATCGTCAGTTGCAACAACTCCGCTTTTAAATAACGCTTGAGCAAGGTTCCGGCCCAGAAACCCCTGCGGTCTTAAGTCTTGCAACCACCAGGGTAAATCATCATAAAAACAATCATCGGTCTCTCCGGGCGTTTTCACGATGTAGCCGTGCGGCATTACCGCGATCAGCGTGCCAAAATGTTCTGCCTGGCCAGTTTCTGCAACCCGATAAAGTGGCGTATCTGAGTCTGTCCCGCGCCGCAGGTAATAGCGGGTCGCGCGCGCACGGCCGCTTGCAGCAAGCTTCGCTTCGAGCAGTTTCAGTTGGCGGGTTATTGTCGAGCGATCACAATTACAGAAGCTGGCGAGTTCAGTGGAACTCGCCGGATTACGGTGTAAAAAATCAATAATTGCATCGATAGTTGGGCTGGTCATTTTTGTGTCAATCGCATATGTGCATTGATTTCCGGAGATTAGCATAGTGTTTGCATTATTTCATGCATCAATAAATGCAACGATAAATGCAGCAATAAATGCTGCGATTTAAGTTGATCCAGTTCCTCAGAATAAGCCATGTATGGTCTTGAAAAAGGCTTTATTTAAAAGACTTGGCGTAGATTGGTTTGCACCTGCTGAGGTGAATAGATTTGCCATTCAGCTCATAATTTGATTAGATTAAGGTGGGTATTCACCTCAACCAGCAGGAGTTCAGCAGATGTGGATCTGGCAACAATCAGACTGGCCTGGCCTTCAGCAGGGGGGATTGCCAGTCTTTCGGTATGACCTCTCGCTATTGTCTCCCATGCTGCGTGAGCTGCATTTTTTGCAAGGTTTGCTGCTGGGGAAAATGGGTGTGCAAGATCATCAGCAAGCTGCGCTTGATACTATGCTGGCGAATGTTCTCACGTCCAGCGCTATTGAAGGCGAGAAGCTCAATCACAGCGTGGTGCGATCGTCACTGGCCCGTAAGCTGGGTATTACTGAGCTTCAGCCGACTGCAACTACGCTGCAATCCGATGGTTTAGCAGCCATGGTGACCGATGCAATTGGCAACTGGCAGCAGCCGTTAACTTTAGAGCGCTTATTGCAATGGCATGCCTGGTTGTTCCCATCTGACAGTTCACTGGTGCAGCCAGTGCAGGGTGGTCAGCTGCGCGGTGATGAACCGATGCAGGTTGTTTCGGGCCGCATCGACCGGCCTAAAGTGCATTTCGAGGCGCCACCCCGGCAGGTACTGGAGCGTGAACTCAAGTGCTTTATCGACTGGTTTAACGGCTCAAAGGATGATGTCAATTTAGACCCGTTGCTGCGCGCCGGCATCGCGCATTTCTGGTTTATCACCATTCACCCGATGGAAGACGGAAATGGCCGGTTAGCCAGGCTGTTGACTGACCTCGCATTGGCGCAGGCAGAGCATCAGTCTATCCGCTTTTACGCGATGTCGGTTGCAATCCTGGAACGCCGCAGCAGTTATTACGATGTTCTGGAGCAAAGCCAGCGAGGAGATACGGACATTACCACTTGGTTAATCTGGTTTCTCGATACGCTGGCTGCCAGCATGCGGCAGGTGCTGGCGGATATCGAACAAACGCTGCAAAAAACCAGGTTCTGGCAACGTGTGGACCAAACCCGGCTGAGTAAAGAACAAGTCAAAGTGCTGAACCGGTTGCTGGATGGTGATTTCAGCGAAGGTATCAGCAACAGCCAATACGGCAAAGTTGCCAAAGTAAGCCCTGCTACAGCAACCCGCCATCTGGCTCAACTGGTTGAGCTCGGGTGTTTGATGAAGACTGAGGCGGGGGGGAGGAGTACTCGGTATAAACATAATCACCAACCAGACTAAGGATAATCAATTCTCTTTTCCAAATTCTTGTTGGTGGTATTGGCAACTTTTCGAACTCTATAGGTATTGCTCATTTTACTGGCAAATTCTTTGATATCACGGGATATGTTCCAATTACAAAGTTGGCTACCTGTGTAGAGACTGCTTGATGAGGATGAATTTGTGGAAGGTGCTCTTGTGCTGGTCAAACAACGCCAGCCATTGTTCGGTAGTTCTGCAGATCATTGGAAACCCTGCTTGATAGAGAAGGCAAAGAGGGTATGGTGGTTTAGCTAACCGGAGAATGTGGGGGGCGTGTTACGTTTACTTTCAATCCGATGGTTTAGCAGTCATGATCACAGATGTAATAAGCAACTGGTAGCAGCCGTTGACTTTGGAAACTCTGTTGCAATGGCGTGCTTAGTTATCGTCTGACAGTTCACAGGTGCAGCGCGGTCAGCTGCTCGGTGACGAACCCATGCGAGGTTGTTTGTCGCCCACCTTTTTCAGTAAAAAAATCAAAGGTAAGCGAAGTCTACATCTCGGTTTTGATGTAGGCATCGTTTATAAGCGATAACAGGATGTCTCGCTCAGACATTTTTTTCTTTTTTGCAATATGTGAAATCATCCTGATATGAGTCGCACCTAACCAAAAGTTTGCACCTTTTTGATCGTCCGGTTTTTGCTTGAATTTTTGGCTCGCCATCGCGTTGTAAGCTTTGTTGAGAATAACGATCTTCTCGCTATCTGTGATATTCCACATATCAATTTTTGCCAGAACTAGTGGAAGTTTTTCTGCAAAAGTCGCCATTTCAATATTACTCAAGTTCGGTAAAGAATACTTTGCTGAATAATTTTCGAACCAACTGGTTAGCTCAGGGATGCCTTTCTCTAGGTTTTTTATCATCTTATGTTTAAATTTTGATGCTTTTATCCATCCAAGTTTTGCCTGCTCAATGGCTTCAATTCTTGTTGGTTGGTCCATATTCCAAAGATTAAAAAAGTCTTTAGCTAATTCTAAGCAAGTTTTTGCACAAGACGGAGATGACGGCATACTAAGGTCTGGATAAGCATTTATAACCCTGCCCCATTTGTCTGTTTTCTGAAGTATTCCTAACGTTGGTATAGTTTGAATAAATAGCCACAAATAAATGCATTGCCTTTGGTTTTTGGGATCTATCCACTCGAAATTTTGTTCGGGAATCGGCTCATGAAAAATTTTCATTATCGATTCGACGTAATCAAAAAGAGCTTTAGCCTGAAGCGAGTCTTGTGACATGTGAAACTTCAGGTGGCTAATTTTATCTGCATTACAGTTATAAGGAATTTCGATAGGCAGTTTCGGTATCAAACCGGTATTCAGGGTCCTTATGTATACTAAATGTAATTTTTCATGACTTAGTTTTTCTAGGTTTTCACATATCTCAGTTACTTTTTTTGTCATAAAATTCCCACAACTGTAGCTCATCATTTGACAGTGTAGAATATTTTTATAAATTTACTTAAATATTTTTAATTGAATTTATATAAATTTTTTATCGATTTTTCAGTGGTTTTAAGTTGAATTTGTATCTGTTTTTAACTGATTTTTATAAGCTCTATGGCCTTGAAGTCCCGCGTGGCTGCGGGGCTGCGGGGCTGCGGGGCTGGAAGTCCGTTGCAGTAGTTCTTGATTTGTATCGGCACCTTGTGGTCAGTTATGCGATGTGTCAGGCATAACGGGCAGCGATAGGGATCTTAGGCATGGCGTAGTAGAAATGTGGGGGGAAAGGTCACTGGCCTTCAGGTAACGATTATGGCGTTACCGAATCTCTCAGAGCATGAGTCGGCGCGGCAACGGCTTATACAGATTTGCTTGAGGCAAAAACTGATATCAGTCGGTACTTATTGGAGTATTACAACCATCGAGGACCGAACAGCCTCAATGCTGGACTACCGCCGCAAATAGCAGAGCAACCTAAGTAATTTCCGGAAATAGTTGACTAAAGCTGAAGCGAAACTGTCGTGAAGTGGAAAAGATGTTTTGGATTGCGGGATATTTAAAGATGGCGCTCGGTGAGGAAAAGTGCTTCTGCTTCTATGGCTAATCACGCGATAATTCCAGAGTAACTGACATCAACGATTTACGTTAAATTGCCACTTTTTAGCCAATCAATGTTGGCGATTACTGGGCCAACCAATGTCGGGTAATAATAATATATATCAAGGATGTTGTTCCCTCTCTGGGACATAGGATAACCACCTCTGCTTAAAATATTACACCGGGTACCAATGATGTTGAACCAAACCAACATTGGAGATACCTCATGGCTCAATTTAATCAAACCCCATTTCAACAACTGCTCAAACCTGTAAACGGGTTATGGCATTACTGGCAATTCCAAGGCTTGCCTGTGAACTTAAATTACGGCCCATTGATTTACGATTATCTGGATGGCATTCACCAAACGATCATATCGTCATTGCTGCACTCACCACGGACTTTTGCATTCCGGGTGGATTTGCGTCTGCCTGCAAATTTTTCAGTGCAGGATACCGCAGTGATTAGCCGATTCTTCGCATCACTCAAAGCTCAGCTTGATGCTGCAGATGCGAAAAAAGAGCGGGAAGGCAAACGTGTGCATTCGCATAATCTTCGATACGTCTGGGTGAGGGAGATAGGCGAGTATGGTCGGCCACATTACCATGTCCTCGTGTTATTGAATAAAGACCGCTACCGCACGCTTGGTTCGTTTGACGCGGAAGAAGGGAATTTATCTGCTCGAGTGACAAAAGCTTGGGCCAGCGCTGTAGGGCTGCCACTGGCCCAAGCTGATGGACTCGTACATTTTCCGCCGAAACCTACTTATACCTTAGACCCAAGCGATCCGGGTTTTACGGATGTACTAAAAAGTTTGTTTTTCCGCGTGAGCTATTTTGCCAAGGAACCAACGAAATTCTTCGATCGGGCGCAACGCAGCTATGGTGCGAGCAGGTTGTAAGTAATCAGAGTTTTTTCTAGATAATATAGGTCCCAGTTACTGCCGGGTATTCGGGGGCATGGAACGCTTCCGAGCCTGGCCCTTGGCAATTTTGGGGAAATGGGTTAGCCTAATTCTATAGGCGCCCGCCTCACTTACATGCGAGTGAAAGAAGGCAATATCGCGAAAGCGACCATTTCTTACGGAAACACACCTTAATTTAATTCCAGGTTGAGCGGCCTGGCCTTAAACGCATGCGGTCACGGTCTATTGCTTCGGCACTCAGCCACCGGAGTTATATTATGTCAGTGTTATCGAACGCCGTTTTTACCACCATCAATGCGCTGCAAGCACATCCAAACTCACCGACGCGTAGTCAGGTTTTTGAGCTATACGCGGCTTGTCTGGGTTTCAAGACTTATGCAGCTTTTAAAACCGCAGGGGCACACCAAGCGCTTAGCAGCTTACAAAGCACTGAAATTGCAACCATCCAGGATAGATTGCACCGCAAGATCACTGAGTTAGCCATCTCGGCGACGCTTCTCAATCCGTTGCTGCAATCCATTTTGCAAGAATTACAAAAGTTGCATAGCAGCACGCCCCAGATGGTTTTGATGGACGCTGCCAAGCATCTTGGCTTACTGGATGGCAAAACAGATTTACCGCCACAGCAAATCGATGGTCTGAAACAGCAACTCAGATTGATGGCCTTAGCTGGCGATGGGGATGCCCGTCTTTTGTATGTATTGTGGCAATCACCACAGCAGCATGACTCTGAGTTTGAAGATGAGCTTGACGATGAGTCTGAAGATGACGAGGCCAGTGAGTATTGGTATCGACAGCGTCTCGCTGGCGCACAGTTAAGTGAAGATGCGATGGAATGGGCTGATGCATACGAGCGGTCGTTAGTAATCAAGCAAAAAACTCAGCAGCTAGCAAATGAGTATGAGCTAAACAGTTTGGCAGCACCCAATGTGGAACAGGTGCTCAATGGCAGCGAGCGCCCAAACTTCAGCTGTTCATTGCCGGCCAGCATGGTGGTAGATTGGTTAGACCAGATCTACCCGCCGAGCCCAGACTTTATCACTTTGTTGCCCTGGTTTTATTTGTCGCATATTCAGCATCCTACCTATGGCGGCTTACATGGGCTTTTCGGGGAAATACAGAATCCTACTGAGCAATATGCCTTGTACCTGTTTGCCCTTGATAGTGGAATTGATATTTCACGAGGTCATTACTGGTTGGTGAACAGTTATACAGGGGAAGAATGGGATGAATATGGTCCGGCTGAACCTCAAGGCTATGATGGTGTGACATTGCCAACGCTGACTACTGAGGAGATGCAAAGCGCAATCGGGATGAAACAGCAGCTTACTTTGCTGTCTCGTTCATCTTAACTGTCTCGTCCATCTTAGCAATCCTGACGCGGATGAGGATAAAGCAGGGCCTCATCGTTCCTGCTGGCGGTTCGAGGGGGATAGAACCCCTGTCGAACCGCCATGCGATGAAACCATTGTGCTTAAAACAGAAACTCGTTTATAAATAAGTTTTTACGCATAAAACGGATGAACCCTGCCGTTCATGGAGTGACGCTGTTGATGTTCGCTGTCTGCTGGAATTTCTCTGCTTTGCTTTTACGCTGGCGCTTAAGCGCTGCGCTTTGTGTCTTGTTTGGCTTTGGCATGCTGTGGCTCAGTAGTGCCACGGCGATTGCTGCAGACACGCCTTATACCTTGGCGCAAATTCAGGCGGAGCGGCTTGAAGTTGATACCTTGGCCGCGATTAGCATTGAAAAAACAGTCGAGGAGATTGAGAAGCGGATTGCTGCTGTCAACAATGACCCGGCAAGATTGGCTGGTTTATACCTGCTGAAAGCTCACAAATTATTCCACAGTGGACAAGCCGCGATTGATGGCAACCTGGCCAAGGCACTGCCGCTGATTAATCAAGAGCAGCACCCAGAGCTGTATTTATATGCGATGACCATTCAAGCCTATGGGCTTTACACCTACCAAAATCGTGCCGAAGAAGCGATTGTTTTACTGGAGCAAGTGCAACAACATCCGGCATTAAAGAATGACCTCTATGTAAATGTGCATAGTTTGGCCAATTTGTTAGAGGCGTATTACAAGTTAAAGCAGTACGACAAAATCTCTAAGCCTTTATTTATGTTGGTTAAAACACTCTCTGCCAAGGATATTGAGGCTGTCTACAAAGACTTTTTCCCTACAATTCAAGAAGAACTTGCTTACCATAGTGGGCAAATCGGTGATATCGAACAGGCTCTTACTCTGTATAACCAAATCATCGAACGGGCAAAACAAAAAAACTTTACAGACAATCTGGCGATCGCAAACTGCAATATCGCGAATTTATACTTTTTACCGCTGGCGGAAAAATTTCAGTATGCCAAGGCATCACTTGCACTTAGCAAGAATGTGCCTTGCTCCGACGTGATGGAAAAGCTGGTGCTGTTAGAACAAGTACAGCTAGGTGATTTAACGAATATTGCCCGCCTGCAGCAATTTAACCCCGCTCAGCAGATGCCGACATTAAACGAGCGCTCGGCTTATTATGCTGGCCTCGCGTACTTGCACCTTAATGACCTCGCTGCGGCGCAGCAGATGCTCAACCGGATGACTGATTCCAATAAATGGGAGCGTTATGACTTGTTGCAGCAGCTGGCCGCCAAGCAAGGGGATTATCAGGCTGCTTTTGCCGCCAGCCAACAGTATCATCAGCTGCGCGCACAAAAGGATGCCGATGCCCGCGCGTTGATGCTGGGTAGTTACCAAACCCGCTTAGAGCTGGCGCAGGAAGATACCAAAGCCGCTGAGCAAGCCAAACAAGCTGAACAACTGGCCGCTGCTGAGCAAAAAGCGCAGGCGCGGTTAAACCTGATGCTGACGGTGATTGCCGCAGGTGGCGTGGTGACATTCGTGCTGGTGCTGTATCTGTACCGCAGCCGGCGCTTTCAACAAAAACTGCAGCAGCTGTCCGATACCGACCCACTGACCGGGCTGTTGAATCGCCGCGCTTTTATGCGCCAGGCTGAGCAATTAAAACTGTTGGCGCAACGCCAGCAATTCCCTCTGTCGGTCGTGCTGATTGACCTCGATTTCTTTAAACAAATCAACGACCAACATGGCCATCAGGCCGGCGATGCGGTACTGCGCGCTTTTGCTGACGCCGCCAAAGCCACGCTGCGTCAAACTGATGTTGTGGCGCGTTTTGGCGGAGAAGAATTTATCCTGATGACGTCGCAGCAACATGCCGACGCGCTCGCGTCCTTGTTACAACGGCTGCAGCAATGCTTTCAACAAATGTGTCTGCAGGACGGTGAGATTGGCTTTAGTGTCAGTTTTTCCGCCGGCACGGTCGCGCTTGATCCACAACCCCAAACCAACAACGAACAGGCAATTGAACAGGCGATCCGCCAGGCAGATGCACAGTTGTATCGCGCCAAAGCAAACGGCCGCCAGCAGGTCTGTATGGCAGATCTGTGTGTGAGTTTGATGGGTCGTAATAAATTGCAGATAAATAATATATCCCTACGAAATCACCAATTAAATATTGCGAAGCAAAAATAAAATGAATATCGTACAAGTGCTGAATTTTACATGGGTGCTGATGTGTTTTTTATGTCGATTTAATGATTTTGTAGAGCCAATGTCAGGACGTTTTTTTTAATAAAAAGGATAATTTATATATGTTTGTGGATCTTATTATTTATGGTTTTTTCATTTTTTGTTTAGCAAAAATACTGAACGTTACTGCTTTCAAGAGAAAGCCTGCATCTCGATTGGCTGCATGGTTGTTGAGTGTTTTTATATTCATCCTGAGTACTGTCGCACTATGGTTCATAAAGGCGTACAGGTTTCAGGAAGTTTCTGAAAGCGTCGGAGTGCCGATTACTGCTGAAAACCAACTCAGTTTGGGGAGCGCACTTGCATTTGCTTGGCTGTTCTTTTCATTTCTGAAGCGCCAGGAAAAAAAGCAACAGCCAACTCAAGAAATCCAATCATGATAGCGCATATTAAAAGTTTTTTGCTCTGTGCATTAATCTTCTTAACTTTGTTTGGATATAAAGCATTAGCGCAAGACGACTCATTTCGTATTGTTCAGTTAGCGTATGGAATCTCTCTCGATGTTCCATCCCACTGGACGGTTTTGCCTCTTGAAACTCGCAAAAACTTAGGTGCAGCTGGGCAAGCGCTGCTTGATAATGAAGGCATCGGCGGACCGAGTGGTCGCAAGGAAAACTTATTGGCAATAAATGCCACGCCAGATCCAGTAGGAGCAACGATTCGTGTAAGTGTTACGTCACCCGGTGACTTCACTCAATCAGATCTCCTAGCCGCTTCTCCTGAAGACCTTAAAGTGGTTGAGGCGGAGTTATTAAAAATGTTTAGACAGATTGAGACATCTGGTGGCTTCAAGGTAATTGAGATGCAGCCTGTGCAAATTGGCCAGATTAATAATTATCAGATGCTTGTAATACCTTATGTTCGGACAGGAATAAATTCTCCTTCCCCATGGCAAGTGACACAATACAAGATTCCTGTATCAAATCGCCTGATTGAAATAACTTTGTCGCACAGACAATCGGATGCGATTGTCTGGCGCCCGATACTTGAACGAGTAAGGCGCTCGCTAAAGTTCTGATTTGCATACATTTAACAATTTGCACTTAGCTATCATGACCGTTTTAGGGATAACCACCGAAACTTCTTCAACGATGAAAATGGGGTTAATAGGTCAGCGGTCTTAGTGGTACATATAGAGCATTCTTTGTTGCATTCCATGCTTAGTTAACTTTAAACCCCGCACCGGTCCAAGGATTGAATGCCGAGAAAGATGGCAAAAAAATTGAGATCAAAGCGACCCAAGGCGACCGAGTCGCCTTTCGGTCATGTCCTGAATATGCCTTAGTGCTGCGGATCGATAAAGACGGACAGTTTGAAGAGACTTTTAATGGGCCCGGCCAACTGATAGGGCAAAAGTTCGCCGGCAAAGCGACGCCCAGTAACGGCCAGTCTCAGATCGGCCTAAAAAAATAAGCCTCGCTCGATGTGCGCGTTGCCCACACCGCACGTATCGCGCGTGACGTGTGTTGACCGCAACACTTGCAATGCGGAAACAGCATACAGCGGCCCATCGGGCCGCCATATGCCGCAATCTGCAAACCCGATGTTAAATCTCCAATTCAATAAAATCCTTATCAATCTCATCCTGCGTCATTCCGATATAGCGCAGGGTGACACCTTCTGAGCTGTGGCGAAGCATGCGCATCACCCGGGCCAGGTCTTTGGTGCCCTTATATAAGTGGTAACCTCTGGTCTTTCGCATCGAGTGGGTACCAAGCGCCAGGCCAACGTCCTCACCGACATAGGCCAGGGCTCTTGTCACGTATCGTCGCGATAGTGGCTTGGGTGGTTTGTTGCAGGCCCCCGGGTGACGGTGGGACTGGAACAGATACACATGCAGCGGATGTTGCGCCCGGATGCGCTCGATAATGCTAAGCGTTTTGGCGTTGAGCAGGATATTGGCGGTCTTGCCGGTTTTGCCCTCCCTGAGCACCAGGCGGTCCCCTTTGATATCGGTAAACCGCACGTTCAACAAATCGCTGATGCGCAGGGCCAGGTTCAGCCCCACCTCCCAGATGTCGGCCAGTTGCTGGCCAAAATGACGTTTGAGCAGATAACTGATAAGCTTGATTTTATCTGGCTCTTTCACGGCTTCGACTTCAGACATGGTCAAGTTCCTTATTTTGCTGAAAACGCAAAAAAGACAACCTCAGCCGATGTTTTTACCAACACCCCGCGCCAGACACGACTTCGCAGGTTCCCAGAATAGTATTTTGGGAACCTGACATCTGCCCGGCAACAGCGCGTCTATCACGACCGGCCAAAGCCACGGCATAGAGGCCTAAATCAGGCCCCGTTCGGCAAACGACACCTGCGTTTCCCCCACCACAATGTGATCGAGTACCCGCACGTCTATCAGCGCCAACGCTGAGGTCAGCTTCTGCGTGATGTTCTTGTCTGCCATGGATGGTTCGGCCACCCCGGACGGATGGTTGTGCGCGAAGATCACCGCCGCTGCATTGTGTTCGAGCACCAGCTTGACCACTTCACGCGGGTATACCGCCGTAGCATCGATGGTGCCGTAAAACAGCTCGTGAAATTCAATTAGCCGGTGCTGACTGTCCAGTAACAACACACAAAACACCTCCCGCTCATACGGGGCCAGTTTGTAAGTCAGAAAGTCTTTGGTGGCTTGCGGGCAGTTAAACACCGAATTGCGGTTGAGCTTTTTACCAATCAAGTCCGCCGCTTTACTTAGAACATCCAGTGCCGTCACTGACCATTTCAACGCGTCTTTCACCGTGGGTTTGTTGTGCATATAAAACCTCCTTTTTGACAGTGTGTGGGTATATGCACATAGGTGATATATATCTGAAATTCGGTCGAAACAGGTCCGCAGCTGCCATAGCAGTACAGTTAAAAAATACCGCGTCCCCTGATGTTTTGGACTTAACACAGGGGATCCAACATGAAATTAATTCGATTAACCCAAGTGATGGAATGCACGGGCCTCGCGCGTTCAACCGTGTATAAATTTATTGCTGAAGGGGATTTTCCGAAACCGGTGAAGTTGGGCTCAAGGGTTGCGGCTTGGGTGGAGGCTGAGGTGTTGGCTTGGATGGAAAGTAAGATATGTCAGCGTGATAAGGCGAAAGCTTGAACTTTTTCCGGTACGAGTCGCTGAGTAAATTCTGTATCTCTTCACGACATGTGAATATATCCAGTCATTGGTTTTTTTTCGACTTCAGTTACGCTGCGTTTCGGGATAAACAGCAGGTGCTGTAAAGCTGATTCGGTGGCGTTGAAAATGCAGGCTGCTGGCATTTTGCACGGTAGCTCATGTACTTAATTCTTTGTGAATGATGAGTAATTGCAAAGGTGGCAATCTTGCAGGTGATATCTATCAACAATTTGCATATTTTACCTGTTTTAGGTTCGGAATTTCCGGTTTCATGATATAGGTAGTTCCTATAGAATCACTGGTTATCCTTACAGATCTAGCTCTGTGCTTAAAACTTGAAGTGTGTATATATGAACTATCAGGAAATTAAACCTAGCTTTGCACGTCATGAAACTTTTGGCTTGCGGTTTAGCTGGTTACCAAAAGGATTCCACGCGTTCACCAGTGGTGGAGGGGCGAAAGCGTTCACCGATGAATATGCTACGGTGAAGCTAGGGGTTGGTAAGAATATGGTGAGCTCGATTTACTACTGGCTACAGGCATCAGACATCATCGGCAAATTCGGTAACTCTCTTGTAGTTACGGATTTCGGACGAGCCATTCTAGGAGAATTCGATCCCTATCTTGAAGATGATGGTTCCCTACAGCTGATTCATTGGCGTTTATGCAGTAACCCAGAACTTGCGTTGGCCTTCTATTGGTTCTTTGGACGCTTCCATGCACTAGCCTTCTCTTACGATGAAGTTGTTACGGCTTTTAAAGATTTCTGCCGTGGCCGTATTGGTGTAAAAGTTGGCGACTCATCTTTAGAAAAGGACATTGGAATTGTATTGCGTATGTATGCGCCTCAGCGCAAGAAAAAGGATTCGATAGAGGATAGCTTTGATAATCCAATGGCTGAGCTCGGCTTAGCGTATTTCAATAGTACAGATCACAAATACTTCAAACCGGTAGTAGAGCAGCCGGAAATCAATACTCATATTTTTGGTTTTATCGTGGCGGATTTTGCTGCCAGGAAAGGTTCGAACGTCTCTGTTTCGCTTGTCGATTTGATGAAAGGTCAAGAGTGTTTGCCAGGCCCTTCTGCATGCTTTTGTTTATCGCAGAGTGCGGCCATTACCGTGTTGGAGAGAATGCAACACGCTTATCCCGATTTGCTTGAGCTGAAAGAACAGGCGGGTGAGTGGATTTTGTATTTCCGCGATGGTGAAGCAAGTTTGAATTCTCTGCGCGATTTAACACTTAAAAATTATTATCAGGTCTGACATGCTGCCAAATAACAATCAATCAAATGCGCTGACCATCAATACTTATTACTCCCGCTCGGTCAATGTCGAACGTGACCTGAGTGATGAAGAGGTAATAAAAGCATATATACCCACCGCTAGGGCGAAAGAAACTTTATCCCGTCTGTTAGACAGTGCAAGCTCCGAGAAAAGAACCAGTGCATTTTCTTTAATCGGCCCTTATGGCTCTGGGAAGTCTAGTTTTGCTGTCTTCATTACTCAGCTGTTAGCAGGTAAGACTGCGACTATCCGGCAAACTGCACTGAAGGTCTTACAAAATGCTGACCAGGCATTAGCTCAAGCCTATGAGCAACACCTGAAAGGTGGTGACTATTTGCCCCTAGTTTTGAGTGGCAACCCCGAACCATTGTCTCGTCGTTTGCTTGAAGCCGTCCGAAATGCGGCCATCCAAAATGGGAAGATGCCTGTTGTCATTGATGCGGTGCAAGCACTGCAAAAGCACAACTACACGCATGAAGACATCAAACAAGTTATTTCTATGCTGCAAGTTGCATGGTCGCAACAAGGCGGACGTGGATTGCTGCTAGTTCTCGATGAATTCGGCAAATTTCTGGAATATGACGCGCGGCATAGCAATAGTGAGGACATCCATCTTCTCCAAATTATTGCCGAAGCCAGTAAGGGCGGCGCGCATGGACGTATTTTGTTTTTCGTGTTGCTACACCAGGCTTTTGATCAATATGCCCGTGGTATGAGTGATGCTCTGAAGAAAGAATGGAGCAAGATTCAAGGCAGATTCGAGACGATCCCATTCCTGGAGAGTACGGAACAAACACTTAAAATACTTGCTAACAGCTTTCACTACGCTACGGACCAACAATCATTTAAAGATACTCGGAAAGAAATCGAAGTAGCTGCTGAGCTATTTGTTAAGGAAGAAATCCTTAAAACCAGCTTATCGATGACTGAATTGACGGATCTTCTCGTTGAGTGCTACCCC